>NZ_JBDPLV010000103.1:0-31969 GCF_039871605.1 Acrocarpospora sp. B8E8 | reverse complement strand
GTGTTTGAGTTGCTCGACGTTCCGATTCCGATGACGCTGGTCGGCGGGTAGTCACTAATTTTTGATCTTGGATGCTGAGCTTCCTGGTCAGACCCGCATCAGTCCAGCAAGATCAAGCAAGTTCGGTTTAGGCGGGCGAGCAAAGCGTGGTACTCCTCCCAGAGTTCCTTGGGCAGGTGATCGCCAAAGGTTCTGAAGAACTCGGGGACGAGCGCGGCTTCCTCCCGCCAAACCTCCGGGTCGACGGTCAGGAGCAACGAGAGATCCTCGGGGGAAAGGTCGAGACCCTCGGTGTCCAGCGAGACAGGAAGGCGACCGATCGGAGTTTCGACGGCGGAGGCCCGACCGTTGAGGCGGTCGACGATCCATTTGAGTACGCGGCTGTTCTCGCCGAACCCGGGCCAGACGAAGCGCCCCTGGTCGTCCTTGCGGAACCAGTTGACGTAGTAGATCTTCGGAAGCTGCGCCCCCGGCGTCCGGCCGATCGAGATCCAGTGCGCGAAGTAGTCGCCCATGTTGTAACCGCAGAACGGCAACATCGCGAATGGATCGCGGCGCAGCTCGCCGACCTTGCCCTCAGCGGCCGCGGTCTTCTCCGACGCCACGTTGGCACCGAGGAACACCCCCTGCTCCCAGCTGAGAGATTCAGTGACCAGCGGCACAGCGGTGGCCCGGCGCCCACCGAACAGGATGGCCGAGATCGGAACGCCATCGGGGTTCTGCCATTCCCTGGCGATCGTCGGGCACTGCTCGGCGGGCGTGGTGAAGCGCGCGTTCGGGTGTGCGGCAGGCTCGGGCGAGGCGGGCGTCCAGGACCGCCCCTGCCAGTCGGTCAGATGCGCCGGCGGCTCATCGGTCATGCCCTCCCACCAGACATCCCCGTCATCGGTGAGCGCGACGTTGGTGAAGATGCTGTTCCCCCACAACGTCTTGATCGCGTTCGCGTTGGTGCTCTCGCCGGTGCCGGGCGCGACCCCGAAGAACCCGGCCTCCGGGTTGATCGCGTAGAGCCGCCCGTCCGCCCCGAACCGCATCCAGGCGATGTCATCGCCGATCGTCTCGACCTTCCAGCCGGGAATGGTCGGCCGCAGCATGGCCAGGTTGGTCTTGCCACACGCGGACGGGAAGGCCGCCGCCACATAGCGGGCTTCACCAGCTGGCGGGGTGAGCTTGAGGATCAGCATGTGCTCGGCCAGCCAGCCCTCGTCCCGGGCCATCGTGCCGGCGATGCGGAGCGCGTAGCACTTCTTGCCCAGGAGAGCGTTGCCGCCGTACCCAGAGCCGTACGACCAGATCTCCCGGGTCTCCGGGAAGTGGCTGATGTATTTGGTCTGGTTGCACGGCCAGGGCACGTCCGCCTGCCCGGGCTCGAGCGGCGCGCCGACCGAGTGCACCGCCTTGACGTAGTCGCCGCGCTCCTCGATGAGGCGGAGCGCGTCGTCGCCCATCCGGGTCATGACCCGCATCGACACCACCACGTACGCCGAGTCCGTGATCTCTACCCCGAGCTGCGAGATCGAACCGCCGAGCGGCCCCATGCAGAACGGAACCACATACATGGTGCGCCCGCGCATGCTCCCCCGGAACAGTTTGCCGAAGGTGGCGCGCATGTCGGCGGGCGCGACCCAGTTGTTGGTCGGCCCGGCGTCCTCTTCCCGCTCGGAGCAGATGAAGGTCCGGTCCTCGACCCTGGCCACGTCGCTCGGGTCGGAGGCGGCGTGGAAGCTGTTGGGGCGCCGTACCAGCCGGGTGAAGGTGCCCTGGTCGACCAGGAGGTTGGTCAGCCGGGTCCATTCCGCTTCGGAGCCGTCACACCATTCGATCCGGTCCGGCTCGGTGAGTTCGGCGATCGCGCCGACCCAGGCGGCCAACTCGCGGTGAGTGGTCGGGTGGGAGAACTGCTCAGAAGTCGGCTGGGGATTACGCGAAACGGTGACGGACATCGGCGACGGCTCCTTTGTCTAGCGGGGCCAAATCATCATTGACGATGAATACGCGCCTAATCCAATTGGCGTAGACCAGTATGTTTCCACGCCGTTAATCAGGCCATATCCAGCCACCTAAGCGCAGGTGGCGGCCATGATGCTCAGTGGGAGCCTACCCACCAAGGCCCGGTTCAAAGAAAACGCGCCCACTCCTTACCCGAATTTTCCGGCCCACACATTGGTATAGGCCAATCGCATTGGTCCAGACCTTTTGAATAATTGGTTTAGTCCACTACGTCGGGGCCCGCCGCGCGAACTCGATCAACGTGCTGGAGGGCATCGCGCAGGTCAGCGAGCCAGGTGTCGGTGTGCTTGCCGACCAGCCTGACGCACCAGGCGAGGGCGTCGGAGCGGCTGCGGGCGACCCCGGCGGCGACGAGCGTGTCGAGCACCTGCCGTTCCGGCTGCCGCAGCCGGGTCATGACGGGCACCGAGAGAGTGGTGAACATCACTGTCTCCTCGCCGGCGGTGACCCCCCAGGAGACCTTGCGGCGGAACCGGTGCTCGGCCTCGCGGGCGATGCCGATCCGGCGCTCCCTGGTCTCCTCGCGGAACCGCTCGACGTAGCCCTCCAGCGCGGCGGCCTTCTCCACGTCCGGCAGGTCGTCGGCGACGGTCAGCGGCGGGAGCGCGCCGAGCACGGTGATCTCTTCCCGGTCCAGCACGATCTCGGGCCGCCCGGTGAACCAGCCTTCGGGCAACCGCCCGGTGAACCAGCCTTTCAGCTGTTCTTCTGCATCCATGTAATTAAGATTACACCGCCTTCTCACCAAAGCAAGACGTTGACAGTGACTTAATTTTGAGAGTTACTATCAATTCATGGTTACTTCCAGATGGTGGGCTCTGTCAGCCCTTGTACTCAGCGTCCTGGTCATCGGACTGGACGCGACCGTGCTCAACGTGGCGCTCCCCACGCTCGCCGTGGACCTGAACGCCTCCACCGGCGAGCTCCAGTGGATCGTCGACGCCTACCTGGTGACGTTCGCGGCGCTGCTGCTACCCGCGGGCGTGTTCGGCGACCGGCTCGGCCGCAAGAAGTTGCTGGTCGCCGGTCTGGCCGCCTTCGGGGTGGCGTCGGCGGTGGCGATGCTGGCCGACACGACCGGCTGGCTGATCGCGGGCCGCGCGCTGATGGGCGCGGGCGCGGCGCTGATCATGCCGCTGTCCACCTCGATCCTGCCGAGCATCTTCCCCCCGGGCGAGCGGGCCAAGGCGATCGCGGTGTGGACGGCGGGCATGGCCGTCGGGCTGCCGCTTGGCCCGATCGTGGGCGGCTACCTGCTCGACCACTTCTGGTGGGGATCGATCTTCCTGATCAACCTGCCCGCGGTGGCGATCGCGCTGGTCGCCGTGGTCCTGCTGGTGCCGGAGTCGCGCGACCCCGCCACACCCCGGCTGGACGTGCCCGGCACGCTGCTGTCGGTGACCGGCCTCGCCGCCCTGGTGTACGGCGTGATCCAGGCCCCGGTGGACGGCTGGGGCTCCCCCGGGGCTCTCATCCCGCTGGTGGTCGGCCTGGTGCTTCTGACCGCATTCGTCCGGGTGGAAATGCGCAGCAGCACCCCGATGATGGACCTCAGCCTCTTCCGGGACCGGGTCTTCCTGTGGGGTTCGATCGCGGCCTCGCTGGTCTCGCTCGGCATGATGGGCGTGCTGTTCGTGGTGCCGCTCTACCTGCAGGCCGTGCAGGGCTTCGACGCGATGGGCACCGGCCTGCGCATCACCCCGATGATCCTCGGCCTGATGCTCGGCGGATTCGCGGGCGAGCGCCTGCTCAAGAAGACCACGCTGCGGCCGATCATGACCGCCGGGCTGCTGCTGCTCACCGCCGGGCTCGCGCTCGGCGCGATCCTGCCCGGCGAGTACGCCTACACCGCCGCCTGGCTCACGATCGCCGGAGCGGGCGTCGGCCTGACCATGGTCCCCGCCATGGACGGCGTGCTCGCCATGCTGCCCGAGCATCGCACCGGCATGGGCACGGGCGTGCTCCAGTCCCTGCGCCAGACCGGCGGGGCCTTCGGGGTGGCCGGGCTCGGCAGCCTGCTCTCCGCCGTGTACGTAGGCAACCTGCCCGATTCCGCCCCCGAGGGAGTGCGCGACTCGGTGGCGGCAGCCGTACACGTGCCGGAGTTCGCCGCGGCGGGGCGGGACGCCTTCGCGGCGGCGATGGACGCGGTGTTGTGGACATGCGGCGCGGTGGCGCTGCTCAGCGCGGTGCTGGTGGCGGTGTTCATGCGTGGCACGAGCGCGGAGGAGGCGGGAGAATCGGTCCATGAACTCGCCGGGACTGCGTGAACGGAAGAAGGCCAGGACTCGGCGGACGATCCAGGAGCAGGCCCTGCGATTGTTCGCCGAACAGGGCTATGACGCGACGACCATCGAGCAGATCGCGGAGGCCGCGGAGATCTCCCCCAGCACGATCTTCCGATATTTCGCGACAAAGGAAGACATCGTCCTCCAGGACGACTACGACCCCGTGCTGATCGCCATGCTGGCCGAGCAGCCGAAGGACAAACCGCCATTGCGGGCGCTGCGGGACACCTTCCGGGGGTCGATGGAGATGATCCCGGCGGACGAGCAGCGGGAGCTCCTCGCCCGGGCCCGGCTGCAGCTGACCATTCCGGCGATCCGCGCCCGGGTGATGCAGAACATGATGGACACCTTCGGCGTGCTGGCCGAGGCGATCGCCAAGCGGGAAGGGCGCGATCCGGCCGACATCGCGGTGCAGACGCTCACCGGCGCGGTCGTGGGCGCGCTCATCCCCACCCTGCAACGCTGGGTGCGGGAGGACGGCGCGCGCCCGCTCTCCGAGCTGGTGGACGAGGCGTTCGCCCTGCTGGAGGCGGGGCTGCCGATCTAGCGAACCTGGGCGGCGACGCCCGGGCTCACCCGGACCGCCCCGGCGAAGCCCCGGGTGTGGATCTTGGCGAGCTTGACGACGTCGCCGGTCCTGGGCGCGTGCAGCATCTTCCCGTCACCCCAGTAAATCGCCACATGGGAGATATATGCCGGATTGGTGGGATCGCTGCGCCAGAACAGCAGATCGCCCGGCTGGGCCTGCTCCAGCGGGATCTGCGGCCCGCTCGCCCACTGCTGCGACGCCACCCTCGGCATGCTCACCCCCGCCTGCCGGAACGCCCACTGCACCAGACCGGAACAGTCGAAACTCTCCGGCCCTTCGGCCCCCCACTCGTACGGCCTGCCCAGCTTGCCCACCGCCGCCCGCAGCATCGCCTCGGTCTGCTGCGCCGACATGAACGCCGACGCCGGCCACGCGGTCTGCCGCCGGGGCCCGGCCAGCACCGGATTGATCGTCGCCACCTGGCTGCCCTTCGGCAGCAGCCGCAGCAGCGTCCGGCGCAGCTTCCCCGAGTCGGCCTTGGGCGCGCTGACCACCAGCGCGTTCCCCTCCGGCAGGCCCAGGGCCCTGGCGGTCGGCCGGGACACGATCGCGGCGATCGTGCTCATGCCCACCGTCGCGTACGCGCCGATTCTGAGCTTCCGCCCGCCGCTGGTCACCTCGGACCCGAGCGGCAGGCCGCCGTCGTTGCCGAGCTCGAACGAGACGGCCACCTCGCCCTTGGCGATGTTCGCCCACAACACGTCGGACCCGGCGGTCGGCGCCGGGGTGTAGGCCCGGAATGTGGACGGATCGACTCCCATGGTGGGTACCCGCCGCCCGTCCATGCTCACCTCGGCCGCGTCGGTGACGTCCAGCGCGGCGACGCCCGGCACCTCCCGGATCCGGGCGATCGTCTCCGCCGCGAGCGGCTGATCGCTCACCACGAACAGGTGCGGCTGCCGTAACTTGCCCAGCGGGGCCACCGGCGGCGGGGGGTCGTCCCTGGATTCATCGGAGGTGGCCACGAAGTTCTTTCCCGGGACAGCGTTCTTCTGCCGGGCGGCCACGGGACGTTCGGCCTGGCCGTACAGCTCGGCCAGGATCAGGAGGTCGGCGGAGATGACCGCGACCAGCAGCACCACCAGCAGCGGGATCGCCCGCCGCCACAGCCAGGGCAGCCGGAGCGGACGGCGGCCCGGCAGCCGGGGACGGTAGGCGAGATCCCTGCGGGCTTCCGCGAGTGCCCTGCGGATCACGCCCTCACCCCTCTCGCCATGGCCCGACCCACGAGGCTAGCGGATCCAAAACGCCGAAATCCGCCGGAGCGCGTGTCTCCGGCGGATTTTGAACAAACGTCAGTTGCCGATGTACGGCACGGCTTCGAGCACCTCGACCGTGATCGCCCGGCCGTTCGGCATCGTGTACGTCGCCTTGTCGCCGATCTTCTTGCCGTTGATGGCGGCCCCGAGCGGGGACTTGGGCGAGTACACGTCGATCGGGGCGCCGCTCTCCTCGCGGGAGGCCAGCAGGAAGGTCACCTCGTCGTCATCGCCGACGAAGCGGATCGTCACCGTCATGCCGGGCCCGACCACCCCCTCGGTTCGGGGGGCCTCGCCAACCTTGGCGCTGTCGAGGATCTGCCGGAGGTGGAAGATGCGGGCCTCCATCTTGCCCTGCTCGTCCTTGGCGGCGTGGTATCCGCCGTTCTCCTTGAGGTCACCCTCCTCGCGGGCGGCCTCGATCTTCTTGGCGATCTCGATCCGGCCCGGACCAGAAAGGCGGTCGTACTCCTCCTTGAGGCGGTCGTACGCCTCCTGCGTCAGCCAGGTGACGGAATCGTTCTGGGAGACGGCCACGCGGGTTCTCCTTGCTTCCCTAGGTGAGTCGAAAGGCGTAGAAGTTAACGCCTTCGAACGCTTCCCCAAAGATTCCACTATACGAGATTGCAATACTGAACGTGCACGGCTGTGGCTTGCGCACTGGTCTTCACGCGCTCGGTGAACGAATTGTCGGACTCTCCGGCGGGGATCGTGACCTCGCGGGTGCCCACCTCGACGTGGTGGGTGTCCAGGGCGCGCACCAGGCACCTCGCCTCGCGGTCGGCGGGCTTGTGCACCAGGAAGGTTATCGCCGCCGAGTCGGCCGCGCTCGCGTCGAAGGAGACCACCTCGGCCCGGACGTCCGGATTTCCGCGCGCGCTGAGGATCACGTAGCCCCAGCCGGAGGCGATCACGGCGACGATCAGGCCGATCACCGCATACACCACGAACCGGCTGCGGCCCGCGGGGGGCCGTTCGGGGAAGTCCGCGGGCGTGCCGAGAACCGGGCGCGTGACTGGCTCTGGGGACATGCGCGGAATCTCCCTGCGGTCTGGCGGCGTTGTCCGAGACAATTGTTCGCGGAGGGTGCCGCGGAGGCTTGCCCGAGGCGAAAACTGTCGCACCCTGAAGCTAGCCTCTTTGAGCAGTTGCCCAGGACATTTGAGGAGACCCGTGAGTGCTGAGATCGCGCCGTTGAGGCTGATGGCCGTGCACGCGCACCCCGACGACGAGTCGAGCAAGGGCGCGGCGACCATGGCCCGCTATGCCAGCGAGGGCGTGGACGTGCTGGTGGTCACCTGCACCGGTGGTGAGCGCGGATCCATCCTGAACCCGAAGATGGACCGGCCGGACATCCTGGAGAACATGGGCGAGGTGCGGCGGCTTGAGATGGAACGGGCCCGCGAGATCCTCGGCGTGCGCCAGCGTTTCCTCGGTTTCGTCGACTCCGGGCTGCCCGAGGACGAGAACGAGCCGCTGCCGGAGGGGTGTTTCGCGCTGCAGTCGCTGGAGGTGGCCTCCGCGCCGCTGGTGGCCGCGGTCCGCGAGTTCCGGCCGCATGTGATCTTGACGTACGACGACAACGGCGGTTACCCGCACCCCGACCACATCATGACCAACCGGGTCTCCGTGGAGGCGTTCGACGCGGCCGGGGATCCCGATCGTTACCCCGAGGCCGGGGAGCCGTGGCAGCCGCTCAAGCTGTACTACCAGATGGGTTTCTCCAAGAACCGGTTCGAGGCGCTCCATGAGGCGATGACCTCGCGCGGCATGGGCTCGCCGTATGCGGACTGGATCTCCCGCTGGGAGGACAGGCCGGAGAAGTGGGATGTCACCACCCGGGTGCCGTGCGCCGACTTCTTCGAGACCCGGGATCGCGCGCTCCTCGCGCACGCCACCCAGGTGGACCCTGACGGCTTCTGGTTCGTCTGCCCGATCGAGATCCAGATGGAGGTCTGGCCGACCGAGGACTTCCACCTGGCCCGCGCCCTGGTGGACACCACCGTCCCCGAGGACGACCTGTTCGCGGGAGTCCACGCGGAGGCCCCCACCGCCTGCTCGTAGACTTGAGAGATGAACTTCATCGCCGCCGCCGCGCCTGAGTACGGCCCGGGGCTGCTCGGCTTCCTCATCGTGTTCGCGCTGGGCGTCGCGCTGTTCTTCCTCGTCAAGTCCATGAACAAACAGATCTCGAAAATCCAGGTCCCGCACGAGAAGGACAAGAAGTGACCCAGGCCACCGTCGTCGACAATCCCGAAACCCACCGTTACGAGATCCTCGTCGAAGGCGATGTGGCCGGGTTCGCCCAATACCGGCTCCGCCCCGGGAAAATCGTCTTCCTCCACACCGAGATCGACTCGGCGTTCGAGGGCCAGGGCCTGGGCAGCCAACTCGCCCGCGCCGCCCTCAACGGCGCCCGCGACCGCGCCCTCTCGGTCGTCCCCCTCTGCCCCTTCATCGCGTCCTACATCAAACGCCACCCCGAATACGCCGACCTCGTCCCCGACAACTACCAGGACGAAACCGCCTAACCTCGGGCACCACCACAGGCACATCACCTGACCTCGCGGGCACCACCACAGGCACATCACCCAACCTCGCGGGCATGAGGAACTGGCCGCGGAGGAACCCCCGTTGGCTCTGGGGCGGCAAGAGTCGCGGAACCCCTTTGGCGCCGGGTCGGCGAGAAGTGACGCGGTGGTGAACGGCGCCGGATAACGGCGAGCCACCCGGCTTATTCAGGGGACCAGGCTCGTTCCAAGGCTTTGGGGAGGCCCCACCAGCCCAGAGGGGTGAGGACTTCGGCTTTGTCGACGATGCCGAGGTGAGCCCACAGAGGAGTGACCGCGGTGAAGAGCATTTCGGTCGCTTCCAGGTCTTCCAGGCTGTCGGCTTCGCCGTCGTTCTCCTCCGAGTCCGCGATGAAGCGGGCGATCCGCTCGGGCGAGGCGAGCACGCCGGGACCGTACCGGGCCAGAGCGGTCACGGCGGCCAGCCAGTCGGCGTGGTTGATCGCGCACAGCGAGGCGAGCACCGAGTCCTCGTGGCTGAGCTCGCCGTCCAGGTCGAAGAAGCGGGCCGCGTCCTCCTCGTCCGGCAGGTCCGAGATCGGCGCGGTGATCCCAGCCGCCACCGCCAGCCACAGATCCTCGTCCTCGGCCGGCAGCGCCGCCTCGTCCAGACCCGCGCAGGCCCGCAACACGTTCCCTGGGAACCCCGGCCGCACCAGCGTGCGCCGCAGCCGCCCCGCGGCCACCCGCAGATCCTCCGCCGGCAGCGGCGGCGCGGGCAGGTCGGCCATGCTCCGGCGCAGCTCCCCGAGCGCGAACGCCTCCTCCTCGTCCCAGGCCGCGAACAGCTCCTCGTCCTGCTCGTCGCTGACCACCGCGCTGGGCACCCGCCCATCGGGCAGCGACGTCGCCAGCCACCGCTCCTGCAGCTCCTCGTACGCCTCCCGCGCCGCCGGATCCCCTGACGCCAGCAAATCTGGATCTATCACACCGATCGCCAGGAGCGACTCCAGGTGCTCGACCAGGCGCGCGTACATCTCGGTGGCCACCGGGCCGCGCTCGCCCTCATCCGGCCACACGAAATAGCTGCGGGTCAGCAGGATCGGCTCGGTCCCGGTCGACTCCAGCCACCGCTGCACGTCGCCCACCGTGGCCAGCCCCGACTCGATCCGCGCCAGCGTGGTCTTCGCCGACTCCCAGAACGCCGCCGACAGCGGATTCCCCACCGCGAGCAGCTCTCGCTTCAGGTCGGGCATCGACACCAGCGCCTGCCCCGTCGGCACCGCGAGCAGCACCCGCGCCACATCCCGCCGGGTGAGATCTTTCCCCGCCCGCCCGGAATGCCGGATCGCAAACTCCAAATCCACGCTCACGCAGCCTCCTCCACCGGCCACGCCCACACCCCACCGCGACACCTGACGTCCTCGCTCACGTCCCGTGAGCCTACGCCCGCCGCCACCCGAATACATCCCCGGACCCCATACCTGCTTCGCCACCTCGCCAGGCGACCTCCGCGGGACTCCGATGGCAGGGGAAGATGGAAGAAGTGGCTACCCAGGAGGTCGGAGATGAATCGGCTGGTTGGTGCGACGAGTCCCTATCTGTTGCAGCATGCCGGGAATCCGGTGGACTGGTGGGAGTGGGGCGAGGAAGCGTTCGCGGCCGCGCGCGAGCGGGATGTGCCGCTGCTGATCTCGGTGGGATATTCGGCCTGTCACTGGTGCCATGTGATGGCGCACGAGTCGTTCGAGGACGAGGCGACGGCCCGGATGATGAACGACAAGTTCGTCAACGTGAAGGTCGATCGGGAGGAACGTCCCGATGTGGATGCCGTGTACATGGGGGCCACCCAGGCGATGACCGGGCACGGCGGCTGGCCGATGACCGTTTTCGCGACACCGGATGGGCATCCGTTCTACACCGGGACGTATTTTCCGCGTGCGCAGTTCCAGCGGTTGCTTCATGGGATCTCGCAGGCGTGGCTGAACGACCGGCCTGCCGTGTTGGCGCAGGGCGTGAATGTGGTGGAGGCGCTGAACGAGCGGGCGGGCCTGCCCTCGGGACCGCTGCCGTCACGGGACACCCTCGCCGCGGCCGTTCGCGATCTGGCCAATACTTTCGACGCGGCACGCGGGGGTTTCGGCGGCGCGCCCAAGTTCCCGCCGTCGATGGTGCTGGAGTTTCTTCTTCGTGCGGGTACGGCGGATGCTCTCGCGATGGCGGAGAAGACGCTCGACGCCATGGCCAGGGGCGGAATCTACGATCAGCTCGGCGGTGGTTTCGCGCGTTACAGCGTGGACGCGGAGTGGATTGTCCCCCACTTCGAGAAAATGCTGTATGACAACGCGCTGCTGCTTCGCGTGTACACGCATTGGTGGCGGGCCACTGGTTCCGTGCTCGCCAAACGAATCGCCCTGGAAACCGCCGACTGGCTGCTGCGAGAAATGCGAACCCCGGACGGCGGTTTCGCGTCGGCTCTGGACGCCGACAGCGAAGGCAAGGAAGGCCAATTCTATGTCTGGACTCCTGACCAGCTCAGGGAGGTCCTCGGAGACGAGGACGGCACCTGGGCGGCGACGGTGTTCGACGTCTCGGGGACTTTCGAGCACGGCACTTCAGTTCTTCAACTGCCAGTGGATCCCGATGATCGTTTCGAACGGGTACGGAATGCATTGCTCGCCGCCCGGGGAGAACGTGTCCGCCCGGGACGGGATGACAAAGTCGTAGCCGGATGGAATGGCCTAGCGATAGCCGCTCTCGCCGAAACAGGCGCACTTTTCGACCGTCCAGATCTAGTTGATGCAGCCAAGTCTGCCGCCGAGTTGCTCATAGACCTACATGTCACGAAAAATCCACACAAGCCAATCGATTCACGCGACGGCCACAGCCCCGAGGAAACTTCCGCCGAATCGACCGGTGTGTGGCTGCTGCGTACCTCCCTGGGCGGACACGCAGGACGGAATTCGGGCGTTCTCGAGGATTATGCAGATCTAGCCGAGGGACTTATCGCGCTTTATGGCGTTACCGGGGAGACGCGGTGGTTCGAGAGTGCCGGGGAACTGCTGGAGAGCGTGCTGGAACGCTTCGGGGACGGGGATGGCGGTTTCTTCGATACGGCAGACGACGGAGAGCGTTTGTTCCAGCGGCCTCAGGACCCGACAGACAACGCAACCCCTTCGGGGCAGTTCGCGGCGGCAGGGGCATTGTTGTCATACGCGGCCCTGAGCGGATCGACCAGACATCGGGAGGCAGCCGAGGCGGCACTGGGGGCTGTTTCGGTCCTGGCGGCGAAGTACGCCCGTTTCGCCGGATGGGGCTTGGCAGTGGCACAGGCCGCCTTGGACGGACCAATCGAGGTCGCCATAGTCGGGCCACCAGACGACCTCCGAGCAAAGCAACTCCATCGGACAGCATTGATGTCGACGGTCCCCGGCCTGGTCGTAGCGTGGGGAAACGGAGACGAGACCGTACCCCTCCTACGCGGAAGGGGCACGATCAACGGGGAACCGGCCGCCTACGTCTGCCGGCAGTTCGCTTGCAGGCTCCCCGTCACCACCCCAAGCGCACTCAAGAATGAACTCAGCCAGACGACTTGAGCGCACCAACAGAATGACCAGGCCACCGAGCCGCTCGCCGTTATCCGGCGCCGTTCACGCCGGTGACGGTTCTCGCCGCACCGGCGCCAAGAGCGACAGCGGCAATCTGTCTGTTCATTGAGTACCAACAGGATGACCAGATCGCCGAGCCGCTCACCGTTATCCGGCGCCGATCACGCCGGTGACGGTTCTCGCCGCACCGGCGCCAAGAGCGGCGGCGAGGTCCTGGTGGGCGTCCTTAGAAATCACGTCGGACGGTTTTGTGTTCCTAGAAGTTCACTTCGGTTGTTGTGGGGTCTGGGGCTGTTGGTTCGTCTGGGGTTGGGGGGTCGGGGTTCCCGGTGTCGGTGCCGTTGCCTGGGTTGTTCTGGTCGCCCTGATTGTCGCCCTCGGTTGGTGGGGGTGAGTCGGGCATTTCGGGCGTGTCTGTTGGGGTCGGGAACGGTGATGGGCTGTCCCAGGGGGTGGAGTTTTCGCCGTCGCCGTTCTGGTTGTTCTGGTCGGAAGGGCTGTTCGGGCTGTCCCACATGGTCTGGTAGTCGGTCGGTGGCGGGAATTCCTCGACAGGTTTGCCGTCCATCGCGGCCGACATGAAGTACTTCCAGATCTGGGCGGGTAGCGTGCCCCCGTACAAAGCGCCATAGCCAGGGACGGTCACCGCTTTGTTGTCGTCTCTGAACATGTCCACCGCCACGGACAGCTGCGGGACATAGCCGGTGAACCAGACGGCGGCCGACTCGTCGGTGGTGCCGGTCTTGCCGGCGGCGGGGCGGTCGTAGAGGCGTGCGGCCGTGCCGGTGCCGCCCTGGACGACCTGCTCGAGCGCGAACGTCGTGTCGGCCGTGGTCTCCGCGCTGAAGGCCCGCTTCCCGGGCGCGGTGATCTGCCGGGTGTGCCCCCGCACATCGGTGATCGACCGGATCACGTGCGCGTCATGATGGATCCCGTCCGCCGCGAACGTCCCATACGCGGACGCCTGCTGCACCGCGCTCACCGACGCGACCCCCAGCGGGAACGTGGGCGCGGCCTGATGCTGCGTCAGCTGATCGGCCGGGATCCCGGCCGCCTCCGCCGCCCGCGCGACCTTGGCGAGCCCGACCTTCTGCCCGAGATCGACGAACGCCGTGTTGACCGAACTCCGGGTGGCCTGCACGAGATCCACCGACCCGTACGACGCGCCCCCCGAGTTCGGGATCGTCGCGGACGCGATCCGCATCGGCGAGTTCCCGTCCACCCGGGTCCACAGGTCGAACCCGTTCTCCAGCGCCGCCGCCAGCGCATACGCCTTGAACGTGGACCCGGCCTGCACCTTCGCGTCGAAGGCGTTGTTCCACTCGGTCGCGTTGTAGTCCCGCCCGCCGTAGAAAGCCACCACCTCCCCGGTGGCCGGATCGACCGCCGCCAGCCCGGTGCGCACCTTCTTCGGCGTGTCCGCCGGCAGCACGGCCTTGACCGCCTCCTCGGCCAGCCCCATCAACTTCCGGTCGAACGTCGTGGTGACCTTCAGACCGCCCTGGTTGATGTCCTCGTCGCTGTACCCGAGCCGGTTCAATTCGGCCCGTACCTGCGCGAGCATGTAGCCCTTCTGCCCGCCCAGCGACAGCGGCGACTTCTGCTTGACCAGCGTCGGGAACACCAGCCCGGCGGCCTGCGCCGAGGTGAGCGCCTTCGTCTCGGTCATCCCGGAAACCACCGCTTGCCAGCGCGCCTTGACCGCCGCCAGGTCCGCGCCCTTCGGGTCGGCGAACCGGGTCGGCTGCTGGATCACCGCCGCCAGGTACGCCCCTTCGGCCGCGCCCAGCTTGCTCACGTCCTTGTTGAAGTAGGCCAGCGAGGCGGCCTGCACCCCGTGCGCGCCCCGGCCGAAGTAGATCGTGTTGAGGTACTGCTCCAGCACCCAGTCCTTGGACTTGGAGCGATCCACCTTCAACGAGATCATGATCTCCTTGAGCTTGCGGATCACGGAACGTTCCTGGCTCAGCCCGCTGTAGTAGTTGCGCACCATCTGCTGGGTGATGGTCGATCCGCCCTGGATCTGCTGCCCGGTGAACGTGGACCACATGGCGCGAGCCGTACCCGTGAGTGAGACGCCCGTGTCCTGGTAGAACGTCCGGTTCTCGGCGGCGATCACGGCGTCCTTGACCACAGCGGGGACCTTGCTGAGTGGCACGTTCTTGCGGTTGACGCCCTGGGTGGCGAGGACGGTCTTGCCGTCCCGGTAGTAGAACAGCGAGCCTTGCGCGGTGGCCAGGGCCTGGGTGGTGTCCGGGATCGGGGTCATCGCCCAGACGATCCCGAACATGGCGATCAGACCGGCGATCCCGATCCCGCCGGCGATGAGGACGCGACGCAGCAGCCTCCGGCGCGGTTTCGCCGTCGGTTCAACGGCCTCCAGCACAGCCGTCGGCTCGCCGGCCTCCTGGGCAACCGCCGGTTCGGCGGCCTCCTGACCAGGTGCCTCATCTTCCTCACCGCTTCGCACGCGATCCCCCAGACCTCTCGCAGGCGTTCACGGTAGACGATAGATAACGATGCTTGGGACATTGCAGCTACCTTGCGGCTATCGTCCACTACCGTTGCGCGGCCTTGACCAAAGGCAGGGTTCGGTACGGCACCGGAGTGTCCAACGCGATCACGGACTCCGTCCTGACCACCCCGTGCACGTCCACGATCTGGTCGATCACCCGCTGCAAGTCGGCGTTGCTGCGCGCGACGACCCGGCAGAGCATGTCATGCCCGCCGGTGATCGTGTGCACCTCCAGCACCTCGGGGATCAGCGCCAGCCGGTCCGCCACTGGATCATGCCCGCTGACCTGCCGGATCTGCAACGTCACGAACGCCGTCACATCGAAACCGAGCGCGGCCGGATCGATCTGCGGGCCGTACCCGGTGATCACGCCGCGGGCGGCGAGGCGGTCGAGCCGGGCCTGCACGGTCCCGCGCGCCACGTTGAGCCGCCGCGAACATTCCAGCACGCCGATGCGCGGCTCTTCCTCCAGTAACGCGACAAGCCGGACATCCAACTGGTCAACGGTCACAATAATGCTCCGATGATCGCCATTTTTCCTGAGCATATTGTCCACTATTTTCGGTGAGTGTTGCGCAGGTTGGCCATCGCGTCCGAGAGTGTCGCCATGACTGATGACGTGTTTCCGGTCCATGGGATGGACGCCGTCGTGTTCGCCGTCGGCAACGCCAAGCAGGCCGCCCACTTCTACTCGACCGCCTTCGGCATGCGGCTGGTCGCCTATCGCGGGCCGGAGACCGGCAGCCGGCATGAGGTGGCCTACGTGCTGACCTCGGGCGGCGCGCGGTTCGAGCTGCGTGGCGCGGTGCGGCCCGGCACCGACCTGGCCACGCATGTCACCGAGCACGGCGACGGCGTCATCGACCTGGCCCTGGACGTGCCGGACGTGGACGCCGCCTACCGGCACGCGCTGGCGCAGGGGGCGCGCGGCCTCGTGGAGCCGTACGTGCGGGAGGACGAGCACGGCAAAGTGGTCATGGCCGCGATCGCGACGTACGGCGAGACCCGGCACACGCTGGTCGACCGCGCCAACTACACCGGGCCGTACCTGCCGGGGTACGTCGCCGCGGACCCGATCGTGGAGCCTGGTCAGCGGATGTTCCAGGCCATCGACCACTGCGTCGGCAATGTCGAGCATATGGACGAATGGGTGGAGTTCTACGAGCGTGTCATGGGCTTCACGCGGATGGCCGAGTTCATCGGCGACGACATCGCGACCGAGTATTCGGCGCTGATGTCCAAGGTCGTCGCGAACGGCACCCGGAAGGTGAAGTTCCCGCTCAACGAGCCCGCCGCCGGGAAGCGCAAGTCGCAGATCGACGAATACCTGGAGTTCTACGGCGGGCCTGGCGTGCAGCACATCGCGCTGGCCACCAACGACATCCTCAGCACGGTCGACCGCATGCGGGCGGCGGGCGTGGAGTTCCTGGAGACCCCCGACTCCTACTACGACGACCCGGCGCTCCGGGCCAGGATCGGCCAGGTACGGGCCCCCGTGGCCGAACTCAAGAGGCGCCGCATCCTGGTGGACCGGGACGAGGACGGCTACCTGCTGCAGATCTTCACCAAGCCGGTGCAGGACCGTCCGACCGTGTTCTTCGAGCTCATCGAGCGCCACGGCTCGCTCGGCTTCGGTAAGGGCAACTTCAAGGCTCTCTTCGAGGCGATCGAGCGTGAGCAGGAGCTTCGCGGAAACCTGTAGATCTTTTCGCCCCGCGAAAGCCGCATGGCCCGACAAGGCCCTGCAAACCTCCGTCGCCGCCGCCTGAACCTGTCGTTCTCCTCGCGTAGGGTTGCTCGTCAGGGATCGGGTGCGGAGGGGGCACGTCACACATGCGTGGACGCCAGGTGGTCAGCTTGCTCGCGGCTGGCCTTACGGTCGCCTGCTCGGCGTCGAACAGCGCCACGGGCGCCGACAATGCCGGGGGCAGGGAGGTGCCGATCGCGTCCAACCCACCGGCCGCGGCGCGGTCGGTGTCGGCCGCGACCGCGGGGACGACCGGGATCGGGGATCCCTACTTTCCCGGGGACGGGAACGGCGGGTATGACGTCACCCACTACGCGCTGGCGCTGGCCTACGAGCCGCGGAGCAAACACCTGGGCGGCTCGGCGACCATCGACGCGAAGGCCACGCAGGAGCTGTCGCAGTTCAACCTGGATCTGCACGGCTTCACCGTGAGCGCGGTGACCGTCAACGGGCGACCCGCCCAGTTCGAGCGGCACGGGGATGAGCTGACGATCTTCTCCGATCTCCGGGACGGCGCCGCGTTCAAGGTCGCGGTCGCCTACGCGGGCACGCCCGATCCGGTGCAGAACTCCTCGAACCTGGGCTCCTACGGCTTCATCCCCACCACGGACGGCGCGTTCGTGACGTGTGAGCCCAACGGCGCGAAGACCTGGTTCCCCAGTAACGACCATCCCTCCGACAAGGCCACCTTCGACTTCACCCTGACCGTTCCCGAGGGCGTGACCGCGATCGCCAACGGCGAGCTGGCCGGAACGCCCCAGACCAAGGACGGCAAGATCACGTTCGTGTGGCGCGAGTCCAACCCCATGGTGACCTACCTGGCAACCATGACCACCGGCAAGTTCCAGGTCCGCACCGGCGACTCGCCGGGCGGCATCCCGGTCTACGCCGCCACCGACCCCCGCTTCAGCAAGAGCCTGAACAGTCTGTATGACCAGTCCGCCAGGATCACCGATTACTGGACGACCGTGTTCGGGCCCTACCCGTTCAAGTACACCGGCGGCGTGGTGGACGACTTCGCGGCCGGTTACGCGCTGGAGAACCAGACCAAGCCGATCTACGGCGGTTTCGAGCCGGACGAGGGCATCATCGCGCACGAGCTGGCCCACCAGTGGTTCGGCAACAGCCTGAGCATCAACCGCTGGAAGGACCTCTGGCTCAACGAGGGCTTCGCCACCTACGCCGAGTGGCTGTGGAGCGAGCACCGCGGCAACGGGACCGCCCAGCAGTCGTTCGAGGACGCCTACGCCAGCGCCACCGACGAGATCTGGAAATATCCGCCCGGCGTGACCCGCCCCAACGACCTGTTCAACGCCTCGGTCTACGTCCGGGGCGGCATGGCGCTGCACGCGCTGCGCACCGAGATCGGCGACACGAAGTTCTTCCCGCTGCTCAAGAAGTGGACGGCCGACCACCGCTACGGCAACGTCACCACCGAGCAGTTCATCGACCTGGCCGAGAAGACCTCGGGCGAGCAGCTGGACGACCTCTTCGACGCCTGGCTGTTCAAACCGGCCAAGCCCGCCTCAGTGGGATGACACCCTCGTGTAGGTGGTGATCGCGCCGGTCAGGCAGATCGCCGTGACGAGCACGCACCAGACCAGCGACTGGATCAGGGGTGACAGGATCGGGCCGCCGTGGAACAGGGCGCGCAGCGCGTCCACGGTCACGGTGACCGGCTGGTTGTGGGCGAACGGCCGGATCCACGACGGCATCGAGTCGACCGGCACGAACGCGCTGCTGACGAAGGTGAGCGGGAAGATCCACACCATGCCGGCCATGTTCGCGGCCTCCACGGATTTCATCGAGAGGCCGATCCAGGCGCCGATGGTGGCGAAGGTGAAGGCGAACAGGAGCAGCAGCAGGATCCCGGCCAGCGCGGGGAAGAACCCGTTGGTGATCCGGAACCCGACGATGTAGCCGACCACGATCATGATGGCCAGGATCAGCGCGTTCTTCACCGTGTCCGACAGCAGCCGCCCGACCAGCACCGCGGACCTGGCCATCGGCAGCGCCCGGAACCGATCCACCAGGCCCTTGTGCAGGTCCTCGGCGAGCCCGACACAGGTGCTCGTGGTGGCGAAGGCCATGGTCTGCACGTAGATGCCGGGCAGCAGGAAGTTGATGTAGTCGCCGCCGGGCACCCGGATCGCGTTGCCGAACACGATCGAGAACAGCAGGATGAAGATGATCGGCTGCACGATCGTGAAGAACACCAGTTCCGGGATGCGCGGGATGTGCGTCAGATACCGCCGCGTGATCACCAAACTGTCGGCGACAGTCCAGCGAGCCGCCCCGAACGGCTGCGCCATCTCGGACCACTTAGCCATCCCGGATCACGCTCTCGGTGCGGTGGCCGGTCAAGGCCAGGAAGACCTCGTCCAGGGTCGGGCGGCGCAGTTCCACGTCGCTTGGCTCGATGCCCTTGGCGTCCAGCCGGCGCACGAACTCCACCAGCGACGCCGCCCCGTCGCGCACCTCGACGGTGACGCTGTGGCTCTCGAGATCCACTTCGGGCAGGCCACAGCCGACATTGGACGCGATCGCCTTCAGTTCGGGTAGCCGGGACCGATCCTTCACCGCGACCTGGATACGCTCCCCGCCGAGGCGGTCCTTGAGCTGGTCCGCCGTCCCCCGCGCGAGCACCAGACCGTGATCGATGATCATGATGTGGTCGGCGAGCGCGTCCGCCTCCTCCAGATACTGCGTGGTCAGCAGCAACGTCGCGCCATCGTGGACCAGCTCCCTGATCACGTCCCACATGCCGTTCCGGCTGCGCGGATCCAGCCCCGTGGTCGGTTCGTCCAGAAAGATGACCTTGGGTCTGGCCACGAGCGACGCCGCCAGATCCAGCCGCCGCCGCATCCCCCCGGAATACGTCCTGGTCTGCCGGTCGGCCGCGTCCGCCAACGCGAACTGGTCGAGCAGTTCGGCGGCCCTGTCCCGGGCCGTCTGCTGATCCATGTGGTAGAGCCGCGCGAACATGACGAGGTTCTCGCGCCCGGTCAGATATTCGTCCACGGCCGCGTACTGCCCGGTCAGCCCGATCACCTTGCGGATCTCGTCCGGCCGGGCCAGCACGTCGATGCCCGCGATGGTGGCGTGCCCGGCGTCGGGGCGGAGCAGGGTCGCCAGGATGCGTACGGCGGTGGTCTTCCCTGCCCCGTTGGGACCGAGCAGGGCCAGCACGCTGCCGCGGGGAACCTCAAGGTCCACCCCATTAAGCGCTTTCACCTTGCCATAGTGCTTAGCAAGGCCTTCAGCGCTAATCATGGTTTCACCCACGTTTCACCCCCATTGACGTGGTTGATGCCCGTTTTCTCCCCTCGGCCCGTACGACCCCCGGAAGCTTTAGGAGAAGATGAGCTTGTAACCCTCCCGGCGGAGCGCCCCCAGCACCTCGTCGCAGTGCGCCGGCCCCCGGGTCTCCAGCTGCAGCAGCACCTCGGCCTCGTCCAGGTGCAGCCGCGCCCCCACCCGCTCGTGCACGATCTCCAGCACGTTGGCCCGCAACTCGGCCAGCCGCCCGAGCAGGGCCGCGAGCGCCCCCGGCCGATCCTGCAGCCGGATCCGGAACGCCAGATACCGCCCGGCCGCCGCCAGACCGTGCCGCAGCAGCTTGGCCAGCAGCAGCGGGTCGATGTTGCCGCCCGACAGCACCGCCACCACCGGCGCGTCGAACGCGTGCGGCTGGTCGAGCAGCGCGGCCACCCCGGCGACCCCAGCGGGCTCCACCACCAGCTTCGCCCGCTCCAGGCAGAGCAGCAGCGCCCGCGACAGCGACTCCTCCGACACGGTGACCACCTGGTCCACCAGGTAGTGGATCAGCTCGAACGGCAGCTCACCGGGGCGGCCGACCGCGATGCCGTCCGCCATCGTGGTGGCCGGTTCGACCATGACCGGATGCCCGGCGGCCAGCGACTCCGGGTAGGCGGCCGCGCGTTCGGCCTGCACGCCGACGATCCGCACCCCCGGCCGGAGCTGCTTGACCGCCAGCGCGACCCCGGCCGCCAGACCGCCGCCGCCGATGGCCAGCACGATCGTGCCGGTCTCCGGCAGCTGCTCCAGGATCTCCAGGCCGACCGTGCCCTGACCGGCGATCACGTCCGGGTGGTCGAAGGGGTGGATGAAGATCGCTCCGGTCTCGGCGGCGTGCTTCTTGGCCTCCTGCAGGGCCATGTCGACTGTGTGGCCCGCGAAGATCACTTCAGCGCCGTAGCCGCGGGTGGCCTCGACCTTGGGCAGCGGCGCGCCCTCCGGCATGTAGACCGTGGACTTGGCGCCCAGCAGGCCCGAGCCGAACGCGACACCCTGGGCGTGATTGCCCGCGCTCGCCGCGACCACGCCCCGCGCCCGTTCCTCGTCGCTCAGGCGGGCGATCCTGACGTACGCGCCACGGACCTTGAACGAGCCGGCCCGCTGGAGGTTCTCGCATTTGAGGTGCACCGGGCCGCCGACGATCTCGGACAGCACCCGGGAGTGGATGACCGGCGTTTGCACGACCACGTCGGCCAGCAGCTTGCGTGCGGCGACGACATCGTCGTACGTCACCTGAGGAACGTCCATGGCGTCATCTTCGCAGGGGGAGATTCAGCCTGCCCAATAGCGGTCGCTCCGCAGGATGAACGCGGCGGCACCGATGAGCCCGGCGTCCTGGCCGAGGGCGGCGGGCAGCACCCGGACGCGCTGGGCGAAGTCCATCCGGGCGTGGGCGCGCAGGCTCTCCTCCAGCGGGTCGAAGATCAGTTTGCCCGCCTGGGAGAGGCCGCCGCCGATGGTGACCAGGTCGAGGTCGCAGAGGTGGGTGGCCGAGGCCAGCGCGAGCCCGATCGCCCGCCCGGCCCTGCGCATCGCGGCCAGCGCGATCGGGTCCCCGGCGGCGGCGTCGAAGGCCAGCTGGCGGGCCGAGGCGACGGCGGCCTCCAGGTAGAGCGGTTCCAGCGAAGGGGGTCCTCCAGGCTGCCAGCCCTGCGCCAGGGCCCAGCTCGCCAGCGCGGGACCGCGCGCGACCGCCTCCAGGCAGCCCCGGCCGCCGCAGCCGCAGGCGGGCCCGTCCGGTTCGACGATGATGTGGCCGATGTGCCCGGCGTTGCCGGTGCCGCCGTCGATCAGGTGGCCGCCCAGGATGAGACCGCCGCCGACGCCGGTCGAGACGACCATGCCGAGAATGTTGTCGCTGCCGTGACCGGCGCCCCGCCAGTGTTCCGCCACCGCGAAGGCAATCGCGTCGTTGTGGATCCGCACCGGGATGCCGGGGAAACGTTCCGACAGGCGGGCGACCAGCGGGAAGTCGCGCCAGCCGGGCATGTTGAGCGGGGAGACCACGCCTTCCGGCCAGGCCATCGGACCTCCGACGCCGATGCCGACGCCGATCAGCTCGCCTGCCGCCCGCTCGGCGACGCTCTCGGCCAGCCCGGCCAGGGCCTTCCATAAGTCGTCGGCGTCGCCGCCGGGCGGGGTCGGGACCCGCTCCGAGAGCACCAGCTCGCCGTCGGTGTCCACCAGGCCGACCGCGAGTTTGGTTCCGCCGATGTCGACCGCGAGCACGACCATGCCGGAGCTCCCTCAGATTGTGGTGGAGAAGACCAGGACGGAGGCAGTGAAACCGTGCACGTGGTTGTGGCCGGCGACCGGGCCCACCTCGCCGGCCGCGAAGAATCCGGCGACGCCGATCGGGCCGAGGGTGTCGCGCAGGGCGAGCGCGTCATGATCGGGTGTGCCGAACATGGCCGAGCCCCGGCCGTTGCAGGAGAACAGCAGGGCGCCGTCCACCCGGCCCCCCTCGGCCAGGTGCGCGTCCAGCAGCTCGTAGAGATCTTCGTCGGCGGTTTCGGCGTCCCTGACCTGGAAGCGTACGGTACGGCCGACCGGCACGATGTCGCCGATCGCGACCGCCTCCCGCTCGGGATCGATGCCGAGCACGCCCCGGATGAGGAAGTCGCCGCGCTCGTGGCGTTCCGCGTATTCGTCCATGGCGATGCCGATCTGCAGGCCGGAGGCGACGAGCTCGCGGTCCTCCTCGTCGAGCGCGCTGACGATGTCCTCCAGCCGGGCCAGCGCGGGCTGGCCGGCGAGTTCCAGCAGCACGTTCTCCTCGGCGCGGGTGACGACCATGGTCGGGCCGATCGGGCGGCAACCCTGGCTGACCACCGTGCTCACCCGCACCGCGCCGCTCAGCATGACGCCGATGGCGCCCTCGGTGTAGACCTCGCCGTCGGCGAACAGCCGGACCGAACCACGGCCCTGCAGGCCGTTGGCCAGGCCGCCGATGAGCGGCAGGTTCCCCAGCACCTCGCTGGAGTGCTCCACGAACGCGTCGGTCGGGAACGTGTACGGATCGGCGAGCATGATCGCCACCCGGTCGTCCACCTCCCGTTCCGGCAACCCGATCACCACAAATCGGTCATCGGCTCGGAGTGATTCCAGGGCAAATGTGGTCACCCTGGCCTCTCCCAGCGAAGCCGCCCAGGCGCTCACCGACGGGGACAGCTCGACGCCCTGGGCGTCGCCGATCACGCCGGTGGCGCTGCAGCCGATCACCGCCGCCTCGCCCGCCAGCTCCATCGCCCGCTGCCCGGCCTTCGTCACGTCCTCGGCGTCCTCGCCGCAGATGAAGAAACAGACCAGGTCGGCCGGCCCGGTCAGCCCCGCGAGAGCCTGCCGGATCGCGGTCTCCGCGCTCTCCACCAGGTTGGGCCCGACGGCTAGCCCGTCAGCGAACCGGCTTGTCAACACCGCCATCGCGCGCCCCCTCTCATCAGGACAAGTCCGTTATCTCATGCAGTTCTATTTCATAGCCCTCATGCCCGATTCTCCCCACAACACCGTTCCGGAACTCACCCGATTCGTCACTGAATGGTCAAGATCCGCAGCGCAATCGGATGCGGGTGTTGCATCCGCGACGTAGGCTCAATCCCGTGCACAAATCGCCCGCACTTGCTCCGTCACTGAGCACTCTGCGTGAACTGCGCGAGAGTGGACACGTCCACCGGTCGGTGAAAGCCGAGATCCGGGAGAACCTGCTGGCCCGCCTGCGCGCGGGTGAGCCCCGGTTCCCCGGCATCGTCGGCTTTGACGAGACCGTGCTCCCGCATCTCGAACGCGCCCTCATCGCAGGTCACGACCTCGTGCTCCTCGGCGAGCGCGGTCAGGGCAAGACCCGCCTGATCCGCACCGTCATCGGACTGCTCGACGAGTGGACGCCGGTGGTGGCCGGGTGCGAGATCAACGACCATCCGTACGCTCCCGTCTGCGCCCGCTGCCGGGGCCTGGCCGACGACGAGATCCGCGTCGCGTGGAAGCACCGCAGCGAGCGGTACGGCGAGAAGCTGGCCACCCCCGACACCTCGGTGGGCGACCTGATCGGCGACGTGGACCCCATCAAGATCGCCGAAGGGCGCACGCTGGGCGACCCGGAAACCGTGCACTACGGCCTGGTGCCCCGGACCAACCGGGGCGTCTTCTCCGTCAACGAGCTGCCTGACCTGGCCGAACGTATCCAGGTGTCGCTGCTGAACGTGCTGGAGGAGCGGGACATCCAGGTCCGCGGCTACAACCTGCGGCTGCCCCTGGACCTGCTGCTGATCGCCAGCGCCAACCCGGAGGACTACACCAACCGGGGGCGGATCATCACCCCGCTCAAGGACCGGTTCGGCGCGGAGGTCCGTACCCACTATCCCAAGACGATCGAGGATGAGCTGGTCCTGATCCGCCAGGAGGTCATCCCCGACATCGGCGCGGACGTGCCCGAGCACCTGGTCGAGATCATCGCCAGGTTCACCCGGCTGGTCCGGGAGTCGACCGCCGTGGACACCCGCTCGGGCGTGTCGGCCCGCTTCTCGATCGCGGCCACCGAGACCGCCGCGGCGTCCGCGGTCCGCCGGGCCGCGCTGACCGGCGAGGAGAACGCGGTGACCCGGGTCTGCGACCTGCCCGGCATCGTGCACACGCTGCGCGGCAAGGTGGAGTTCGAGGTCAGCGAGGAGGGCCGCGAGGTCGAGGTGCTGGCCCACCTGCTCCGCCGCGCCACCGCCGAGACCTTCCGCAACACGCTGGGCGGCCTGGAGCTCGCGCCGCTGCTGGACAAGTTCTCCGAAGGCGCCCAGATCGAATCCGGCGAGCTGGTGCCCGCCACCGAACTGCTGCGCCGGATCGGCCGGGTGGACGGCCTCGCCAAGATCATGTCCCGGATCGGCATGGGCGAGGGGGACGAATCCCCCGGCCACGCCGCCGCCGCCCTGGAATTCACGCTCGAAGGCCTTTACCTGATGCGCCGCCTCTCCAAGGACGACATCGCGGGCGGCGCGGTCTACCGCACATGACGGCCTACCGTTACGGCGAATATCAGGACGGGCCGGATCCGCTCGCCCCGCCCTACGACGTGCGCTCGGCGCTGGACGAGATGGGCGACGCCATCCTGTCCGGCTCCACCCCGCTGGACGCCCTGCGCGACCTGCTCAAACGCGGCCTCCCCGACGCGCCTGACCGGCGCGGCCTGGAAGAGCTCCTCCGCCAGGTACGGCAACGCCGCCGCGAGCTCCGCGAGAACACCCGCCTGGACGGCACCCTCGAACGCGCCCGTGCCCTGCTGGACAAGGCGATCGGCCAGGAACGCGCGGAGTTGTTCCCCGATCCCTCGGACGACGCGCGGTTCCGCGAGGCGGCCCTGGACGCGCTGCCGTCCGACACCGCGCGGGCCGTGCAGGAGCTGGACGAGTACGACTGGCGGTCGGCGGCGGCCCGGCAGACCTTCGAGGAGCTGCGCGACCTGCTGCGCCGGGAGATCCTGGACAGCCAGTTCCGCGGCATGAAAGAAGCCCTCGCCAACCCGGATCCGGAGGCGATGGAACGGGTCCGGCAGATGATGTCCGACCTGAACGACATGCTCGACAAGGACGCCCAGGGGCAGCACATCCAGGAGGATTTTGACTCCTTCATGCGGAAATATGGGGACATGTTCCCGGAGAATCCGCGGAACCTGGAGGAGCTCGTCGATCAGCTGGCCCGGCGGGCCGCGGCCGCGCAGCGGCTGCTGGCCTCGCTCACGCCGCAGCAGCGTGAGGAGCTCGCCGGTCTCATGGCCCAGACGCTCGAACGCGCCGGTCTCGCCGACCAGATGCGCCGCCTCGGTGACTCCCTGTACGCCCGGCGTCCCGACCTGTCCTGGAGCTCCCCCGAGCGGGTCAGCGGCGACGACCCGATGGGCATGGGCGACGCCGTGGGCGCCCTCCAGGAACTCGCCGACCTGAGCGAGCTCGAAGCCGCCCTCCGCCAGGACTACCCGGGCGCCCGCCTGGACGACATCGACGAGGCCGCGGTCCGGCGCGCACTCGGCCGCTCCGGCGTGGACGACCTGGAGGCCCTGCGCCGGATCGAGCGGGAGCTGGAGAACCAGGGTTACCTCCGCCGCCATCGGGGCAAACTGGAACTCACTCCGAAGGCCGTACGCCGCCTGGGCGAGACCGCCCTGCGCCGGGTATTCGCCTCCCTCGACTCCAGCCGCCGCGGCGACCACGACCAGCGCGACGCGGGCGCGGCGGGCGAGCTCACCGGCTCCACCCGCCCGTGGCGTTTCGGCGACGAGCAGCCCATCGACGTCGTCCGCACCGTCATCAACGGCGTACGGCGCGGCGCGGCGAACGGCCGGGTCCGCCTCTCGGTGGACGACTTCGAGGTCTCCGAGACCGAACGCCGCTCAGCCGCCGCCGTCTGCCTGCTGGTCGACCTGTCCTACTCGATGGCGCTGCGCGGCACCTGGGCCGCCGCCAAGCAGACCGCGCTCGCCCTGCAGGCCCTGGTCTCCTCCAAGTTCCCGCAGGACTCGGTGCAGATCGTCGGCTTCTCCAACTACGCCCGCGTGCTGCAGCCCGACGAGCTGGCCGGCCTCGAATGGGACATGGTCCAGGGCACCAACCTGCACCACGCCCTGCTCATCGCGGGCCGCCACCTCGACCGCCACCCCGACTTCGAACCCGTCGTGCTGGTCGTCACCGACGGCGAGCCCACCGCGCACCTGATGCGCAACGGCGTGCCCCGCTTCGAGTGGCCGCCCTCGCGGGAGACCCTCGAGCTCACCCTCGCCGAGGTCGACAAGATGACCCGCCGCCGCGCCACCATGAACGTCTTCATGCTCGCCGCCGACGAACGCCTGCGCGAGTTCGTGGACGAGGTGGCCCGCCGCAACGGCGGGCGCGTCTTCGCCCCCAGCGCCGACCGCCTCGGTGAATACGTCGTCAACGACTTCCTACGAGCCCGCCGGCGTACCTGACCAGCTCCTGGTCGAACCCGTCCCCGATATCCCGGTACGACCGGTAGACGGGCCGCTCCGTTCCGCCGCCCGCGAGCAGCTCGGCCACCCGCTCCGGTTCCGGCAGCACGCCGCCGCCCAGGTAGACGGCCCCGGCCAGCTCGGTGCGCACGCCCTTGTGCCCGGACAGGAAGGTTCCGCGCCGCCACCCGCTCTCCTCGTCCCAGACGAGCGCGCGCCCGTGCCCGAGCAGGATCGTCGCGTCCCGGGGATCGAAGGGGTCGTCCCACCAGCGGTCAGCGCCCAGCACCTCGGCCACCCGCGCCACATAAGCGAGGGGAAGCTCCAACCAAGCGTCGCTGTACGCTTCGGGCACGAAGATCATGACGCGTGTTCCATTCTATTAATCGACCGGTTGTTAATTCGCGCGCCACAATATACTCCAGCGGCGCACGATCACTCGTTTCCGGGTTCACCGATATTGTAGGCCAGCTGGGTGCTGTCCCCCGCATACACATTGATGGTCAAACGGATCGGCCGGTCCGGCGAGTGGGCCGTGCGGAACAATTCTAGAACCGGCACGCCCGCGCCGAGACCGAGAAACACCGCCTCCGCCTGGGTCGGCATCCGGCAGACAATCTCGTCCCGATACCCGACCTGGCCGTGCCCGTGCCGGCGCAGCTCGGTGACCGTGCCGTGTTCGATGTTCTGGGGGGACATGAGCAGGGTGCCCGCGGCGATGTCCATCGGGTAGAAGGACTCCTGGATGGACCAGGGGCGGCCGTCGATCAGGCGGTTCATGCTCCGCACGACGACGGTGTCGCCTTCCTCGATGCGCAGCCGTTCCGCCACCTCGGGCGAGGCGGTCCTGATCTCCATCCGGAGGCCCAGTTGCTCGGGTTTCCGGCCCTGCACGCTCACCGCCGCCACGAAGGCGTCTCGGTCGGTGACCTCCACGCCCTCCTCGGCCGAGGCGAGGACCGTGAACGTCACGCGCTCGCGTACGAACGTGCCCCTGCCGTGGCGGGCTTCGACGAGTCCCTCGTTCTGCAGGATCGCGATCGCGAGCCGCACCGTGTTGCGCGAGAGCTTCGCGTCCCCTCGGGAGCCGGAGAGGTGGCCGTACAGCCGCTCCAGCGCCGATTCGGACGGGAGCTGGATGCCCGGCGGCAGCTCCCCCGTGTTGATCTTTGCCCGGAGATCTGCCGCGACCTGACGATAGAGCGCTTCCGCCACGTGAACCCCTTCCCCTGGCAAAGTTAGACCTAGACCACTCATTGGTACAAGCCGCTCATGCCAATGAGTGAGACGAGCCGGTCGCCGAAAAACGTCACACTCATTCCAATGAGTAGCTCAATGGCATGAGTCCGGTCATGAGTTTAACGATGGCCAACAGGGCTGAGTTTATATTCCAACCCTTCCTTCACAGGCCCAGAGAATGCTGATATAGAGGCCACCGAAGAAAAGGATCCGCCGTGGAAATCATCCTCATCGCGTCGCTGGTCATCGGCGCCGGCATCGCCCTCGCCTTTGTGGCGCTGGTGGTCAACATCCTGCTGACCGACCGGGCGCGGACGCACCACACCTGTGACTACCGGGTGCCGCCGTGCCCGATCTGCGCGCGCCGCTACAGCCACAACCGGAGCTAACCACGAGGGCAGGGGCGCTATCCGTCCGGCATAGCCAAACCTGTCCGAACCCTCACAACTCAGGGTCGGATCGCCCTCATATGGTCGGTTTACAGCGTGTCATGCCTGGCAATCGGGGAGTCAGCGGCGACACAGACCCAACATCAGCATGGGGAGTCGCACGTGTTGTACACAATCATCGTTCTGTTCAGTCTCACCGCGGGGCTGGTCGCGCTCAGCGCGTTCATGCTCGTCGTGCACAGTATCCGGCGGGAGGACCGGCGGCGGTCGCTGACCCTCAGCCCGCGGAGCGTGCTGTCGTCGGGGACGCGGCGCATTCTCGGGCTCAGCGTCGATCACACGGCCTGCGTCATTCATCCGGAGCACGCGTGCCCGACCTGTCTGGAGTTGGACCGCGAACTGCGGGTCTGAGATCGGCGTGATTCCGTGTGTCTTGCGGGAGCCGTACGGAATCGCACTGCCGGTCTGATCACTGAGGCGATAGCCTCAGCGCATGTCGTTTTCCGACAAGGTGCTGCTGTGGCTGCACATCGCGTTCGCGATCTTCGCGATTGGTCCGCTCACCGCCGTCACGAGTTATGTGCCGCGGTACATCCGGGCGCGTGACCTCAACGTCCTGCGCTTCCTGAAGCGGGCCGGGCGACTGTTCGGGTCGCTGACGCTGGGGGTCTTCCTGTTCGGGGCCTTGCTCGGCCGGTCCGACCTGGCGAAGGTGTACCTGACGGTCTCGATGACCTTGTTCATCGTGGCCGCTGTGCTGCTGGTCATTATCGATCGGGATATGAGCAAGGCCCTCCGGGCTCTCGAGAACGACAACCCGGAGGATGACGCGAAGGTTCAGACCGGGAGGATCGCCGCGCTGGGCGGGGTGACCTCGCTGATCTGGCTGGTGATCCTGGTGCTGATGGTCTTCAACGGGCCCGGGAGCTAGCCGAGCGCCTGGGAGAGGTCCGCCAGCAGGTCGTCGACGGTTTCGATGCCGACCGACAGGCGGACCAGGTCGGCGGGCACCTCCAGCGCCGAACCGGCCACGGACGCGTGTGTCATCCGGCCGGGGTGTTCGATCAGGGATTCGACGCCGCCCAGGGACTCGCCGAGCGTGAACAGCCGCGCCCGGTTGCAGACCTCCACGGCGGCGGCTTCGCCTCCGGCGACCCGGAATGAGATCATTCCGCCGAAACGCTTCATCTGCTTGGCCGCGATCTCATGTCCGGGATGTCCGGGCAGGCCCGGGTACAGCACCTCGGTCACCTTCCGGTGCGCCAGCAGCAGATCCACGATCCGCTCGGCGTTGTCGCAGTGCCGATCCATCCGCACCGCGAGCGTCTTGAGCCCGCGCAGCGTCAGCCACGCGTCGAAAGGCCCGGCCACCGCGCCCATCGCGTTCTGGTGGTACGCCAGGCGCTCCCCCAGCTCCGCCGACCCGGCCACGAGCGCGCCCCCGATGACATCCGAATGCCCCCCGACATACTTCGTCGTGGAATGCACCACCGCGTCGGCGCCGAGCGCCAGCGGCTGCTGCAGGTACGGCGAGGCGAAGGTGTTGTCCACCACGAGCATGGCCCCCGCGTCGTGCGCGATCGACGCGAGCGCGGCGATGTCGGCGATGCCGAGCAGCGGATTGGTGGGCGTCTCCACCCAGATCACCTTGGTCTGCGGCCGGACGGCGGCCCGGACCGCGTCCACGTCACTCAGCGGGACCGGGTCGTAGGACAGCCCCCAGGCCTCCAGAACCTTGGCGAACAGGCGAAATGTCCCACCATAGGCGTCGTTCGGGATGATCACATGGTCGCCCGGGCGGCAGACCGCGCGCAGCAGCGTGTCCTCCGCGGCCAGGCCGGACGCGAACGCCAGCCCCCGCGCCCCGCCCTCCACGGCGGCCAGGCATTCTTCCAGTGCGGTACGGGTCGGGTTGGCCGACCGGCTGTACTCGTATCCGGAACGGAGCCCACCCACGCCGTCCTGCTTGTAGGTAGATACGGCGTAAATGGGCGGAACGACGGCCCCGGTCAGCGGGTCCGCCTCCTGACCCGCGTGAATGGCCAGGGTCTCAAAGCCTTCAGTCATGCAGTGAGGCTACCGCCAGACGTTCTTCTTCTCATCTCGTCCAATTCTCGTCCAGTCGCTCGAATCGCGACAGCAGCAGCGGATCGGCCAGCGCGAGTAGCACCACGATGAGCACAAAAATGATTCCGAGGACGGTCATGCCCCCCACCTCCTCTGTAGATAGAACACTCTCGAAGCTTGGGTTCATCTCGCCCGAAGGATGGGTTCGGCCGTCCAGGGGTCGGCCGAACGGCCGATGCGGTTTGTCGGTGGGGGGTTCTAGGCTCGGCCAGCGTGGGTGAAGGTTTCGTCAACTGGATCCAGCGGCTCAGCGAGTTCGCCCTGCTGGGGCTGCTGGGCCTGATTCTGCTGCTCGAAACCGCGTTGGCGGTGTCGCACGGGCAGGCGTCGGCCTTTCTGATTCCGGTGGGTGGCCTGGCGGGGCTGGTGGCCGTGCTGGCGCGCAGCCGGTTCCGGGTGGGCTCGATGGCGACGCTGGTCGTGGTGTCGCTGGTGCTCACCCTCGCCGCCGCGCTGATGGACGATCTTCCGGTGCCGGGCATGGCCGAGGCCGGGGCGTTGATGGTGCTCACGATCAGTGTGTTGCGGTGGGTGCGGCCGCTGAGAGGCGCCGTCGTGCTCGCCGTCGCGGCCCTGATCACGCTGCAGCTGTCGGCCGGGCTGCGGGTGGGTGGCGGCACGCCGGGGGGAGTGTTCGAGGTCCTGTTCTTTGTCGGCTGGGCGGTCGGCGCGATAGTCGGGGCCTATCTGCGGCTGCAGCAGCATCGGCGGGAGGTGGCCGTGGAGGCGGTGCGCCGGTCCGAGCGGCTGGATCTGGCCCGCGAGCTGCACGATCTGGTGGCCCATCACATCACCGGCATCGTGGTCCAGGCGCAGGCGGCCAGGGCCGTCGGCGAGCAGCGGCCGGAGACCGTGCTGCCCGCCCTGGACGCCATCGCGACCGCCGGGGGCGAGGCGCTGACCTCGATGCGCCGCCTGGTCGGGGTGTTACGCGCCGACGAGCAGGCCTCGCGCAGTCCGGGGGTCGATCTCGCCGACCTGCGGATCATGGTGGAGCGGTTCGCCGCCCAGGGCCCACGGGCGAGCTTCGACATCGGCCACGGGGTCACCGATCTGGCGCTGCCGCCGGAGGTTCTGACAACGCTGCACCGCGTGCTTCAGGAGTCGCTCACCAACGTCCGCCGCCACGCTCCCGGCGCAGCGTGGGTGGAGGCCGCCCTGAGCGCACCCCCCGATCTGGTACGGCTCCGGGTCCGCAACGTGGGCTCCCCCGGCGACCCACGGCTGACCCGGCTGGGGGGCGGGTTCGGCCTGGTCGGCATGGTCGAACGCGTCCAGGCCCTGGGCGGCCGGTTGACCGCCGGTCCTACCAGGGAGAACGGCTGGGAAGTCGTCGCCGAGTTCCCAGCCGTCAGCGCGTCACGAGGAAGGTGAGCTCCGAATGCTTGCCGTGGGTGTGGGGGGGGGGGGGGGGGGGGGCG
>NZ_JBDPLV010000102.1:0-33025 GCF_039871605.1 Acrocarpospora sp. B8E8 | reverse complement strand
GACAAGAACTCCGCCTACGTGATGCTCGCCCGGGCTGGTCTGGCCCCGGCTGGTGTTGATGGCGTAAGACCTGCCGGGACGTCGTCCCGGCAGGCAGCTTGAGCCAGGAATCCCCGTCCTTCAGGGCAGGGAGCAGTCAATTCACGACTCCGATCATGATCGCGAACGGCACGGACAGGAAGCCCACCACCAGCACGGCCGACAGCAGCGCGGCGGACACTTTCAACCCCTGCCGCCCTCGGGCCAGGCCGAGCGTCTGGAACGCGCTCCACAGGCCGTGCCGCAGGTGCAGGCCGACCATGATCACCGCGACCGCGTAGAAGAGCGTCACGTACCACCGGCTGAAGCCCTCGATCATCCGGGTGTACGGCGCCGCCGCGCCCCCCGCCGGGTTGGCCACGCCGAAGGTCAGATCCAGCAGGTGGTAGACGACGAATAGGGCGATGGTCACGCCGCCCCAGCGCATGATGTGCACCACGTACCCACCCGCCTGGGACCTGCGGCGGGCCGCGTACCTGACGGGCCGGGCCGCGGCGGCGCGGCGGTAGAGCGCCACCGCCGACCAGATGTGCAGCACGATCGCAGCCAGCAGCACGACCTCGATCAGGGTGAGCAGGCCGCGCTTGGGCACCAGCGGGTAGCCGACCTCACGCAGCCAGAGCGCGTAGCCGTTGAACGCCTCGGGACCCGCGAAGGTCTTCAGGTTGCCGACCATGTGGGCGATCAGGTAGAGCACCAGAATCGTGCCGGTCACCGCCATCACGGCCTTCTGGCCGGTGGAGGACCCAAAGAACCCCCGCCGCCGCCGCGGATGCGAGGGCGGCGGCTCGATGGGCGCGGTCGACGCGCCGCGTTCGATGATGGCAGTCACACTCCGGACGGTAGGAAGCCGCTGGAGGCGCCGTCCAAGTCATCAACGATCTGGTTTCGATAGCCGGGGGCTATGACGTCAGGCCCTGCGCCCGTGCCGGGTCCCGGCCACCCGGGACAGTGCGAGCAATCTCACAACACGTACGCTTGGTAAACGTGCAGCTTCAACAGCTCGCGTCGTTCGTGGCGGTGGCCGAGACCCGGCATTTCACCCAGGCCGCCGAACGTATGCGGGTGGCCCAGCCCTCCCTGAGCAAGCAGATCAAGGCCCTGGAGACCGAACTGGGCGCGCCGCTGTTCAGCCGGGCCAGGGGAAACGTGACACTGACCCCGGCGGGCGAGGCGCTGCTGCCGCTGGCCCGCAGGATGCTGGCCGACGCCGAGACCGCCAGGCGCGAGGTGGCCGAACTCGCGGGGCTGCGGCGGGGCCGGGTACGGCTGGGCGCGACGCCGTCGCTGTGCGCGGGACTGCTGGCGGACGCGCTGGCCCGCTTCCACGACGACTACCCGGGTGTGGAACTCCAGGTCGAGGAGGGCGGCTCCCGCGATCTCGTCCGGGCGCTGGCCCGCGGGCAGCTGGACCTGGCGTTGATCATCCTGCCGTTGCAGAGCGACGATCCGGCCCTGGTGACCGAGGAGATCCTGCGCGAGACGCTGGTGGTCGCGGCGCCGGCGCACCTGGCGGGGCGCAAGCCGTACCTACGGATCGAGGAGTTGCGGCGGCGGCCGCTGGTGATGTTCCGGCGCGGCTACGACCTGCGGGAGGCGACCCTGGCGGCCTGCCGCCAGGTCGGGTTCGAGCCGAGGTTCGCGGTCGAGGGCGGCGAGATGGACGCGGTGCTGCGGTTCGTGGAAGCCGGGCTCGGGGTGGCCGTGGTGCCGTCCATGGTGCTGGACGGGCGGCCCAATCTGGCCGGGACTCCGCTGCTCCCGGGCCTGACGCGCACCATCGCGCTCGCGCACCGCAAGGACGTCGAACCGACCCGGGCGGCGCAGGCGTTCCGGGCGACCCTGCTGTCCTTCCTCACCGAGGCCACCCGGGAGGGCACCCTGCCCGAGGGCGTCGAAGCGGTGACGGAGGGCGACTAGACTTGTCTTACCCCTCGGACGGGGCACGTGACAGGAATCACAAGGACAACTCAGTGACCCGCTTCACACATAGTGTTTGCATGGTCGTAACGTAGCCCCCACCAATACGGCGTCCGTACGCGGTGGAGAGGTCCCCGATGACCCAGACAACGGCCGAGAGCCCGGCCAGGAAACAACGCGCTCAGCTCAAAGTGCGAACGCTTCGCACCGATCGATGGTGGCTTGCCCCGGCATTGACGTTCGCCGGTCTCATGGCGTTTCTCATCTACGGGTTCTGGGCGATTTTCGACGGGAGCTACTTCGTCGATCCCTATATAGCGCCATTCTCGTCGCCGTGCCTGGCGACGTCCTGCCCCGAGGGGGCCCGATTCCTGGGCCTGGCTCCCTTCGGCGACTGGTACGGTCTGCCCCCCGGCCTGCTGATCCTGGGGTTGCCGGCCGGGTTCCGGGTGACGTGCTACTACTACCGGAAGTCGTACTACCGGTCCTTCTGGCTGTCCCCGCCCGCCTGCGCCGTCGCCGAGCCGCACAAGAAGTACACCGGGGAGACCCGGCTGCCGCTGATCATCCAGAACGTGCACCGCTACTTCTTCTACGGCGCCATCGTGATCGGCGCGGTCCTCACCTACGACGCGATCCTCGCGCTGATCCACAAGCCGGGCGGTCTCGGCACCTGGATCCTGCTGGTCAACGCGGGTCTCATCGTCGCCTACACGCTGTCCTGCCACTCCTGCCGGCACATCACCGCCGGGCGGCTCAACCACTTCTCCAAGCACCCGCTGCGCTACCGGGCCTGGACGTTCATCTCCAAGCTCAACGCCAAGCACCAGCAGCTCGCCTGGGCCTCCATGTTCTCCGTCATGATCGCTGACTTCTATGTCCGGCTGGTCGCCAAGGGCGTCATCACCTTCCCGTACGCATAAGGATTCTCAACGTGGAGCGTCACGAATACGACGTCGTCGTCATCGGAGCCGGTGGAGCCGGGCTGCGGGCGGCGATCGAGGCACGACAGCAGGGCAAGCGCACGGCGATCGTCTGCAAGTCCCTGTTCGGCAAGGCTCACACCGTCATGGCCGAGGGCGGCGCCGCCGCGGCCATGGGGAACGTCAACCCCGACGACAACTGGATGGTGCACTTCCGGGACACCATGCGCGGCGGCAAGTTCCTCAACAACTGGCGGATGGCCGAACTGCACGCCAAGGAGGCCCCGGACCGGGTCTGGGAGCTGGAGGCCTGGGGCGCGCTGTTCGACCGCACCAGGGACGGCAAGATCAGCCAGCGTAACTTCGGCGGCCACGAGTATCCGCGGCTCGCGCACGTGGGCGACCGGACCGGCCTGGAGCTGATCCGCACCCTGCAGCAGCGGGTGGTGGCGCTCCAGCAGGAGGACTACGCGCTGCACGGCGACTACGAGGCCTACATCAAGGTCTTCGCCGAGTGCACGGTGACCCGCCTGCTCAAGGACGGCGACTTTAAGGATGGAGGCGCTATCTCCGGCGCGTTCGGCTACTGGCGGGAGACCGGCAAGTTCATCCTCTTCGACACCCCAGCCGTGGTGCTGGCCACCGGCGGCATCGGCAAGTCGTATGTGGTGACCTCCAACTCCTGGGAGTACACGGGGGACGGGCACGCGCTGGCCCTGCTGGCCGGGGCGAACCTGATCAACATGGAGTTCATCCAGTTCCACCCGACCGGCATGGTCTGGCCGCCCTCGGTGCGCGGCATCCTGGTCACCGAGTCGGTCCGCGGCGACGGCGGCGTGCTGCGCAACTCGCTCGGCGAGCGGTTCATGTTCAACTACGTGCCGGACGTGTTCAAGGACAAGTACGCCACCACCGAGGAGGAGGGCGACCGCTGGTACACCGACCAGGCCAACAACCGCCGCCCGCCGGAGCTGCTCCCCCGCGACGAGGTGGCCCGCGCGATCAACTCCGAGGTGAAGGCCGGGCGCGGCTCCCCGCAGGGCGGCGTGTTCCTGGACGTGTCCTCCCGGCTGCCCGCCGCTGAGATCATCAAGCGGCTGCCGTCGATGCATCACCAGTTCAAGGAGCTGGCCGACGTCGACATCACCAAGGAGCCGATGCAGGTCGGCCCGACCTGCCACTACATCATGGGCGGGGTCGAGGTGGACGCCGACACCGGCGCCGCCTCCGTGCCCGGCCTGTTCGCGGCCGGCGAGGTGTCCGGCGGCATGCACGGCTCCAACCGCCTCGGCGGCAACTCCCTGTCCGACCTGCTGGTTTTCGGCCGCCGCGCCGGGGCCGGGGCCGCCGCCTACGTGGACGGCCTGGCCAAGCGCCCGGTGGTGACCGGGGTCGAGGAGGCCATGGCGGAGGCCGTCGCCCCCCTGGAGCGGGCCAGCGGCGAGAATCCGTACGACGTGCATCACGAGCTCCAGCGCACCATGAACGAGCTGGTCGGCATCATCCGCAAGTCGGCTGAGATCGAGGAAGCCCTGGACGTGGTGGAGAAGCTCAAGGAGCGGGCCAAGAACACCGCCTCCACCGGCGGCAAGATCTACAACCCGGGCTGGCATCTGGCCATCGACCTGCGCAACATGCTGCTGGTCAGCGAGTGCGTGGCCAAGGCGGCGCTGCTCCGCGAGGAGAGCAGGGGCGGCCACACCCGCGACGACTACCCGGTCATGTCGGCCGGCTGGCGGCGCAAGCTGCTGGTCTGCTCGGCCCCACCGGACGGCGCGGAGGTGACCGTGGTCGAGCGGGAGCAGCCGTCCATGCGCGACGACCTGCTCACCCTGTTCGACCGCGGCGAGCTGGCCAAATACCTCACCGAGGAAGAAATGGCGGAGTACGACGCCGCGCTCGCGGGGCCGCTGGCAGCACAGAAGAGAGAGTCGTGATGGGGTACAAGGCGAAGTTCCGCGTCTGGCGGGGCGAGGGCGGCGACGGCAAGCTGGAGGACTTCACCGTCGAGGTGAACGAGGGCGAGGTCGTGCTCGACGTCATCCACCGCCTGCAGGCCACCCAGGCGCCCGACCTGGCAGTCCGCTGGAACTGCAAGGCCGGCAAGTGCGGATCCTGCTCGATGGAGATCAACGGCAAGCCGCGGCTGGGCTGCATGACCCGGATGTCCACCTTCGAGGAGAGCGACACGATCACGGTCACCCCGATGCGGACGTTCCCCGTCATCAAGGACCTGGTCTGCGACGTCTCGTTCAACTACCAGAAAGCCCGGGAGATCCCGTCGTTCACGCCGCCGTCCGACGTGCGGCCCGGCGAGTACCGGATGCAGCAGATCGACGTCGAGCGGTCCCAGGAGTTCCGCAAGTGCATCGAATGCTTCATGTGCAACAACGTCTGCCACGTGATCCGGGACCACGAGGAGAACAAGACCAACTTCGCCGGGCCGCGCTTCCTGATGCGGATCGCGGAGCTGGACATGCATCCGTATGACGTGGCCGACCGCAAGGACGCCGCACAGGAGGAGCACGGACTCGGCTACTGCAACATCACCAAGTGCTGCACCGAGGTCTGCCCCGAGCACATCAAGATCACCGACAACGCGCTGATCCCGATGAAGGAACGCGTGGTCGACCGCAAGTACGACCCGCTGGTCTGGCTCGGCAACAAGATCTTCCGCCGCTGACACCGAAGCGCCGACCGGATCCATCCGGTCGGCGCTTACTTTTCGTTCTAGTACGGCCTGCGGCGGCGCGGATCGTCCTGTTCACCGGACTGATCCCCCTGCGCGGGGAAGGTCGCCGTTCCGCCCGGCAGTGGCTCCTCGATCGTCCGCTCGATCACATATCCCTGCGGATACACCGGCGCCTGCGCGGGCGGCGGATACGACTGCTGCTGCGCCTCCGGCTGGCCATACGGCTGCTGCGGGTACGGCATCGGGTACGGCACCGGCACATAACTGACCACTGGCGGCTGGTACGGCTGCACCGGATACCCGGGATACGGCATCATCTGGCCGGGCATCGCCTGACCGGGCATCGGCTGTCCCGGCATCTGCATCCCCGGCATCGGCTGCATTCCAGGCATCATCATCCCCGGCATCATGCCTGGCATCCCCGGCATCATGCCTGGCATCCCCGGCATCGGCATCCCGCGCCGGATCGCCGCCGCGTGGGCCAGCCTGCGCAGGCGGCCCTCGAAGACCAGCCAGCCGACCAGGGCGAGCAGCACCAGCAACGCGGCCGGGGCGGCCAGCTTGCGGCTGAGGCCGGTCTGGTCGAACTCGGGGATGGAGTTGCGGATCTCGATCGCGACCGTCTCCGGGTCGGGCTCGGTCAAGGCCGGGCCGGGGGTCGGATTCGCCGGCGGGGTCTCTCCGGCGGTCGGGAGGGAGATCGAGGGCTCCGACACCTCGGCGCTCTCGGTCGGGATGATCGGATCGGTGTTCGGAATCACCGGCTGCACGGTCGGGATCGTGGCAGGGGGCGTATTGGTGGCCGCCGCGGGCGTCGGACTCGGACTCGGGGCCGCGGTGGTCGGCGTCGGCGTGACCGTCGCGGTGACGGTGACGCTGACATCACCGGTGGGCTCAACCGTGATCGTGGTCGTAACGCAGGGCTGACCGGGGGGACAAGGATCGACCGGATTGGCCGCCTGCGCACTCGCGGCGATCATCACCACAACCGAAGCCGAGGCCAGCGAGGCGGCGACCACGGACGCGACCCGCCTATGTGCGCGTCCGACCACCGCATCCTCCGCCGTTTTCGCCGTCTCTGCCCGACTTACTAGGTCAAGGAAATACTAGTCCGGCAAAGGAGTGGCAAAACATGTTTCGACCCAGCGAGTCTTATTCGGCCTCGATCTCCCTCCGTTTCCGGCCCAACCGCATCTGCAACCCCAAGACCGCAACCAACCCCGCCACAGCCGCCGCGACACCCGGCAACCCCTTGATCGAATCAAGCCGATCCTGGGCCTGGGCAGACACGTGATTCCCCAGGTAAGGCGGGTTGAGCAGCGGCGAAGCACCAGGCAGGGTCGGCGTAGGCGCGATAAGCGGAACACCAGCAGACCCAAACAACCCAGGCGAGAACGGAACAGACCCCATCTCCGGCGTCGCCACAGGCAGCGAGGGCACAATCACCGAAGGCACCCCCGCCACCCCACCCAGGTCCGACGAACCCGACAGACTCCCCCCACCCAAAGGACTCTGCACAACACCAGAACCGACAACGGGCGGCATCCCCAAACTAGGCGAAACCCCCTGCGACACCCCCGGCCCAACCTGCACCTGAGGCACTCGCCCGACGCCAGACCCAGCCTGCGCATCCCGCCCGACACCCTGCTCCTCCTGGCCACCTGACGTCCCTGAACCGCCCGATGTCCCCGAGCTCGACGCCCCTGAACTCGAAGCCCCTGAACTCGAAGCCCTTGAACTCAACGCCCCCGAACCGCCCGACGCACCTGAACTCAACGTCCCTGAACCGCCAGACGCCCCTGAACTCGACGCCCCTGAACCGCCCGACGTCCCTGAGTTCGACGAACCTGAGTTCGACGAACCTGGGCCGCTCCGGGGCTCGATGGCGAAGCCACGGGATGGCGGGGGCGGGCGGAGCCCGCGGGAAAACGAAGGGAGGGTGGGTGGGACAACCCCCTGACCCGACGGACTCGCGGAAGAGGCCATCAACTGATCAGGCTGCCTCTCCCGATCAAACCTCTCGCTCTGTTCGAACACCCGCGATTCAGCCCTCAAACGCCGATCTTCGAGCAGCCAGGCTCTGTCCCATCTCTCCCACTCGGAGTCCTCGCGCCGCCGCACGGGCGCGAACGGTTCGACACCCGGCCCAGCGCTGATCCCTGGAGACGGTGAGGGCATCGGCGTGGGACCGCTGGGCAAGCCTCTCGAAGGGCTCGCCAAGGGCTCGGTAGCCGGTGCGAAGAACGGCCCGGTGGCGGGCGAAGGCGTACAAGTGAGGTCTGGGGATGGTGGGACCGGCCAGGGAAGAACCGAAGCGGAAGGGATCGGAACGTTAGGCATCGGAACCCAGGGAGCGGGCGTCGGGATGACTGGAATGCTCGGAATGGTGACACCCGTGATGGGCGGCGGCACGCAGGCAGGCAGGCCGGACGGAGGCAGCGGCAGAAGCGGCGACCCAGGCGGCAGAGGAGCCAGCGGAGGCAGCGGGAGTGGAGGTGGCGGAGGCAGGGGCAACGGGGGCGGCAGCGGAACCGCGGCAGGATCTGTCATCGGCTGGTTATCGATTGCGGCCGTCGCGGTGCCGCCGAGGATGACGGCCCCAGCCCCCACAACCGACACGACATATCCCCGCCGCCACCAACTCGCCACCCGAACTCCCCCGATGCACGCTTCGTAAGCGTTATGTCACACCAGGTCCGAGCTCAACCCTTCCTTGAGCAGATCTTGGACCGCCCCCACGATCGGAAGATCAGCAGGCAGCCACGCCACCGAAGAGAACTCCGCCGGCGCCAGCCACCGCAACGCCAGATGCTCCCGCGCCACCGGCGTCCCCGCCGCCAACGTGGCCAGCCAGACGCGCAGCACATACCCTTCGCTCAGCGGCCAGTCCCCACCCACCCGCCGACCAATACTGATCTTTACTCCGAGCTCCTCGTCACACTCCCGCACCAGGGCGTCATGCTCGCTCTCCCCCGGATCGACCTTCCCCCCCGGAAGCTCCCACCCACCCATGAGCTCCGGCGGCTCGGCCCGCTGAGCAGCCAGCAGCCGCCCACCCTCGACTATCGCAGCGCCGACAACGATCTTCTCCATGCCTGCCTAGGGTACGCTGGAACGCTCCCCCACACCGGACCAACGCGGTTGACTCGCGTTTACCGAGAAGCCGCAGAAGGCCCCGTCCTTCAGGGCGAGGATGAATGCGGTCCCCCTGGGAGGAGATTTGCCGCCGTCAGGCGGCGCAGCCCGGAGCGCGTAGCGCGGACCCAAAACCTCAGGCGGGGCGGCGTTGCTGTTCGATGGACCGCCTGATGATCGAGGCCGGGCACCGCCGCGGGAAGCGGCGAAATAGCGTCATCGCGTCATCGCGTCATCGCGTCATCGAAGACATTCTGCGACGTTCCGCCGAGATGAGGTCGCGAAGACCAGGTGATCGTGGGAGCGCGGAGATGACGTGCCCGCCACGCCGGTGTTCGGCTTCCTCGCTCATCGGTCATGCGCTAGTGTGTTCGAGTAGTTACGGTGTGTGGCCGGTGTGCAGGAGGAGGGCTCGGGTGAGGCTGCGCTACAACTACCGGCTCTACCCCGACGATTCCCATCGCCAGGCGCTGGCCCGGTTGTTCGGGTGTGTCCGCGTGGTGTGGAATGACGCGCTGGCGATGCGCAAGGCCGCCCGCAAGGCCGGTCTGCCCTGGATCGGCGGCGGGGACCTGCAGAAGATCTGTATCACCGCGGCCAAGCAGACGCCGGAGCGGGAGTGGCTAGGTGGGGTGTCCCCGGTCCCGTTGCAGCAGTCGCTGCGTGACCTGGACCAGGCGTACCAGAACTTCTTCGAATCAGTCACTGGAAAGCGTAAGGGTCGGCGGATGGGGCTGCCGGTGTTCAAGTCACGCCGGGACCGGCGCCAATCGGCCCGGTTCACCCGCACCGCCTTCCGCCTGCCCGACGACGGGACGCTGTACCTGGCCAAGATCGGGAACATCGAGGTCCGCTGGTCCCGGGAGCTGCCCGCGGCCCCGTCCTCGGTCATTCAGGACGCGGCGGGCCGCTATTTCGCCTCGTTCGTGATCGAGGTCGAGGACGCCGGGCAGGTGTTGCCCGAGGCGGAGGCCGAGGTGGGGATCGATCTGGGTTTGACGCATTATGCGGTCTTGTCGGATGGCACGAAGATTACTAATCCGCGGTGGCTGCGCCGCCGGGCCAGGCGGCTGGCCCGGCTGCAGCGCGCGCTGTCACGCAAACGCAAAGGATCGAAGAACCGGGAGAAGGCACGCATCGCGGTGGCCCGCCAGCACGCCAAGGTGGCTGATGCGCGCCGGGATTTCCTGCACCAGACCAGCACATCGATCATCCGCGAGAACCAAGTGGCTGCGATCGAGGATCTGGCGGTGCGGGGCCTGGCCCGCGGCAGGCTGGCCAAATCGGTCAACGACGCGTCCTGGGGTACGTTCCGCACGCTGCTGGGTGGGAAGGCGGCCCGCTATGGGCGGACGGTCATCACGGTCGGCCGCTGGTTCCCTTCTTCCCAGTTGTGCCCGTGTTGCGGGTGGCGGAACGGGAGGGTGCCGTTGGGGGTGCGGGAGTGGGATTGCCCGTCCTGCGGGGAGCACCACGACCGCGACCTGGCAGCCGCGCTCAACATTCTGGCCGAGGGCATCCGCCTGCGCGCGCAGGCAGAGGCGGCCTCCGCCGGAGGATGGCCGGATGAGGAGATGGTGGCCGCCGGGCTGGCGGACACGGAAAACGACTGTGGAGGGCGGGTAAGACCAGGCGAGGCAATTCCGACCCTGGCACCGCCCGCAACCTACAACGCTCACGCGGCGTAGCAGAAGCAGTAAGAATCCCACGGCGACGTGGGGGAATCCCCGGCGTTCACGCCGGGGAGGATGTCAACAACCAACAAACTCCTAACCAGAACCCCGCCGACCAGGCGACTCACCGCCGCGGCCGCCCAGCGATCCCATCGCGCCAAGACTGGGCGCCCCCACCGCCAGCGGCAGCCGTTTCAACTGCTCCAGCACATCCGGATTCTGCAACGGCCGGGTATATCCCACGATCCCGATCCGATCCTTATATGTCGTGATCTTGATAGGCCCGCACAACGTACACCGCGCCTCGATCATCTTCCCCGGCGAAACGATCATCCCCACATGCCCCGGATTGGTGACCGACGTCCCCGGCCCCGCGTTGAAGAACACCAGGTCCCCCGCCTGCTCCTCCCCCGCGTCGACCTTCTCCCCGAACGGCCACTGCCCGAACGTCGTCCGCGGAATCGACAACCCCGCGTTCCGATAGGCCATGTAGATGATCCCCGAACAGTCGTACGCGTCCGGCCCGGTTCCCCCCCACCGATAGGGCTTGCCCCGCTGCGCCAGCGCATATTCAAGGATCTTGGCCACGACCGCGCTCGGCGCCTGCACCGTGAAATCGCAGTCGGGATTGTTCTCCGGCGGAATACCGACCTCGCCGCTGGCCGCGTACCGGGCGGCGATCTCCAGCACCTGATCCACATACCAGGTCGCCCGGTTGTAGACGAAGATTGCTTTGCGCAGGTCGTCGGGCGCGCCGTTACGTTTGAGCATCTTGGCCGCCCCCAGGATGGCGTCCGCCGGGTTGTACACATCCGCGATGCCATCCTCGTCACCGTCGGAGGCGTACCCGTTGAACTCCGACGGGATCTCGATCCTCGCCTTGCCCCCCCAGGTGCCGATCAGGAACTGCATCGGCCCGGCCGCGCCCGCCTCGTTGGTGCCCGACTTGACCCCCGGGAGGTCGGAGCGCCCGTGGTCGGTCTCCCGCTTACCAACCGCCGCCAGCACATTCCACTGCACCCCGATGGCGGCACCGTGCTTCTTGTACAAAGCCAGATACTCCGGCGGAATGTCCTCTTTCGCGGTCTCGGACAGGTCGCCCGTATCGACCTCACACTCCGCGCCCCCGCCACCGAACAACCCGCCCGGTAACGGCGTCATCAGCACGATCGACCCAAACAGGGTCAGCGGCAGGGCCACGGCAAGGAGCCCGGCCACCCATTTCCACGAGAGCCGGCTCTTCGTCACGGGGTGGTGTCCCCGTCCTGCCCGGCGTCGGCGGGCTGCATGTCGTACACCCGCCAGTCCACGCCCAGCTTCATGACCGTCACCGCGTAGGAGTCGGTCTGGTCACGCTCCCCCGCGGTGCTGGTGATGTGCTGGACGGAGTCGACCACGAAGACCACCGAGCCCACGCTCAGGTCCCTGATCAAGGTCACCTTGGCCGAGCCGTCCGAAACGGTCTGCTCGGCGGCGTCGTGCTCGGTCAGCGCGGGCGCGGTCAGGCTCCGGGTCAGCTCCTCACCGAACTCCACAGTCGCGAATCTGCGCACCCGATCCACCCGGGCTACTGGATCCGCATGCGTGTATGTGCCGTATGCGCCGACGAACCGCCGAGCCAGATCGGCGGCGGCAGCCAGCTCGTCCCGGCTGAGCGGCAGGTAGTTGTAGACATCGAACTCGCCCGAGGGCGTACTCGCCACCTGGCTCGGCAAAACGGGCGCCGCAGTGCCCGAAGGAGCGTTGCGGCCGGTGGGGGCCGCCTCCGGGTCGTTCTGGCCATCCCCGCCGCCCAGCATCGTGAGATAGATGCCGAGGGCGGCGAGCACGACCACCACGGCCACGAAGACGAGTCTCCTCCGGCCGTCGGTTCCCTCCATGATCAGTCCTTGTCGCGGTCGGGGGGCCTCAACCAGAACGGTGCGTTGTCGCCACCGCGCGCGCTCTTGGCTCTGCTGCTGGGCAGCCACAGCGGCGGCGCTTCGGAACGTGGCTGCCGGGGCGACTCGGCACGCGGCGGCTGCGAGGACCGGGGCGTCTCAGCACGCGGCGGCCGTGGCGGTTCCGACCGCCGCTCCGCACGCGGGCTCTCCGACCGCCCCGAACGCCGCCCGCCACCGAACAGGCTCCCGCCACCCCCGAAGAACCCACCACCGGACGAACTGCGACCACCGGACGAGCCACCACCGAACAACCCGGACGAGCCGCGCGATGAACCACCACGGGACGCGGAGGACGGACGCGAGGCCCAGCCGCCGGAACGGCCGCCGAACCACCCTCCGGAAGAGGAGGAGGAACCACCCGAACTCGGCACGCTCCCGCTGCTGGATGGAACCGGCCCACCCGGACGTCGCGGACCGGTGGCCCCAGGACGAGCGCCCGCAGGCGGCCGAAGGTTCAGCGGCGGCGCCGAGCCCGGCCGTGGCGCGGGCACACCGCCCGCCTTCTTGCGCGCGTCGGTTTCCAGCGGCGCGGGCTGCCCGGTCGCCCGGACTCCGGTGGCCCCGGCCGCCTGCTCCTCGCCGCGCACCTTGCCCTGGGCCACCGTAGTGGCCGCGGCCGCTCCCGCCCCGGCCCCCGCCGCCATGGACGCGGCCCCGATGACGGGCTCCGCCTTGCGCAGCCCCCAGCGGCCGATCCGGGCTGAGGCCACCGGTGGGAGCACCACGCTGGACCGCTGCAGGATCGGCGAACTCGCCGCCTCGCCCAGCATCCGGGTGGTGAGGTTGTGGCCGCCCATGGTGGAGAACAGATGCTGGAACGGCCGCCGATAGAAGAACACGGCCAGCGTCAGCAACGCCATGAACATGATCTGCATGCCCCACGGCAGCGGCGTCGAGATGATCAGTGCGTAGCCGTACACCAGGACGCCCAGCACGAGGGCCAGCACCGCCTGCCTGAGCAGCGTGCCGACCAGCATCTCCACCCAGCGCATCGCGATGATCCGCCCGGCCCCGGGATGCACGCCGATCAGCAGGAACACCGGACCGAGAATCAGCAGCAGCAGGAAGCCGATCTTGAGGACCAGCAGCGAGACCGAGACCAGGAAGATCAGCACCCCGGCCACCATGGCCGCGATGAACGCGCCGATCGCCACGCTCAGGCGGCTCGTCCAGTCCTTGCCCTGGAACAGGAAGAACTGTGGAGTGGCCTCCAGGGGCTTGGCGACCTCCTCCTCGAAACGTTGCTGGTGGGCGTCGCCGGCGGGCGCCTGGCGGGCCTGCTGCTCGGCCTGGTCGATGGCCTGGATCTCCAGCACCTTCGGCCCGAAGGTGGCCACGATCGGGGCGTTCGGGTCGGCCGTGCCGAACTCGCCCATCAGCCACGGCTTGCAGACCAGCGTCGACCACAGCGCGTCGGCGTTCTGCGCCACGCCGGGGGTGCCGGGCTGGCCGTAGCCGCCGTTGGCGGCGCGGGTGCCCTCGGCGCCCTGCGCCGGCAGGCAGGACGCGCCGCCCGCGCCGGGCAGGCCGGAGAAGGCCGAGTTGACGATCTCGCTGGTCTTGTCGGTGATGGTCTTGCCGACGCCGGTCAGGTCCTGGGGGCGGCTGAAGAACCAGGTGGCCACGGTGACCGCCAGGACCATCCAGATGACACCCTCGTAGGTGGTGGTGGCGCGTTTGCGGAGCAGGCCGTACCAGGCCAGCCAGATCGCGGCGATGATCACGATCGGCCGCAGGAACGGCCAGTACATCGCGTCGGCCAGGTTGACGACCATGTCGTCGACCACGTTCTTGATCGGCAGTAGCGGGCCCTCGGTGGCCGCCGCCTCGTAGGTGGTGATGGTGAGCCGGTCGACCGCCTTGGCCCAGGAGAAGATCGTGTTGGCCCAGGCGTTGCCGAGCACCGCGGCCACGTCCGAGCAGCCGAGGCCGTAGGTGTGCCAGAACTGACCGGCCATGCCGTACCTGGCGTAGTTGGTGAGCTGCTGGTCCGGGGCGACCTCGACCGGGGTGCCCGCGCCGACGCCCGCGCCCGCCGCGGCGCCGGTGTCGCCGGTGTCCGGTGGGGGCGGTTTGACCAGGCCGTCGACGCCGCCGCCGACCATCTCCGGGGCCAGCGACGAGGACAGATCACAGATCCCGTCGGCGCTGGCCGTACTGGATGCGAAGACCAACGGAAGACTGAGGACGGTGACCACAGCCACCAGCACCAGCGCTAACCGGCGGACAAACCTCACGACCGCACCTCCTGCGCGACCCCCGACCTGCTGGATCCCCCCTGAAGATCATGCATGTTCTCGCCGGGTTTGTCGTGCGTCGGATTCGTATCGAGCCAGCGCAGCAGCTCCGGCGAGATCAGGTCCACGCCGATCCGGCCGGCCCGGCCGTCCAGATCGCGGAAGACACACTCGCCGTTGCCGAGGGAACGCAAGACCGCCTTGTGCTCCTCTGACCCATCGACACCCAGCAACTCCAGCACGTGCTCGACCTCGACCCGTTCGGTCGAGCGAAACGCGAACACCGAGGACAGGCAGTTGGTGACCTGCTCGTTCAGCAGGTCACCCGCGTTCTGCGAGACCAGGACGAGCGCGGTGTTACGGGAGCGCCCCATCCGGGACACCTCGGGCACCAGCTTGGCGCCCTCCGGCGTGGACGTGATCGCCCACGCCTCGTCCAGGAAGATCGCCTTGGGAGTCCGCCGGTCCAGGCCGTTCATCAGCCGCCGGGCGAACTGGGACACCAGGTAGAGCAGCGCGACCGAAAGCCGCTGCTCGTAGGAGTAGTCGTCGCGAGTGGTGGCCACGTCCGGCAGGGTCAGGCCGCCGAGGGTGAACACCGTGGTCCAGCCCTCGGTGTCGATCTGGTCGCCGCCGAAACGGTCGAAACACAGCCGGGCCAGGCGCATCTCCGACATCGAGCGCAGCACCGCGCCCAGGTTCTTGGAGGCCGCGTCCTCGGTCTGCTCCAGGTGGTCGATCACCTTGCCGAGCGAGGGATCCGGCTGGTTGGAGACCGCCGCCACCGCCTGGATCATCGCCGACTCGCGCTCCTCCGACATGCGCGGCAGCAGCAGCCGCAGCGTCTCGGTGGCCATCGTCTTCTTGGCCGCGATGTCGTCGCCGAACGAGAACGGGTCAAGCAGGCCTGGCGCGGCCGAGGCCAGCGGGATCGTCCTGGCCCGGCGACCCCGCTGGTGCAGCAGCTCCACCAGCGAGGAGGCGTCGCCCTTCGGGTCGATCACGGCCACCGTGACCCCGCGCAGCGCCATCTGGTAAATCAGCAGCAGCGCCAGCGTGGTCTTGCCGCCGCCCGGCTCGCCGGTGATCGCGATCGCCGTCGGCCGGTTCCTGGTCGCCGCCACCAGCGGGTCGAAGTGCACGATGCTGCGCGCCCGGCCCAGGGTCTCCCCGATGTACGGCCCGAGCCACCCGGAGCTGCCGTCGTCCACCCGGTCACCCAGATCCACGGTCGCGTGCGCCATCCCGCCCGCGATCGTGCGCAGCGGCTGGCGCTGGGCGTACGCGTTGACCCGCACCTTCTCCCCCGGCAGCGCCTCGCAGAACAGCGAGAACTGGTCGCCGGTGGAGTTGACCACGTCAATGCCCAGGTCACGGTAGTGCTCGACGACCGCCTCGACGCGCTGCACGCACATCTCCTCGGTGGGGGCGGAGACGCTCATCCGGTGCCAGCCGTACACGAACGGCAGGCGTTCCTTGGTGATGCCGTGCTCCAGCATCCTGGCCGCGTCGATCTGCTCGGCCAGCGCCAGCGGGGCCTCCGCGCCCGCCTCCCTGATGTGGATGTCCATGTCGCGGGCGTGCGCCAGCTTGCGGGCCACGTCCTTGCTGGCCCGCACCGGCGGGATCAGCCGCATCCGGCTGGAGATCTCCACCGGGAACGGCAGCTGGTCGCCGAAGTGAATCCACGGCTCGCCGTCGGGGAACGGCATCAGGTCGGGGAAACGGGCGAAGGACAGGTGCGCGGTGTAGGAGTCGCCGCCCGGCTGCTCGATCCGCAGCAGCGACCTGCCGTTGTGGATCTGGCCTTCGACCAGGGCCTCGATCTCGCCCCGGCCCCAGCGCCTGCGCGGGCTGGCCGAGGGTGGCGGGTCGCCGAGCGCGCCGGACGCGGCGTGCTGGAACAGCCAGGCGATCTCGACCGAGGTGGCGTGCCTCGCGTACAGCGCGCTGGAGGCCAGCGCACGGCCGAGCCGTTCCGCCGACTCGGTCCATTTCGTCACCTCGCGCTCGGGCACGTGGTCGTCCTCCAGGCCGAGCGACTTCTCCGAACGCTGGTAGAAGCCGAACAGCTGGGCCAGCACGCCGCTGCCGAGCTGCGTGCCGCGCGACCCCAGCCGCACCCCCAGATAGACCTCCTTGGACCAGAAGTCCTTCGCCCAGACGTGCCGGTACATCTCCTCCAGGTAGTCACGCCAGCCCGGGCCCTCGTCCGAGGTCGCGTTCAGCGCCATCGCCCACTCGGCCGCCGGATAGGTCCGGTGCGCGACCCGCAGGTGCACCTCGGCGTCCTGCATCCGGATCGCGGCCAGCGCGATCGTCACATTGGTGGCGAGGGACTCGCGCTCCTCGGGCGTGATGAACTCGTAGCTGACCGTCGGGAGCCTGAAGTAGGCCCACGCCGCCGACTCGGTGAGCAACACGCGGTCGTCGAAATACCGCACGGCCAGGCGGCTTCGCGCCCGGGACGCCCTAGCCAACGATGCTCTCCCCTCTCGCGGTGGTCAGCCCACTCGCGACCACTCCGGCCAGTGCGACATACGCCCGGCGCCCGCCCGCGCGGAGATCGCCGAGATCCACCGGTCCGGATTCGGCGAGCTCGTCCTCCCACGGCACCCGCACGATGGCCCGGCACCTGCCCCGCGCCACCGCCTCGGCCCGCTCGACGTCCGCCAGGCTGCGCCGGCTGACCCCGTTCACCACCATGACCGCGCGCCGCCGCAGGTCCGCGCAGCCGTGCCCGTCCAGCCAGTCGTAGGTCATGGCCACCGCGTCGGGCGCGTCCGCGCTCGCCGGAGCCACCAGCACCAGCTGATCGGCGTACGGCAACAGCCGCGCGGCCAGCGCCGCCGCCGGATCCATCAGGATCACCCGGTACTGCTGGTCCAGCAGCCGCATCGCGCGCGCGATCCGCTGGTCGGAGAAGGCCGACCGGTCCGCGATGCGCTGCTCGGCGCCCTCGTCGGTGTCGGCGGCCAGCACGTCCAGGCCGGACTCGCACCGGCTGGTGTAGGCGCCGACGTGGGTGCCGACCTGGTCGATCACGGCCAGGAAGGAGCTGAGCGTCTCGGGGGACTCGGGCCTGATCCTGGTGGTCAGGGTGTGGTCGCCGGTGTTGGCGTCCACCGCGAGCACGCCGTCGTCGCGGTGCCGGGCCAGGGTGTGGCCGAGCAGCAGGGCGGTCGTGCTCTGGCCCGCGCCGCCGGTGCAGCCCAGCACGACCACGCGGCGGCTGCCGGTGATCGGGGTGCGCACCCGCGCCTCGTCGTTCTCGGTCCCATCGGTGCGGCCTCCGCCGCTGCCCACCACGACCTGGGCGATCCGCCGCCAGCCGCCTTGGGGGTCCCGGCCGACGACGGACTCGACACGGCGGACCTTGGGCTCTTCCGCGGGTTTGCTTTCGGGGCGGGGGACGGGGACGGGGGCTGCGGGCTGGCCGGATAACGCCGGGACGGCGCGGATGGAGACCTGGCGTTCGGGTTTGCGCTCGGGGATGGGGGGTCTGGGGGGCTGGCCGCGGCGATGTTGTTCCCTGGCCTTGTCGGCAGGGGGTGCGGAGTCGGTCGCGGAGGTGGCGGCGCTCATGGGGCTGGGGGCTGATTTGTCGGTCTCAGTGGAGGCGGCGGCCAAGCGGCGGAGGCGGCGGAGAGCGTCGGGGCCGATCGGCGGGGCCGTGGTTTCGGCGACCGGGGATTCCTGCCGTCGCGGCTCGGGCATCTGTGGCTCGGGCCTGCGCGGCTCGGGCATTTCCGAAATTTCCGGCTTGGCCTTAATGAGCTCGGGCCGCTTCGGCTCGGGCTTTTCGAGTTCCGGCCTTCTTGGTTCCGGTTTTCTGGGTTCTTGTGGCACGAAGACCGGGATGGCCGGGGCCTTGGCGGTCGCCGTACCCCAGGAGGGACGGACGGTCGGCTCGGCGACCGGGGGGATCGGCGTGGGCTCGGCCGGGATCGCGGCGGCCGCGGCGGCGACGGCTGGGCGGACCGTGCCAGGGACGCGGCGCTTCAGCGGCTCCGGGGACTTCTGCGGGAGCTTCACGGAGAGCTTCGCCGACGCGGCGGCGCGGGCGAACATGGGGGCGGGCTGGGCGTGCCGGGCACGGCGGGGGACCGTACGGCGAGAGGCGCGCCAGACGCGGCCGTGGAAGACGACCTCGTCCGGTTCCGAGACGGGGGCCAGGCGGCACCAGGTGCGCGGCTCGGACAAGTAGCGGCTCTGCGACTGGAGAAGCTCGGTGAGGCGCTTCCCCTCGATCACCGGGCGAGTGGACAGCCAGGTGATCACGCCGGGCGGGACCAGGTAGATCACGTGCCAGGGCGCGTCGAACTTCAGGCCGACGAGTTGCAGGAAGACCCACCAGGGCGCGCTCACGCCGACGAAGACACCGATCCAGACGATGGGGAGCGGCGTCGGCAGCCGTAGGTCGTACAGCTTGTAGAGCCGCTTCTCAATGCGCCAAATATTGGTGTATGTAGGTAGGTCCACCCGATTCCTCCTCTCCCAGCGTGCCCAGGTTCACTGGATGCCAAGCGCCCCCGCGATGGCCTTCGCCGTCACCTCGATGATGTTCGGCACGTAGAAGATCACGCCGATCGCGATCGCCAGGATGATGAACTGGACGAACCGCGTGATCTCCCTGGTGAAGAGGAAGAAGAGCGCGACCACCGAGACGATCACCAGGAACAAAGGCCCGAAGAAGCGGCGCAGGAATTCGGCCAGCCCTTCGGTGTTGATGCCCTGGTTCGGCGCCGGGGTCGGCGTGAAAGCAAAGAGTTCGGCGCCGCCCAGCTGGCTGGACACGGCGCTCTCCAGAATCGTGTGCACAATCATTTTCGCCCTCCCGGGGGTGTGGATCAGCGACATCACGGTCGGCCATGTGTTACCCCACGGACCGGCCCGCGCCCTGGATCCGCCCGACGAGCCACTTCTCGCCCTGCCTCTCCAATGTGAGCTGGTAGGCCTGCTCAAGACCCGCCGGTTGCGCGGCCGGATCGGCGGCCGGGTCGGTGCTCGGCAGGGCCGCGGCGGCGCCCGACGGCACGGCCCACACCACGACCGCCGTGACGGTCCGGCTCGACTCCCCGCCCACCGGCACGATCACATCGGTGAGCTGGGCCAGCGTGAACGAGCCACCGAGCCCTTCGATGGTGGCGCCATCCGTGGCGTACAGCCGGAGTTCGGCCGTGTTCCCCGACGCGTACGCCTTGAAGAAGCCCTCCAGCGTCGGCCGGAGCTGGTCCTCCAGGCTGTTGTCCCGGTCCGGGTCGGCGACGGCCGGCAGATCGGCAACGGCGGGCGCGGGCAGCAGCGCCGGGCGGCCGGTCACCACGAAGCGGTCACCCGAGTGGTAGACGGGCACCGAAAGCAGCCATCTCTTGCTCCCCGACTGGAAACTCACCACGACCGTGGCGTTCTCGTTGTCGGCCGCCACATCGATACTCTGGAATTGAATGGCGCCGGCCGACATCCGGCCGTACCCATTCCAGCCGAACCGGCGCTCGACCCCGGGGGCGAGAAAAGCGGTCAGCCTTTCGTCGCGCTGCTCCGGATTGGTCGCGTCGAAATTCAAATAGACCGCGGCGAATTGATTGGCGAATCCGGCCGCCTGCTGGACCGGGAACCCGGAGTTCTCCGGCGCGACCGGCGCGGCCGCGTTCTCGCCCTGGGTGAACCGCTCGAACGGCGCCCGCACCCCGTTGACCACGATCACGACGATGAGCGCCCACAGGATCGCCCGCCCCACCCACACGAGCCAGCGGCCCCCGCCGCCGCTCCAGCCCCTGCGCCGCACCGGCGCCGAGTCGAGATCAGGCAACGGGTACGACTCGGGGTCGCCAGCGATCCGAGGATCCTGCTGGACGGTTGACCTGCGAGCCATCACGCCTCCGCTCGCGCCGATCCCCCCGGCTGGCGCGGTGTCTTCTTACTCTCGATCCGGTTATCCACGTTGAAGTATTCACCCTAGCGGTCCCGCCAATTGTTCCAGGAAAGCCACGCCCATGCTGTGCGCATCTAAGTAACCGGCCAAACCGAGTGTGCATGAGACGGAGAGTGGCCGTACCGGCAGGTACGACCACGAAACGACGTCTTAGCAGGCCAGCGCCCCGTACTATTACCAACCGGTCAGCGAGAGCTATCCAAACCGTACCGAGACTCCTACCTGGATTTCACCTCACGGCCGGTCACTGACCTGCGCCTTCGGCAAGGCCGCCGCAGGTGAAGCCCTCCTCGCGCTCGGGGCCGAGTTGCAGGTCGCTGAGGTTGGTGGTCTCGATCGGCCGGCGGAAGGTCACCAGCTTGTCGCAGTCGTAGAAGAGGTATGTGCCCTCGCTCTCACCCAGCAGCATCATCCAGCGGCCGTCGTAGAGCGGCTTGTCGTCGTCGGCGCTCTTCAACGTGGCCCACTGGTCCTGGAACCCCAGGGTGTCGAGCAGCAGGTTGGCTTGCCCGGTCCGCTGCACCTCCACCGCGCCGTACGACAGCTCCAGGATGAGCAGGAAGCCCAGGCCCAGCCCGGTCAGTCCGCCGACGAGCACCTTCAACCCGGCGCGGCCCACGGGCTTACGGCGAAGCAGCCGGAACGGCACCAGGAACGTCAAGACGCCCAGCCCCACGGCGATGGCGATCATGATGGTGAGGTCGAGGTCGCCGACGAAGTTGAAGAAACCCCAGTAGGTGGCGCCACACCACAGCGCGGCGATCAGCGCGGCCACCCACGGGCGCTTCCGGATGCCTGCCACGAGCCTTCCGCTGTAGCCGAATGTCACCTTGTTGACTAACCAGCCCAGCCCGACGATCAAGCCGAGAGCCGGAATGCCCAGCAGCAGGACCAGCACCAGCGTGCCCACGAGCCGGCCGAACAGCACCGACTGGTCGATCCCCGCCTGCTGCGGGCTGATGCCGAAGACCGCGTATATCTCCTCGATGCCGATATAGAGGACCGCGTAAAGCGCGACGCCGATCGGAAGGACCACCGATGCGATGCGTTCGACCAGTTCGATGACGCTTCCACTGGCTTCCTTATCAGCCTGGACGTCATCGCTGGAACGCGACAGGTTAGCGGTGTTTTCCACCGGTATGTTCTGATCGATCACGTCGCAGCAGCTTACCGATCCGCATCCCCTGCGGTGGACTTTTCTGACATTTCCACACCCCCGGGGTCAACCCGGGAATGTCAAGGGAATTAGAGCGGCCTGCCATACGTGTTGGAGAAAACGATCTCGTCGACCGGAATCCTGGAGAGCCTGGTGGGGAAGGGATTGGCGGGGTAACCGACCGCGATGTGGGCGGCGGTGATGACGTCGTCGGGGATGCCGAGCAGCTCCTTGACCTGGGGTTCGGAGTGGCAGAGCAGGGTGGTGATGGCGCTGGCGAGGCCCTGCGAGCGCATGGCCAGACAGAAGTTCTGGACGGTGGGGTAGATGGACGCGCCGCCTACGACGCTCAGCCGCCCGAGTTCGTGATCTGTGGGGTGCAGCCCATCGAGCTCGGCGCAGCAGACGACGATGGCGGGCGCCTCGTCGAAATGCTCGGCGAAGTGGTCGGCGTCGGCGACGACCTTGGGCAGTGCCTGTACGGCGATGTCGCCGACCCCGACCGCGCTAAGATAGGCCTTCCACGGCTCCAGGTACCACGCTTTGAGCTGCCGCTTCAGGTCGGGGTCCGTGACCACCACCCAGCGCACCGGCTGCCGGTTCCCGCCCTGGGGCGCGAAGCGAGCGGCGTCGAACGCGCTCAGCAGCACCTTCTCGGGGATGGGATCGCTGCGGAAATAGCGGCATGTTCCCGTTGTTGTCATCGCTTCTATGACGTCCATGGCACACCTTGCGGGAAGAGGTCCGAAATACCGGCAGTTGCGGCCCGACTACATCTTCTGGCCTACTCCGGCGTACATCCAAATATGGTCGAGCTCGCCGATGAACTCGTGGTCCGGCCGCCACAGCGGGCTCTGCACCAGGCCAGGCTCGACGAGTTGAAAATCTCCGAACAACCGCTCGATCTCCGCTTTTCGCCGGGCCACGGCAGGCGCGCTGGCCCGGACATAGGTCTCCGCCACCTGGAGCGCTTGCTCCCGCCGGAAATCCTGGGTGGGGTGAGAGATCACCAGGAAGCTGCCCGGGACCATGATCTCCCGCAGCGGAGCCACGAGTTCCTCGGGATCCCGGTCGGGGATGAACTGCAGGACGGACAACAACATGATCGCCACCGGCTTGGTGAAGTCGAGAAAGCCGTTGACGTCGGGCCGGGACAGGATCGCCTGGGGATCGCGAAGGTCGGCGGTGACGACCCGCGTCTCGCTCTCGCCGATCCCGGCCAGCAGCGCCCTGGCGTGCACGAGGACGATCGGGTCGTTGTCCACGTAGACGACGCGCACGCCGGAAGTTTCTTCCTGCGCGACCTCGTGCACGTTGCGCTGGGTGGGCAGGCCCGCACCGATATCGAGAAACTGGCGGATCCCCGCCTTCACCATGAATCGCACCGCACGCTGCATGAACGCCCGGTTCTCCCGGGCGATGTCCCGAATCTCGGGCGCCACCCGGAGTGATTCCTCCGCAGTCTTGCGATCAGCCGCGAAGTTGTCCTTGCCGCCCAGGTAGTAGTCGTACATCCGGGCTGGATGCGCGATGTGAACTTTGAGCTCGACAGGTGCGCTGTCCTCGTGCAAAGCATTCCTCCATCAGCGCATCCCAGGAGCGGGCGCCTCCTCAGCGGGAGACCAATGAGATCGTAACTGCGAACAGGAACCATCTAATCGCATCATTATCGATCCTTCACCAAAAAAACCCGATATCGACCAATATCGCGTCTTCTAGCAATTTTGACCAATTTGTACCAATTGCGGCTGGGACGGCGCTCCCGTACCTGTCCGGGGTGGTGACCCAGGTTCCGCCGCTGGTCTGTCAGACGTTGAAGCGGAACTCGACCACGTCGCCGTCGCGCATGATGTAGTCCTTGCCCTCGATCCTGGCCTTTCCGGCGGAGCGGGCGGAGGCCACGGAGCCGGCTGCCATCAGGTCGTCGAAGGAGATCACTTCGGCCTTGATGAAGCCGCGCTGGAAGTCGGTGTGGATGACGCCGGCGGCTTCGGGGGCGGTGGAGCCCTTTTTGATCGTCCAGGCTCTGGTTTCCTTTGGGCCGGCGGTGAGGTAGGTCTGCAGGCCGAGGGTCTCGAAGCCGACGCGGGCCAGCTGGGAGAGGCCGGATTCGTCCTGGCCGACCGATTGGAGGAGTTCCAGGGCCTCCTCGTCGGAGAGTTCCACCAGTTCGGACTCGATCTTGGCGTCCAGGAAGACGGCCTCGGCGGGGGCGACGATCGCGGACAGCCGGGTCCGGAGGTCGGTGTCCACCAGTTCGTCGGCGTCGAGGTTGAAAACGTACAGGAACGGCTTGGCGGTGAGCAGGTGGAGCTCGCGGAGGTCGGTCAGGTCCATGCCGGAGGCGTAGAGCGTGGTGCCGCCGTCGAGGATCTTGCTGGCCGTCTCGGCCGCGTCCAGGGCGGCCTTGCGGTCCTTGTTGGTCCTGGCTTCTTTCTGCAGGCGCGGCACGGCCTTCTCGATCGTCTGCAGGTCGGCCAGGATCAGCTCGGTGTTGATCGTCTCGATGTCCCGCTCGGGGGCGATGTCGCCGTCCACGTGGGTCACGTCGGGGTCGGTGAAGACCCGGATGACCTGGCAGATGGCGTCGGTCTCGCGGATGTTGGCGAGGAACTGGTTGCCGCGGCCCTGGCCTTCCGAAGCCCCCTTCACCAAGCCCGCGATGTCCACGAACTCCACCTTGGCCGGGAGGATCCGGGCCGAGCCGTGGATGGTGGCGAGCTGGGCGAGACGCGCGTCGGGCACACCCACGATCCCCACGTTGGGCTCGATGGTGGCGAACGGGTAGTTGGCCGCCAGGGCGTTGGCGCTCTTGGTCAGCGCGTTGAAAAGGGTGGACTTGCCGACATTGGGCAGGCCGACGATCCCGATGCTCAGACTCACGGGATCCGAGTTTACCGGCCGGACAGGGAGCGCCTGAGCGTGCATGCCGTACGCAATGGGAGGCAAACCCTGGGTAATCAGCGCACGCCGCGCAAGCGCGCCTCCCCCTTCTGTAGGGAAAGGACTGGGATCATCCCCCATGTGGACGTCATGGCTCTCGCAATCCAGCTCGCCCTCGGGTTGGCCGCCGGGCTGGCCGTCGGATACACGCTCGGCCGGGGCAAGACCGGGCGCGCCGCCGAGGAGACCGCGGCCAGGCTCGCCGACGCGGAGGCCCGGGCGCGGGCCGCGGAAGAGAAACTCGGCTATGTCGAGGGGCAGCTCACCGAGCGGTTCCAAGCTCTCTCCGCCCGCGCGCTCGATCTGAACAACCTGCGCTTCCTCGAACTCGCGGAGAACCGGCTCAACACGACCAGGGCCGAGGCCGCCGGGGATCTCGACCAGCGGCGGCAGGCGGTGGAGAACCTGGTCGCGCCGCTGCAGGAGACGCTGGCCCGGGTGCAGCACCAGCTGCGGGAGAGCGAGCTCGGGGCACGCGGGGCGCGGGCCGAGCTGCAGCAGCAGATGGAGTTCGTGCGGCAGAGTTCGGAGCAGCTCCAGACCCAGACCCGCTCGCTCGTGCGGGCGCTGCAACGGCCGGAGGCCCGGGGCCGGTGGGGGGAGCTCCAGCTGCGGCGGGTCGCGGAGATCGCCGGAATGGCCCGGTTCTGCGACTTCGACGAGCAGGTGACCGGGCACACCGCCGACGGCGTCGTCCGGCCCGACATGATCGTCCGGTTGAGTGGGGGCAAGAACATCGTGGTCGACTCCAAGGTGTCGCTCGCGGCGTACCTGGAGGCGGCCGAGGCGCAGGATCCGGAGCTGGCCGGGGCCCGGCTGGACGCGCACGCGCGGCACGTCCGCGAGCACGTGGACCGGCTGGCCGCCAAGACCTACTGGCAGGCGTTCAGCCCCGCGCCCGAGTTCATGGTCCTGTTCATCCCCGGCGAGGCGTTCCTCGCCCCCGCCCTGGAGCGCGACCCCGCCCTCCTGGAGTACGCGATGAACAGGCGCGTGCACATCGCCACCCCCACCACCCTGATCACCATGCTCCGCACCGCGCAGTACGCCTGGCAGCAGGCCGCGCTCAGCGAGAACGCCCGCGCGGTGTTCGACATCGGCAAGGAGCTGTACGACCGGCTCGGCGGGCTCGGCCGGAACGTGGACGCGCTCGGCAAGTCATTGTCGAAGGCGGTCACCGCGTACAACCGGACGGTGGGGTCGCTGGAGAACCGGGTGCTGGTGAGCGCCCGCCGCCTGAGCGACCTCGGCCTCGTGGACAGCCCGCTGGCCGCTCCCGAACTGGTCGAGGAACTGCCACGACTGCTCTCCGTACCGGAACTGGTGGAAGAAGAAGCCCCGCCACTGTCGCTGTAATGCAAAGAACAGGCAAGCGTCCCGCCATCTCGCATAGTCGCTGTACAACGAGAAGAACAGGTAAGCGCCTTTCCGCTGTCGCTACGGAGCGGGAAGAGCAGGTAAGCGGCCCTCTTCCAGAGCTGTGGAACGGTAGGTTAGGGGGCTGGAGAAAGGGGGTTTCCGGCAATGAAGTTGACCGCGCGCGGCGCCGTCACGCTGCTTTTCGTGACTACTCTCCTTGGCCAGCTCATCGCCCCTGGCCCCATCTTCCTCCTCGGCTGCGCGGCCGCCGTCACCTTGGTCAACCCCCGCGACCTGCTCCCCCTGGTCGTCACCCCACCCTTGATCTTCTTCCTGACCGCCCTCTTCATCGAGAGCGTCCGTGCCCTCCGCACCGCCAGCTTCCTGCAATCCCTGGCCCTGGGTCTCTTCACGATCCTCTCCGCCGCCGCCCCCTGGCTCCTCGCCGGCTCCGCCCTCACTCTCGCCATCGCCTGGTACCGCGGCCTCCCCACCAACATCCGCACCCTCCGGCTAGCCCACGCCCACCGCGTCCCCAAACCCCGCCAAAGCCGCGAAACCACCCCCACGTACGCAGCCGAACCCGAAGGCTATTTCGAACCCCGCCTCTACGGCTCCACCAAAGAAGACTGACCCCAGCACCGGCACGGCGAGAGCGCCACACGAACGTAAACGGCGCAAGATAACGGCGAACAGCCCGACCGCAAGCCTTGCGGATGTTCAACACGAAGCCCCCTGCGGAACCCGCCGGAAGGACTCAATCAGTCTGGCTGCTCTTCTTCGCCATCGAATCCCACTACGCCACGCTCGCGCTTCCTCTCGAACTTCATCCATCAAGGCATGGATGAGGAGGGCCACACACTTTTGGCCACACCTTGCCCACGCCCTTGGCGCAACCCCTTGGCGCCGATACGGCGAGACGTGACGCGGAGGTGAACGGCGCAGGATAACGGCGAGGACCTGGCGGCTGGGGACTTGTGGCTGTGGGTCCGGGCTTGTGGGGTGCTAGGCGCGGAGGTCTTTGCGGAGTTCGTGGGGAAGGGCGAAGCGCATGCGTTCCTGGACGGATTCGACTTCTTCGACGTCGGTGAAGCCGTGGGTGGCGAGTTTGTGGAGGACGCCGTCGACCAGGATCTCGGGGACTGAGGCGCCGCTGGTGAGGCCGACGGTGGTGACGCCGTGGAGCCAGGTGTCGTCGATGTGGGAGGCGTCGTCGACCAGGTAGGAGGCTTTGGCACCATAGTCGAGGGCCACTTCGACCAGGCGCTTGGAGTTGGAGGAGTTCTCGGAGCCGACTACGAGCACCAGCTGGGACTGGGCGGCGATCTCCTTGACGGCGGTCTGGCGGTTGGACGTCGCGTAGCAGATGTCGTCGCTGGGCGGGTCGATAAGGTTGGGGAAGCGCTCTTTGAGGCGAGTGACGGTCTCCGTCGTCTCGTCGACGGAAAGGGTGGTCTGAGAGAGCCAGACGACCTTCCGCGGGTCGCGGACGGATACGGTGCCGACGCCGTCGAGGCCGTCGACGAGTTGCACGTGATCGGGTGCTTCCCCGGCGGTGCCTTCGACCTCTTCGTGGCCTTCGTGACCGATCAGCAGGATGTCATAGTCCTGGGCGGCGAACCTCTTGGCCTCATTGTGGACCTTGGTGACCAGCGGACAGGTGGCGTCAATGGTCTTCAGCCGGCGACGAGCAGCCTCGTCGTGCACAGCAGGAGCCACGCCATGCGCGGAAAAGACCACGATCGCCCCTTCTGGGACTTCCTCGGTCTCATCGACGAAGATCGCGCCACGCCCTTCCAGGGTTCTCACCACATGCGTGTTGTGCACGATCTGTTTGCGCACGTAAATTGGCGCTCCATACTGCGCGAGGGCCTTCTCCACCGCCTCGACAGCACGATCCACCCCCGCGCAGTACCCACGCGGCTTCGCCACCAGCACACGTCTACGGTCCGGAATGCTCGCGGGGGTCTGTGAGGTCATGGTCTCATGCTACGTGGAGCGTCAGCCGCATCCTGACCTCACGTCGACTTGACCCGATAAGACACTTTCCAGGAGCCGCGATGTCTCTCCTTCGAACTTTGACCAAGCCTCTCCGTGACGCGTACGACCATCGCGGTGAGCTCATGGAGAAGGCCAAGGACCTCCCGATGGCGGTCCTCCAGACCGCCCTCAGCGGCGTGGGCCACGCCCTCCTCATCACCGACCGCGTCCGCACCACCATCCGACGCCTGGCCGCCCCCGACGAGAAATCCACCAAATCCCCCACCCCAGAAGCCGAGAAACCGGCCCGCCGCGAGCCCGTCATCTTCGCCCCCCGCCCCACGACACCTGCCGCCGATCTCAACCAAGAACCCGAACCCACCCCTGAACCAGCACCCAAGCCGGACGCTGAACCCCAGCCGACCGCTGAACCCAAACTGGACTCCGCACCCAAACCGGACGCCGCACCCAAGCCAGCAGCCGAACCTCAGCCCGACGTTGAGCCCGAACTGGGCTCCACACCCAAGCCCAAGGCCGAGCCCAAGCCCAAGGCCAAGCCGAAAGCCGCACCCCGGCCGAGCGCTGAACCCAAACTGGACTCCGCACCTAAGCCGGAAGCCGAGGCCAAGCCGAAGGCTGAGCTCAACTCCGAGTCCAAGCCGGTTGCCGAGCCCCAAGCGGCCCCCGCCGTCGTCACGCCCGCCAAGAAGGCTGCCCCGCCCGAGCCCATCCCCGGGTATGCCGGCTTGACGATCGCATCCCTCCGCGCCCGTATGCGCGGAAAGTCCGCCGTCGAAATCCAGCAATTGATCGCCTACGAAGAGGCGACCTCCGCTCGCCCCGAAGTCACCACCATGTACCGCAACCGCCTGACAAAGCTCGAATCCGGAATCTGACGAGCTCCCGGCGAGCACAGGTCGTCGAGACGAGGGCCGAACGCACGACGGTGAAGCGGGTCTTCTGGTTCGACCAAGCCCCACCTGGTGGAAATCACCGTCGGATCGCCTGAACCGGCCGACGCTGGAATGACCTGGGGGCCGGTGTACTGAGCGTTTCGGGGCGGGCACCCGCACGGCGAAAACGGACGCCGTCGGGTGAACGCCCCGTACGACAGTACGGACACGAGTCCCGCCTCGCGGGAGGCGGAAATGACGGGAATCTCCCGCACGACGGGACGGGACATCAGGCCGTGAACACCTACACACAAGACGACCGTCGCGGGCTGAACGCCACGCCCAGAGTGTCGTGGGAGTAGGCGATCTAGGGCCTGTCCCGCAGATCACTTGAACGGATCTATCAGACGAATACGAGCAAGAACGGGACGGGCCTTAGTGAACAGTGCGCTTCGACTCGTACCAGGTCTCGCCGACGGGCTCGCCCGCCATGTTCCAGCTCCATGAGACGGTCGGGGTGATTCGCACGTACACCCCCGGTCCGACCATCCCGACCCGTTCGACCGGCTGCCCGGCGCGGCCGTAGATCCGGATGCCGCGTACGATGAACGGCTCGAAGGACACCATGTCGTCAATGACCAGAGAGACCTTCTCCTGCCCGCCCCGCACGTTGCGGAACTTGCGGGTGTGGACGACCGTCGAGCCGCCACCCACCCAGAAGTCTGTCCCATCGAATTCGAACGCGACCGGCACCACGTCCGGCTGCCCGTCCCCCGAAACCGTTGCCAGCCGCGCGAGTGATTGTGATCGCAAATAGGCGACCTCTTCGTCGCTGAACGCCATTAGACGACTCCCCTCCCCTAGGCGACTTCTTCACTTTTACACGAACGGCTCGATCCTGGTCGACGACTCACAGCAGCGAGGAAATCAGGGTTGCGGCGGGCATCCGAGCACCGTTGGTCCTCACGGGCAACGTGTTCGAAAGCCCTCATCTAGCTCCGCGCCCTGTCACATGATCCGCAGGACCGGACCTAGCCGGTGGGCTGATTGTGGAGTAACCCCGAACGGGGGTGGGGCGGATGACAAACCGGGTCCTGTAGCTGGGCCGGGCGTTCCTGGAACTAGACGGGGGCGGGTGGATGGGAGAGTTGGGGCGGCGGGCTGTTCTGTCGGTGAGGGCGGCTACGCTGCCGGACGTAGCTGAATGCGGTGCGTGAGCAGAGGCAGGGAGGGTGAGTGGGCGCTAAGACGTCTCCGGAGGAGCCGTTGCCGGTTCGGTCCGTGCTGCAGATGGTGGCGCAGTGGATTGGGCGGCTGGGCACGATCTGGGTTGAGGGGCAGATCACCGAGTTGACGGCGCGGGGCGGGACCGTGTTCATGACCTTGCGGGATCCGGTGGCGAATGTGTCGGCGCGGGTGACTTGTGCGCGGACTGTGTATGAGGCGAGTTTGCCGAGGCCGGTCGATGGGGCTCGGGTGGTTGTGCATGTGAAGGCCGACTTCTGGGTCAATCGGGGGTCGTTCGCGTTCACGGCGTTGGAGATCCGGCCGGTGGGGGTCGGGGAGTTGCTGGCTCGGTTGGAGCGGTTGCGGCAGGTGCTCGCCGCGGAAGGGTTGTTCAACACCGATCGCAAGCGGCGGTTGCCGTTCCTGCCCGGCACGGTGGGGTTGATCTGCGGGCGGGATTCCGCGGCCGAGCGGGATGTGCTGGAGAACGCGCGCCGCCGCTGGCCGGCCGTGCGGTTCAAGATCGAGGCGGTGGCCGTTCAGGGGTCGTTCGCGGTCGCCGAAGTGAGCGAGGCGCTGCGGAAGCTGGACGCCGATCGAGAGGTCGACGTTATCATCGTGACCAGGGGTGGCGGCTCGCTGGAGGATCTGCTGCCGTTCTCCGACGAGTCGCTGGTGCGCGCGGTCGCGGCGTGCCGTACGCCGGTGGTGAGCGCGATCGGTCATGAGCAGGACAGTCCGCTGCTGGATCTGGTGGCTGATCTGCGGGCGTCCACGCCCACGGACGCGGCCAAGAAGGTCGTTCCTGATGTGGGAGAGCAGCTGACGCTCGTCCGGCAGCTCAGGGATCGTGGGCGCCGGGTGGTCGGCGGCTGGCTGGATCGCGAGCAGCACTGGCTCCAGTCGGTCCGATCACGGCCGTCCCTGTCGGATCCGGTGCGGGAGCTCGATCGCCGCGCCGAGCAGGTGGACGCCCTTCGTGACCGCTCCCGCCGCTGCCTGACCGGTTCCCTGGACCGTTCGGCCGACAGCCTGGAACATCTCAGAGCCCGCCTGGTCGCCCTGTCACCCGCCGCCACCCTCGAACGCGGCTACGCCATCGTGCAGCGTCCCTCCGGCGAGGTCGTCCGCCGCGCCGCCGACCTCTCCCCCGGGAACGATCTCACCCTCCGCCTGCCCGACGACCGCGTCTCGGTGACCGTCACCCAGACCTCCCCCTAAGCCTGAATCCACCACGTGATTTCTTGTGATCATTTTCTGGCTCAATTCCTCCACGAGGAACGTTCGGGCAGGTGAAGGCCCTGATTTCGGGTGCGGGAGAGCCGCCGCGCGCGGGTCGCGGCCTGTCCAGGTGTCACAGGGTCGGGAGCGGGCGTGCACTCGGGTGCGGATGACCGGCACGGTCGTCAAGAACGGGGCGATGACCAGGGATTTCAGGCAGGTCAGGCCGCGCGGGCGCGCGGTGGCCCGTGGGCGGCGTCGAAGACGCTCGACCAGGCGCACTGCCAGCGCCAGTGCGCGGGCAGATGCAGCGTGACCTGCCCGCGTCCGTGCCGGGCAACCCTCGCGGGGACGACGATCAGATGGCGGCGCAGCGTCGCACCGCGGGCCTTGGCATGAAACGCCGAGGCCAGGCACCCGGCCGCCCGCAGCAGGTTGTGGGTGATCGCCGCCAGGGTGACCCAGGCGGCGTTCGCGGCAAAGCGGCCCGACGGCAGATGCGCCAGCGGCCCGTCGATCAGATCCGCGTTGACCTGCTCCATCACCGCGTGATCGCGGTGCTGGGCCTCAGCCTGGACCAGGTGGAACGGACTGTCGGTGAAGATCGCGTAATACCGCCAGGACGCGAACAGCTCATCCTGCCCGATCCCGTCCCGCGGGTTGAGCTCCCGCACGCGGCGCACGATCAGCCGGGCGGTCGTCGCGCGGTTCTTCTTGGAGGTGAACGCGGTATAGGTGATCTCGGCGACCTCGGCGTCCGACACCCACCGGCCGGCCCGCTCATCGAAGACCGCGTCCGGGTACTTGATCGCCACCCAGGCCGTCTCCGGGATCGACGCGATCGCCGCCTTGACCTTCCGGTCCATCTTCGCGGTGACCGAGAACCGCACATCGTGGTCGCGGCACGCGCCGACCACGCCAGCCGAGTAGAACGCCGAATCGCCGCGCAACACCACGATGCCCTCACCGGCGCCCCCGGCTCCGGCCGCCTTGGCGGTGCCGATCGCCTCGCGGACGAAGGACTCGGCCCCGCGCGCCGAGCCCGCCGACCCGCCACGCAGCCGCATCCCGCAGATCACCGGGGCCGACAGCGGCGTCGACACGGTCGAGGCGAGCACGTTGAGCCCGCGGACCAGCACACTTCTGCCCTGAATCTTCGTGTGCCCGAACCCCGATCCCTGCTTGTGGTAGCCGTAGGTCCGCCGCTGCATGGAGTCGACATCGATGAACGCCAGCACGCCCACATCGGGTAACAGCGGAGTGTGCACGGCCAGAGCGGCCAGCAGTCGCCGGTTGACCTTCTCCAACTGCCGCACGTTTCCCCAGGCGAACGCGCGCAGGAACGAGCCGAGCGTGGACGGGGCGCGGATCTGGTCGAACAGCTTGTCCATCCCGCCATGCCGCAGCGCGTCCAGATCCTCGATGCTGTCGGCCCCGGTGGCCATCCCGGCCACGATCGAGCCGATTTTCGCGGGCGCGTTCGCCCCGAGCGGGTTGGCGATGGCCACGTGCTCCTCCACCAGCGCGTCCAGCCCGCAGCGCTCGGCCAGCCGCATCACCGGCTCCAGCCCGGCGTAGGCGATCACGCGCTCCTCATCGAAGATCGCATGAGTCTTGGCGGAGGCATGAAACAATGCCGGGTAGCCGGAGCACGTTACCGTGCTCCGGCCCCCTCAGAACCGTACGTGCCACTCATCGCGGCATACGGCTCAAGCAAGCCACAACGGCCGTCAGGTTGGCTGTGCTGGT
>NZ_JBDPLV010000101.1:0-34815 GCF_039871605.1 Acrocarpospora sp. B8E8 | reverse complement strand
TCCCGGGTTGCCGGTGAGGCCCTTAAGTAGGATCTGGCTTCATGCGGTGGGTGGGAGTGTTGGTGGTGGGGGCGTTTCTTGGGGTGGGGTGTTCGGTCGCTGCCGGTGATCCCTGGCCTCAGGTGTTCCGGGCGGAGTCGTCTTCGGCGATCTATGAGGCGATCGTGTCCAGGGAGGTGGATCCGGAGCCGTTGGCTGTTGGGGAGGTCTTCGGGAAGGACACGCTGAGTTCCGGGGCCGTGCAGATGAAACGGGGTCAGTCATCTGTGTCGGGGAACTGTGCGGAGGCGGTGTGGGGGAGTCCGCCGTTGCAGGGGTGCACGCAGGTGTTGCGGGCCGTCTACAGCGCGGACGGGGTTTCGGGGCAGTTCGCGATCTTCAATCTGGCCGATTCGGGGGCGGCCGATCGGCTGGTGCAGGCGTTCAGGAAGGACGCGTTCCTGAAGCTCGCGCCAGGGCAGCCCGCGATCTCCGGGGGGTCGGCGCAGGGCAGGGCGCTGGGGCACTACGCCGTGGTCAGCTGGGTGGCCGCAGTGGGCGACGAGAAGCCGGACCTCACCGATCCGCTGCTGGCCGTGGACTCGGTCAGCCAGTTCCTCCAGACCCGTCTCCTGAAGGCCGGGTAGCGGCCGACGGCGGGTCCGCCGCCCTGCTTGAAGGAGCATGGGATTCGGCCGCCGTTCTCGAAAGCTGGGTAGTGGCCGACAGCGGGTTCGCCGTCGGGGCATGGGAGTCCGCCGCCGCGCTTGAAAGCTGGGTGGCGGCCGACAGCGAGTCCGCCGCCGCGTGCGGGAGGGCGGCCAGGCGGTGGGCCGGGAGTTCCAGGGCGGAGGCGTCGGCCCAGTCGGGGACGAGGGTCCGGGCCTGCTTCTTGGTGAGGTCCCGGGCGGAGATGAGGGCTTCGCGCCAGGAGTTGGCGGCTTTGCCGTGGGCGTTGTCGAGGACGCGGCGCGCGATCCTGGCGGGGTCGTGGTCGGGGAGCGGACGTCGTACCGCGTCGAGGACGGAGCCGTCGGCGGTGAGGTCGTAGACGGGGGAGAGCAGGTCGGTGAGGTCGGGGGGTGGGGTGGCGAGGAGGACGCGCACGTGGCGGGCGCGGGAGGCGAGGAGGACGCGGGGTAGTGCGGCCTCCAGGCCCGGTGGTACGGCGATCGCCACCCGGTCGGGATCGGCGGCGTAGGGCTTGGCCAGCCAGGTCGACAGGCGGACCCGGGGGAGTTTCGGCAGCAGGTCGCGTGGCCACTCCCCGACCAGCAGCCCGGGGGCGAAGGCCTCGATTCCGGCAAGGCCCGGTAGATCTTCCTTGGAACGCGCGGATTCCACCGACTGCGGGCCCTGCGTGTAGATCGCGGTGGCCAGCTTGTCCACCCGGGACGCCACCGAGGGCCAGGTCTTCGTGGTCGGCCGCAACACGTAGAGATCCGCCGCGCTGCCGATCGCCTCCGCCCCGTGATACCTATTGAAATCCGGAAATATCGCCTCAGTCAGAAGATTGAGATCAGAAAGCGCGCTCTGCACCTTCAACGCCAGCATCGGCGTCCGCTCAGAAGCCCCATACGCCAGCAGAATCCGCCCCTGATCCCGATCCCGCAGCCCTTCGGCCGCACGCGCCACGAACAACCCCACCCCCTCCGGCGTATACGGCGGATCGGTGACCGCCAGATCCGCCCACCCCCGCGCCGACGGCGGCAATCCCAGCCGCAGATCAGCCCAGAATGTTCGAACCCCCAGCCCCTGGGCATCCACATACTCAAGGATCCGCTCGTCGATGTCGGCCACCGCCACCTCGACCTCCGGATGGATCATCCGCACCGCCAGCGAGGTCAGATCGTGATCTCCGACACACAGCACCCGCGCCCCGGGCAGCCAGAACCGCTCCCCGAGCAGCAAGGCCCGCCGCACCACCGTGTCCGCCGTGGCCGCCACATGATCGAGCGTGTGCCGCCCCCGGGGCGCCTTGGCGATCAGCTCCCCGATTCGGGCCACCGTATCCCCATATATGTCCATAAGGTGAGACACAGGGTCCGAAATATTGGATTCAGTGCCAGTGTTGTAGTGTTTAGCCTGATCAGCTGGGATTCGGACGCGCTCGCCGCGACGCTCAAGGGGGAGCTCGCGGAGCAGCGCCTCGATGGTCCGCCGCGACGTGGCGGTCTCCCGGACCAGATCGGCGAGTGACCACCAGCGCCCATCCGCGAGGAGGGCGACCGCCCTACGGAGCCGCCTGCCATCCACTCCGGCCTGTGCGAACAGCTCGTCGATAGCCATAACTGAAACCCTATCGGCGCGCCACCGCCCGAACTCGTCCCCTGAACGCCCAGGCGGGACCATTCGCACACGGTGGGGTAATCTCTACACACCACAACTGCAGCAGGGCCAGCGTCGTCCCTCTGTCTCCACGCAGAAGATGACGACGGGAGTGATTACATGCCTGCTGCCCGCCTTGGCCGCCCTGGGGGCTTTCCCGAGCCTCAGGGCCTTTACGACCCTGCGAACGAGCACGACGCCTGTGGCGTCGCGATGGTTGCCGACGTGAACGGCCGCCGCAGCTATGACATTGTCGCGAAGGCCCTGACCGCGCTCATCAACCTCGATCACCGGGGTGCGCGGGGGAGCGAACCGGAGACCGGAGACGGCGCCGGCATCCTGACGCAGATCCCGGACGCGCTCTACCGGGCCGTCACCCCGTTCGCGCTGCCCGCAGCGGGGGCGTACGCGGCCGGGATCGCCTTCCTGCCGCACGACGAGCAGGCTCGCGCGGTCGCCATGGGCATGATCGAGGAGATCGCGGCCGAGGAGAACATCACCGTGCTCGGCTGGCGCGAGGTCCAGGTGGGCACCGCGCACGCCGGGCCGAGCGCCCGCGCCGTGATGCCGTCGTTCCGCCAGCTGTTCGTCAGCTCCGGCGAGCTGTCCGGGATCGATCTGGACCGGGCCGCGTTCGCGTTCCGCAAGCGGGCCGAGCACGAGGTGGACGTCTACTTCGCCTCGCTCTCCTGCCGGACCGTGGTCTACAAGGGCATGCTCACCCCGCAGCAGGTCGAGCCGTTCTTCCCCGACCTGTCCGACGAGCGCTACGTCACCGCGATCGCGCTGGTGCACTCCCGGTTCTCCACCAACACCTTCCCGTCCTGGCCGCTGTCCCACCCGTACCGCTACATCGCGCACAACGGGGAGATCAACACGGTCAAGGGCAACCGCAACTGGATGCGGGCGCGGGAGGCCATGCTCGGCACCGGGCTCATCCCCGGCGACCTGGAGCGGCTGTTCCCGATCTGCGACCCGGACGCCTCCGACACCGCCTCCTTCGACGAGACGCTGGAGCTGCTGCACCTGGGCGGCCGGTCGCTGCCGCACGCGGTGCTGATGATGATCCCGGAGGCGTGGGAGAACCACACCGAGATGGACCCGGCGCGGCGCGCCTTCTACGAGTTCCACTCCACCCTCATGGAGGCCTGGGACGGCCCCGCCTCGATCTCCTTCTCCGACGGCACCCTGGTCGGGGCGGTCCTGGACCGCAACGGCCTGCGTCCGGGCCGGTTCTACGTCACCGACGACGGCTTGGTCGTGCTCGCCTCCGAGGCGGGCGTGCTCGCCGACATCGAGCCGGAGCGGGTGATCCGCAAGGGCCGCCTGCAGCCGGGCAAGATGTTCCTGGTCGACACCGCGCGCGGCCGGATCATCGAGGACGACGAGATCAAGGCCGAGCTGGCCGCCGCCGAGCCGTACGGGGAGTGGCTGCACGCCGGTCTGGTGCGCTTCGAGGAGCTGCCCGAGCGCGAGCACGAGCACCCCACCCACGAGGCGCTGGTGAAGCGGCAGCAGACCTTCGGCTACACCGAGGAGGAGCTGCGGATCATCCTCACCCCGATGGCGGTCACCGGGGGCGAGCCGCTCGGCTCGATGGGCACCGACTCGCCGGTCGCGGTGCTGAGCGAGAAGCCGCGGCTGCTGTTCGACTACTTCAGCCAGCTGTTCGCCCAGGTCACCAACCCGCCGCTGGACGCCATCCGGGAGGAGCTGGTCACCTCCCTGCAGTCCACGATCGGTCCCGAGGGCAACCTGCTGGAGCCGGGGGCCGCGTCCTGCCGCCGCCTGGTCCTGCCGTACCCGGTGATCGACAACGACGAGCTGGCCAAGATCGTCCACATCAACGACGAGGGCGCGCTGCCGGGCTTCCAGCCGTACGTGGTCTCCGGCCTGTTCCACGTGGGCGGTGGCGGGGACGCGCTGCTGCGGCGGCTGCGGGAGATCCGCGAGGAGGTCTCCCGGGCGATCGCGGACGGGGCCAGGATCATCGTCCTGTCCGACCGCGGCTCCTCCGCCGAGAAGGCGCCGATCCCGTCGCTGCTGCTCACCGGCGCGGTGCACCACCACCTGATCAGGGAGAAGTCCCGCACCCGGGTCGGCCTGGTGATCGAGACCGGCGAGGCCCGCGAGTGCCACCACATGGCCCTCCTGGTCGGGTACGGCGCGAGCGCCATCAACCCCTACCTCGCCATCGAGACCGTCGAGGACATGACCGCCACCGGCATGCTCTCGATCGACCCGCGCAAGGCCGTCCGCAACCTGATCAAGGCGTACGGCAAGGGCGTGCTCAAGGTCATGTCCAAGATGGGCGTCTCCACGGTCGCCTCCTACACCGGCGCGCAGATCTTCGAAGCCCTCGGCCTCGGCGCCGACGTGATCGCCGAGTGTTTCACCGGCACCACCTCCCGCCTGGGCGGCGTCGGCTTCGACGTGCTGGCCAGGGAGGCCCAGCAGCGGCACCTGAAGGCGTACCCGAGGGCGGAGAACGCGCACCGGCGGCTTGAGGTCGGCGGCGAGTACCAGTGGCGGCGCGAGGGCGAGCCGCACCTGTTCAACCCGACCACGGTCTTCAAGCTGCAGCACGCCACCAGGACCAAGCGCTACGAGATCTTCAAGGAGTACACCTCCCTGGTCGACGGCCAGGCCGAGACCCTGATGACGCTGCGCGGCCTGTTCAGGCTCCGCCCCGGCATGCCCGTGCCGATCGAGGAGGTCGAGTCGGTCGAGAGCATCGTGCGGCGGTTCTCCACCGGCGCGATGTCGTACGGCTCGATCTCGATGGAGGCGCACGAGACGCTGGCCATCGCCATGAACCGGCTCGGCGCCAAGTCCAACACCGGCGAGGGCGGCGAGGACCCCGAGCGGCTGCACGACCCCGCCCGCCGGTCGGCGATCAAGCAGGTGGCCTCCGGCCGGTTCGGCGTGACCAGCGAATACCTGGTCAACGCCGACGACCTGCAGATCAAGATGGCGCAGGGCGCCAAGCCCGGCGAGGGCGGCCAGCTGCCGGGCCACAAGGTCTACCCGTGGATCGCCAAGACCCGGCACTCCACCCCCGGCGTCGGCCTCATCTCGCCGCCGCCGCACCACGACATCTACTCCATCGAGGACCTGGCCCAGCTCATCCACGACCTGAAGAACTCCAACCCGCTGGCCCGCGTGCACGTCAAGCTGGTCTCCGAGGTCGGCGTCGGCACGGTCGCGGCGGGCGTCTCCAAGGCGCACGCCGACGTGGTGCTCATCTCCGGCCACGACGGCGGCACCGGCGCCTCCCCGCTCACCTCGCTCAAGCACGCGGGCGCGCCCTGGGAGCTCGGCCTGGCCGAGACCCAGCAGACGCTGCTGCTCAACGGCCTGCGGGACCGGATCGTGGTGCAGGCCGACGGCCAGCTCAAGACCGGCAGGGACGTCATCGTCGCCGCCCTGCTCGGCGCCGAGGAGTACGGCTTCGCCACCGCCCCCCTGGTCGTCTCCGGCTGCGTCATGATGCGCGTCTGCCACCTGGACACCTGCCCGGTCGGCGTGGCCACCCAGAACCCGGAGCTGCGCAAGCGCTTCACCGGCAAGCCCGAGTTCGTGGTCAACTTCTTCGAGTTCATCGCCCAGGAGGTCCGCGAGTACCTGGCCGAGCTGGGCTACCGCTCGCTGGACGAGATCATCGGCCACGCCGAGCTGCTCGACACCGACGCGGCCGTGGACCACTGGAAGGCGGCCGGGCTGGACCTGACCCCGATCCTCTACCAGCCGGAGCTGCCCGCGGGCACCCCGCTGCACCAGGTCGTCGGCCAGGACCACGGCCTGGACCGGGCGCTGGACAACACGCTGATTCAGCTGGCCGAGGGCGCGCTGGAGTTCGGCGAGCGGGTCACCCTGGAGCTCCCGATCCGGAACGTGAACCGGACCGTCGGCACCATGCTCGGCCACCACGTCACCCGCAGGTGGGGCGGCGCGGGCCTGCCGGACAACACCATCGACGTGTCGTTCACCGGCTCGGCCGGCAACTCCTTCGGCGCGTTCGTGCCGCGTGGCATCACCCTGCGGCTGACCGGCGACGCCAACGACTACCTGGGCAAGGGCCTGTCCGGCGGCAGGATCGCGGTCCGCCCGGCCAACGACCTGGACGGCCACATCGTCTCCGGCAACGTCGGCCTCTACGGCGCGACCTCCGGCGAGGCGTTCATCCGGGGCGTGGTCGGGGAACGGTTCTGCGTCCGCAACTCCGGCGCCACCGCCGTGGTGGAGGGCGTCGGCGACCACGGCTGCGAATACATGACCGGCGGGCGGGCGGTCGTGCTCGGGCCGACCGGGCGCAACTTCGCGGCGGGCATGTCGGGCGGCATCGCGTACGTGCTGGATCTCAACCCGGTCCGGGTCAACCGGGAGATGGTGGAGATCGAGGCGCTCACCGACGAGGACTCCGACTTCCTCCGGGAGACCGTCGAGAAGCACCTGGCCGAGACCGGCTCGCCGGTGGCCAAGGCGCTGCTCACCGACTGGGACGCCGCGCTGGCCCGGTTCGGCAAGATCATGCCCATCGACTACAAGCGGGTGCTGCGCGCCCGCGCCGAAGCCGAAGCCGAGGGCCGGGACATCGACGAGGCCGTCATGGCCGCTTCGCACGGATAAGGGGGGACACTCAATGGCTGACCCGAAGGGGTTTCTCACGCATGACCGGGAGCTGCCGCAGCGCAGGCCGGTGGACGTCCGGATCCGCGACTGGCGGGAGGTCTACGACGCCTTCCCGGCCGAGAAGCTGACCAGGCAGGCCGCCCGCTGCATGGACTGCGGCATCCCGTTCTGCCACAACGGCTGCCCGCTCGGGAACCTCATCCCGGAGTGGAACGACCTGGTCTACCGGGATGACTGGCGGGAGGCGATCGAGCGGCTGCACGCCACCAACAACTTCCCCGAGTTCACCGGGCGGCTCTGCCCGGCGCCCTGCGAGATGGCCTGCGTGCTGGGCATCAACGCCGACCCGGTCGCGATCAAGCGGGTCGAGGTGGAGATCATCGACCGGGCGTTCGCGGAGGGCTGGGTCACGCCGCAGCCGCCGCTGGCCCGCACGGGCAAGAAGGTGGCCGTGGTCGGTTCGGGCCCGGCCGGGCTCGCGGCCGCCCAGCAGCTCACCCGCGCCGGGCACGACGTGGTGGTGTTCGAGCGCGCCGACGCGATCGGCGGCCTGCTCAGGTACGGCATCCCCGAGTTCAAGATGGAGAAGCGCAACATCGACCGCCGGATCGAGCAGATGGTGGCCGAGGGCACCGAGTTCCGCACCGGCGTCCACGTCGGCGTGGACGTCACGGCCGCCCAGCTGCGGGCCGAGTTCGACGCGATCGTGCTGGCCGGCGGCGCGACCGCGTGGCGCGACCTGCCGGTGCCAGGACGGGACGCCGAGGGCGTCTACCAGGCGATGGAATACCTGCCGCCCGCCAACAAGGGCTTCGGGGACTCCAGCATCTCGGCGCAGGGCAAGCACGTCGTGGTGATCGGCGGCGGCGACACCGGCGCCGACTGCATCGGCACCGCGGTCCGGCAGGGCGCGGCCTCCATCACCCAGCTGGAGATCATGCCGAAGCCGCCCGCCGACCGGCCGGGCTCCCAGCCGTGGCCGACGTTCCCGATGCTGTTCAAGATGGAGAGCGCCCACGAGGAGCTCGCGGAACTGGGCGGCGACCGGGTGTACGCGGTGTCCACCACCGAGTTCGTCAAGGACGCCGAGGGCCGGCTGGCCGCGCTGCGGCTGGTCGACGTGGAGGGCCCCGCCGCCGGGTTCAAGCCGGTGCCGGGGACCGAGCGGGAGATCCCGGCCCAGCTGGTCACGCTGGCGATGGGCTTCCTCGGCCCGGAGAAGGGCGGCCTGCTGACCGAGCTGGCCGAGCTGTCGGCCGGGGAGTTCTTCGACCCGCGCGGCAACGTGGCGCGCAACAGGTCCTACCAGACCGGGGTGGACGGGGTGTTCGCCGCCGGGGACATGGGACGCGGGCAGTCCCTGATCGTCTGGGCGATCGCGGAGGGCCGCTCGGCCGCCGCCGCCGTGGACGAGTACCTGACCGGCCAGACCGCCCTGCCGGTAGCCATCCCACCGACAGCCCGGCCGCTAGTCTAATATTCCGATATATACGGCGTCCTGCCTTAAGGCAGGACGCCGTATGCATTTTTGCACATATCGTAAATATGCTGATCGGCTTGTAATTATCCGCGACGGGAAGAATGATCATATTCCTGTCGAGGAGGATTGGTGAGCAAGCAGCGGCGGGCGGCCCGGTTTCTGGCGCTCGGGATATCAGCGGCACTGCTGGGTACGGCTTTCGCCGGGGCATCGGCGACGGCGGACCCGCCGGGGGAGTACCTCGTCTTCTACCTGCCCGGCCAGCGGGACGACGCCGCCCGGGCGGTGGCCGCCAGCGGCGGGGCGGTGACCGGCGAGGAGCCCAGGCTCGGCTACCTGCTCGCCACGACCGCCGCGCCCGCCCGCGTGGGCGCCAGCCCGGCCGTCGCCGCCGTCGCCAGGGACCGCAAGATCGGCGCGACCACCCGGGCCCGCTGGGACGGCGATCCGCCGCCCGCGACCGCCAAGCAGCCTCCGGCCGTCACCAAGGCCGCCGGGGAACCTCTGGCCTCCCGCCAGTGGGACATGCGGATGATCGGCGCCACCCCCACCGGATCGTACGCCAAGCAGCGCGGCAGCCACCAGGTCCTGGTCGGTGTGATCGACACCGGCATCGACGGCAAGCATCCCGACATCGCCCCCAACTTCAACCGCAAGCTCAGCCGCAACTTCGTCATCGACCGCCCCAAGGACCCCAACGGCAAGACCTTCGACGGCCCCTGCGAGTACAAGGGCTGCAAGGACCCCGCCGACGTGGACGACGACGGCCACGGCACGCACGTGGCCAGCACGATCGGCTCCCCGCTGAACGGCGTGGGCATCGGCGGCGTCGCGCCCGGCGTATCCCTGGTCAACCTGCGAGCCGGCCACGACGCCGGCTTCTTCTTTCTCAAGCCCACCATGGACGCCCTCACCTACGCGGGCGACAAGGGCATCGACGTGGTCAACATGTCCTTCTACGTCGACCCGTGGATGTTCAACTGCGCCGCCAACCCCCAGGACAGCCCGGCCGAGCAGCAGGAGCAGCGGGGCATCCTGGAGGGCATGAAGCGCGCGATCGCCTACGCCCGCGCGCACGGCGTGACGCTGGTCTCGGCGATCGGCAACAGCGCCCTCGACCTGGGCAAGATCACGGTGGACGGGACCAGCCCCGACTACCCGATCGGCGCCGAGCGCGAGCGCAAGGTGGACAACTCCTGCCTGAACGTGCCCGCCGAGCTGGACGGCGTCATCTCGGTCACCGCGGTCGGCCCGAGCGGGCGCAAGGCGATCTACTCCGACTACGGCGTCGAGCAGGCCGACGTGGCCGCGCCCGGCGGCGACCTCGCCGACCCTGTCACCAAGCTCAAGGGCGTGGCCCGCGAGATCCTGGCCGCCGCGCCCACCAAGGCGCTGCGCGCCCAGGAACTGATCGACAAGCGGGGGCGGCCGATGACCTCCTCGGTGATCAAGAGCTGCGCGGGCGGGAAATGCGCGTACTACCAGTATCTGGAGGGCACCTCGATGGCGGCGCCGCACGCCACCGGCGTGGTGGCGCTGCTGATCGCCCGGTTCGGGAAGCCCGGCAAGGGCGGGCTCCAGCTGAATCCGTCGACCGCCGAACGGCTGTTGTACTCGACCGCGTCCGCGAAGCCGTGCCCGACGCCCAGGGCGTACCGGTATTCGGCGAAGAACGTCCAGGTCTGTGAGGGGACCGCGGCCAAGAACGGATTCTTCGGGCATGGGGTGGTCAACGCGTTCCGGGCGGTCACGCTACCTAAGGACGCCTGAGTAGCAGGGCGGATCCCCAGGGGATCCGCCCGGCTTACCGTGGAAGCATGATGTATCGGGCTGTCTGGGAAGTCACGATGGTCGTGCACTTCATCGCGATCGGCTACATCGCCCTGGGGGGATTCCTCGCCTGGCGCTGGCCGCGCCTGATCTGGCTCCACCTGGCCTTCGCCGTCTGGGGCCTGATCCAGCTCACCGGCCTGGTGGAATGCCCGCTCACCGCGCTGGAGAACTGGGGCCGTCACCACGCCGGAGCCAGCGGCCTGAAACCGGGCGGCTTCATCGACACCTACATCGAAGGGGTCGTCTACCCGGCCCAGTATGTCTGGCTGGTCCGCTGGGTCGTCATCGCCGCCATCCTGATCTCCTGGGCCGGCGTTCTCCGCGCTCAGCTCGGCAGGCCACACAGATCCACCGCGTAGTCCCAGAACCGCTGCTGCACCGCCTTCGGCGGCACGACCTCCATCGTGTACGTCTCCCCGATCCCCGGCGGGGTGCCCCAGAGCGGGAACAGATACGCCTGCTTGGCCTCGGCGAACGCGTGCGGATCACACCGCGACGAGGTGACCAGCACGGGAATCTCCAGGCTCGCCCCCGACAGCACGGCGACCGGCTTGCGCTTGCCGGACACCGGCTTCAGGTCGAAATGCGTGGTCGCGCCCACATCGTCGATGGTGACCGGTTCGCCGCCGCCCTTCCGGACCACGGTGAGAACCCCGCGCAGGGAGTCCCCCTCCCGGGTCCAGTCGGACCCGAAGGACACGTCGATCGCCTGCTTCAGGATGAACTGGGCGCACTCGGACTTCACCAGGCGGGCCAGCAGTGGATCGGTGGCCGGGATCGGGTACCTGACCTCGCGCAGCGGCTCGTCCCCCACTCGGAGCCTGGTCACGATCACCGCCGGTTTCGGAGCGGGGATGGTGGTGGGGTGGCAGCGCGCGGGGCCGTACGGGATGGGGAAATCCGTCCGGAGCGTACGGGTGAGCGCCATGTCCACCCGTTTGGGGGGCATAGTGTCGAATGAGTCGGAAAGCAGCTGGAGTTCGCTGAAGTAGACCGGTGTCGTGGTCGTGTTGGTGACCGCCACCCGCATCCGGTGCACGGGGACATCAGAACGCAACTGCTGCAACGAGACCGAAACACCGGTTGGGGGCTCGGTTGATTGGGTAGCCTGTCCACCGCACGCGATGACGCTCAACAGCGTTGAGACGGCAGCTAACCTCCAGAAATGCCCCATAGCGGGTAAGGCTAGGACACCTTAGCGATCGCGTGAAGTCACTGACAATTAGGCCACAGCAATGGAAGCCGTCACTATCAAGTGGTCTGGACCAATTAGGCTAGGACTCGTGAGTCGTCGAGCAAAGATCGTCTGTACCCTCGGTCCCGCCACCTCCTCTCCGGAGCGCCTCCGCGAACTGATCGCGGCGGGCATGGACGTGGCGCGATTCAACCTCTCCCACGGCAGTCATGAACTGCACCAGGAGATCCTCGACCGGGTGCGTGAAGCGGCCGCCGACTGCGGCCGCGCCGTCGGCGTCCTCGCCGACCTGCAGGGCCCCAAGATCCGCGTGGGCAAGTTCGCCTCCGGGCCGGTTCGGCTCGGCGTCGGCGACGTGCTGACGATCACCACCGAGGACGTGCCTGGTGATCGCGACATGGTCTCCACGACCTATCAGGGCCTGCCCGGAGACGTCAGCCCAGGGGACACCATCCTGGTCGACGACGGCCGCCTCAACCTGGAGGTGACGGCGGTCGAAGGGCCGCGGGTCACCACCCGGGTGGTGGTCGGCGGCATGATCTCCGACAACAAGGGCCTCAACCTGCCCGGCGTCGCGGTCAGCGCCCCCGCGCTCACCGAGAAGGACGAGACGGACCTGCGCTGGGCCCTGCGCACCGGCTTCGACATGATCGCCCTGTCCTTCGTGCGCTCCGCCGAGGACGCCATGATCGTGCACAAGATCATGGACGAGGAGGGAGTCCGCCTCCCGCTGCTCGCCAAGGTGGAGAAGCCGCAAGCGGTGGACTGCCTGGAGGAGATCATCGACGCCTTCGACGGCGTCATGGTGGCCCGCGGCGACCTCGGCGTGGAGCTGCCGCTCGAGCAGGTGCCGATCGTGCAGCGCCGGATCATCGAGCTGTGCCGGGAGAAGGCGCACCCGGTGATCGTGGCCACCCAGATGCTCGACTCGATGATGAACGCCCCCCGCCCCACCCGCGCCGAGGCCTCCGACGTGGCCTACGCGGTGATGGACGGCGCGGACGCGGTCATGCTCTCCGGCGAGACCTCGGTCGGCAGCTACCCGATCGACTCGGTGGCCACCATGGCGAAGATCGCCACCGCCGCCGAGGGCGCCACCCTGCACGCCACCCACAACCTGGACCGCCGCCCCGAGACCACCGGCGGCGCCATCGCCCGCGCGGCCGCCGAGGTGGGCGCCATCGTCGGCGCGAAGGCCCTGGTGGCCTTCACCATGTCCGGCGAGACCGCCCGCCGCCTGGCCCGCTATCGTTCCCCGATCCCGCTGATCGCCTTCACCTCGAACCCGCAGATCCCCGGCCAGCTGGCCCTGACCTGGGGGGTGCAGACCTTCCAGGTTCCGTTCGTGCACCACACCGACGACATGGTCCGCCAGGTGGAGGCCTCGCTGCTCGCCCTGGGCGAGTTCGAAAAGGGTGACAAGATCGTTATCGTGGCGGGCTCCCCGCCCGGGAGCCACGGCTCCACCAACGCGCTCCGGGTCCACACCATCGGCTCCGCGGTGGCCCACCCGCAGGCCTGACCCGGGAAACGGAACAGCCCGCCGAGCATCCGCCCGGCGGGCCGTTTTCGTGCCCTGAGTGGGATTCGAACCCACACTAGATGGTGTTTGAGACCATTTCCTCTGCCGTTGGGATATCAGGGCAGACGACCGTCCGGGATCATGTCGGCCCCCGGGCGTGTTCCTAATGTAGCGGACGTCGGTAACCTCTTGTGCGTGACTGGAACGCAGCGGCGAGTGGTGATCGCGGAAGATGAGGCACTGATCCGCCTCGACCTGAAGGAGATGCTGGAAGAGGACGGCTACGCGGTCGTGGGGGAGGCGGGCGACGGTGAGACGGCCGTCAAGCTCGCCACCGAGCTCCGCCCCGACCTGGTCATCCTGGATGTGAAGATGCCGGTCCTGGACGGGATCTCGGCGGCCGAGCAGATCGTGTCCGAGCGGATCGCGCCGTGCCTGATCCTGACCGCGTTCTCCCAGCGCGACCTGGTCGAGCGGGCCAGGGACGCGGGCGCGATGGCGTATCTGGTGAAGCCGTTCACCAAGGGCGACCTGGTTCCGGCGATCGAGATGGCGGTCAGCAGGCACGAGGAGATCGCGGCGCTGGAGAAGGAGGTCACCACCCTCTCCGAGCGGCTGGAGACCCGCAAGCTGGTCGAGCGGGCCAAGGGCCTGCTGATGGCGCAGCACGGCTGGACCGAGCCGCAGGCGTTCCGGTGGATCCAGAAGGCCTCCATGGACCGGCGGCTGAGCATGCGCCAGGTGGCCCAGGCGGTGGTAACGGAGGCGGCGGGGCCGTCCTGACCTGGGATGGTCATGAGCAGGGCGCATGGGCGATCTTGCGGCTTTGGCCGCTTTCGTCCGCGACGTTCCAGGTCAACGGCATCGCCGGGCTAGGTTGAGGACTTATTACGACTCCGCATCCAAGTGCCGTCAGTTCTGATGCATTGCTGGTCAGAGCAGTGTGGTGTTATGTACGTTTTCCGCATTCGATCGGGTTCACGCCGACCCCTCTGGCGTGTCCCGGGCATGGATGAAGGAGACACTTCATGATCCGCATTGCCCCCCTCGGGCGCGTGCTGGTGGTCGCCACGGCGGCCAGCCTCGCCCTGACGGCCTGTGGTGGTGGCGAGGAGACCGCGACGCCGGCGACCTCGGCACCGGCCGCTTCGTCCGCGCCCGCCGCAGCGAAGGGCGACGGTGTGCTCACCATCGGCACCCTGCTGCCGCAGACGGGCAGCCTCGCGATCCTGGGCCCGCCTGAGTTCGCCGGTGTCGATCTTGCTGTTGAGGAGATCAACGCGGCCGGTGGCGTGCTCGGCAAGCCGGTTGTCAAGAACCACACCGACTCCGGCGACACCTCGACCAACATCGCGTCGCAGTCGGTGGACAAGCTGCTGGCCCAGAACACCGACGCCATCGTGGGCGCCGCCTCCTCGGGTGTCTCGCTGTCGGTCATCGACAAGATCACAGGTGCGGGCGTCGTGCACTTCTCGCCGGCCAACACCTCTGACGAACTGACCACCTACGCCGACAAGGGCCTGTACTTCCGTACCGCCCCGCCGGACGTGCTCCAGGGCCGCGTGCTGGGCGACCTGGTGGTCGCCGACGGCAACGACACCGTGGGCATCCTGGCCCTGCAGGACGCGTACGGCACCGGCCTGGCCGACAACACCGAGAAGGCCGTCACCAGCGGCGGCGGCCAGGTGGTCGAGAAGATCATCTACGACCCCAAGGCGACCGACTTCTCGGCGGACGTGGCCAAGCTCAAGGCCGCCAACCCCAAGGGCATCGTGCTCATCGGCTTCGCCGAGACCGTCAAGGTCATGCAGGAGCTGATCAAGCAGGGTCTGACCACCGACAAGCACAAGTGGTACCTGGTCGACGGAAACCTCTCCAACGAGAACTTCCTCGACTTCCCCAAGGGCACCATGGACGGCGTCAAGGCCACCCTGCCCGGGGCGGCCGCCCCGGACGCGTTCCAGGCCAAGCTCAAGGCGATCAACCCGGACCTGACCGACTTCAGCTACTCGGCCGAGTCCTACGACGCCACCAACCTGATCGCCCTGGCCGCCGAGGCCGCCAAGAGCGACGCGGGCGTGGACATCGCCGCCAAGCTGACCGAGGTCAGCAAGGGCGGCACGAAGTGCTCGGACTTCAAGAGCTGCGTCGACCTGCTGAAGGCCGGCACGGACATCGACTACGACGGCGTCAGCGGTCCGGTCGAGTTCAACGACGCCGGTGACCCGGCCGTCGCCACGATCGGCATCTACCAGTACGGCCCGGACAACACCTACGACACCAAGGCCCTGGAGTACCGCACCGGCAACATCGCCGGCTAAGGCCCCACGGGTTACGGCCGCCGAGCCCCCCGGGGGGGTTCGGCGGCCCTTGTCGTATCTGGACACATCCACAAGGATTCTCGGTGTGAAAGCACGCAATAGGGCACTGATCGCTCTGGTGTCGGCCCTGACCACCCTCGCCGCCTGCACCCAGCAGGCCCCCGCGACCAGATTCGCCACCGGCGGCGACCCCGATGACGACCCGTGCACCCGCATCGTCTCCGCCATCGGCTACGCGGGCCTGCTGCTGTCCCCGGCCGGCCAGGAGGACGAGCAGAACTTCGAGGACGCCGTCATCGGCCGCCTGGCCGAACTCCAGGGCATCATCCTCACGTACGGCCCGGCCATGCCCGCCGACCTGGCGGGCCCGGTCGAAACCGTCACCCGTACCACCAAGGCCCTGTCCAACGGCCACCTGCCCCGCGACCAGCAGGTGAAGCTCCTCAAGGAGTACCGCCCCGCCGCTGATTCCGTCGTCAGCGGGTGCGCCTCGTAGGCAAACAAACAAGCTGGTTACTTATTGATGACGAAAAGGCGTTAGCGCGGCGACGTGGGACTATGCTCCCGCCAGCGCATTGCACACTCAATGCGATTCGCGTTGTTCGGGATGGGCGAGGCACAACCTCACCATGACCTAATGAGGGAGCTCCATTGCGTAGAGCCGTGATCGCGTTCACGGCCTTCCTGGGTGGCGTCATCCTCCTTCTCTCGGCTGGGGCGGGCACCGCCTGGGCCGAGGGCGAGGGGCTGAGAGGCACACTCACATTCCAAGGCCAGCCGGTGAACGGCGTGAAGATAACGGTCACCACCGAGTCCGGCGCGCCGGTCGCCGAGGTGACCAGTGACGCCAAGGGCGCGTGGGAGGTCCCCGTCCCCGCGGCGGGCAGGTACACCGTCAAGCTGGACGCCACCACCCTGCCGCCCAACGCGCAGGTGCGCGGCGGCAACCTCACCAGAACCCCGAGCGTGTTCGCGGGGAACGTCTCGACCGTGCTGTTCGCCCTGGCGGCCGCCGACGGCGCGGGCGCGCCCGGCGAGGAGCCGGAGTCCAGCGCGGAGAGCCGCTGGTGGACCCGGGTGGCGCAGCTCACCTTCGAGGGCTTCAACCTCGGCCTGATCATCGCGCTCGCCGCGATGGGCCTGTCGCTGATCTTCGGCACCACCGGCCTGACCAACTTCGCCCACGGCGAGTTGGTCACCCTCGGCGCCGTCTTCACCTTCTTCTTCAGCAGCGCGGTCGGGCTGCCGGTGATCCTCGCCGGATTCATCGCGGTCCTGCTGGGCGGTCTGTTTGGCTATCTCCAGGATCGTTACTTCTGGGGGGTGCTGCGCGCCCGGGGCACCGGCCTGATCGGCATGATGATCATCTCGATCGGCGTCGCGCTGTTCCTGCGCTACGCGATCCTTTTCTTCTTCGGGCCGCAGAGCCAGCCGTACCCCCAGTACGCGGGCCAGCCCGGCATCGAGGTCGGCCCTATCTCAGCCGCTCCCAAGAACTTCATCGCGATGGGCATCGAGCTCGCCGTCCTGATCATCGCCGGGCTGGCGCTGCTGAAGACCAGGACGGGCAAGGCGGCCCGCGCGGTCGCCGACAACCCCGCCCTGGCCGCCTCCTCCGGCATCAACGTGGACCGGGTCATCCGGATCATCTGGACCGCTGGCGGCGCCGTCGCGGCCCTGGCCGGGGTCATGCTCGGGCTCTCCCAGAACGCGCAGTTCCAGATGGGCCAGGACATGCTGCTGCTGATCTTCGCCGGGGTCACCCTGGGCGGGCTCGGCACCGCGTTCGGCGCCCTGGTCGGCTCGCTGGTCGTCGGCCTGTTCATCCAGGTCTCCACGCTCTGGGTGCCGCCGGAGCTGAAGAGCGTCGGCGCGCTGGCCGTGCTCATCATCGTCCTGCTGCTACGCCCGCAGGGCATTCTCGGCCGCCGCGAGCGGATCGGTTAAGGGGGGACGTTCGTGGACTGGCTCACAATCTTCGTCACCACCGTCGAAGCCGCCGTCGGCGTCGAGACGGTCGTCTACGCGCTGGCCGCCCTCGGGGTGAACATCCAGTTCGGCTACAGCGGGCTGCTCAACTTCGGCCAGGCGGCCTTCCTCGGCGTCGCCGGGTACGGCCTGGCCGTGATCGTCTCCACCTTCGGCCTGCCCTTCTGGCTCGGCATCGTGGTCGGCCTGGTCAGCGTCGTGGTGTTCGCGTTCCTGCTCGGCGTGCCCACGCTGAAACTCCGGGCCGACTACCTGGCCATCGTGACCATCGCGGCCGCCGAGATCGTCCGGCTGGTCTTCCGCTCGGTGGCGTTCAAGGACGTCTTCGGCGGCTCGGACGGCCGCCGCGCCTTCTCCAGCACGTTCTACGACATGAACCCCTTCCCACCCGGCGACTACGAGATCGGCCCGGTCGGGTTCACCGACCGGGTGCTCTGGGTGCTGGTCGTCGGCTGGGTCCTCGTCGGCATCTCCTGCCTGGCCATCTACCTGCTCATGAGGAGCCCGTGGGGCCGCGTGCTGAAGGCCATCAGGGAGGACGAGGACGCCGTGCGCAGCCTCGGCAAGAACGTCTTCTCGTACAAGATGCAGGCCCTGATCCTGGGCGGCGTGGTGGGCAGCTTCGGCGGGTACGTGTACGCGCTGGGCTTCGCCTCGGTGCAGCCCGACGTGTTCGGCACCGAGCTGACGTTCTACGCGTACACCATCGTGATTCTGGGCGGCGCGGCCCGGGTGTTCGGCCCGGTGCTGGGCGCGTCGATCTTCTGGGTCCTGCTCGTGCTCATCGGCAACACCCTCAGCGAGGCGGTCAGCGCCGGTTACATCACCTTCATGACCACCACCCAGGTCGGCCCCGTGCGCTTCATGCTCGTCGGCCTCGGCCTGATCTTGCTGCTGGTGTTCCGGCCGCAGGGCATCTTCGGCGACAAGAGGGAGATCGCGCTCGATGCACGCTGACCCGACCGGCTTCCGTGCCAAGGCCCAGGCCGCCTTCGCGGGCCTGGAATCCGAGCCCGGAGTGCCCAAGCCCGACCCCATCCTGGTGGTGGACAAGGTGGTCCGCAGGTTCGGCGGCCTGACCGCCGTGGACGTGGACCACGTGGAGATCCAGCGCGGCTCCATCACCGCCCTGATCGGCCCCAACGGCGCCGGCAAGACCACCTTCTTCAACCAGCTCACCGGCTTCGACACCGCCGACGCCGGCGAGTGGACGTTCAACGGCACCCGGCTCAACGGGGTGCCCGCGCACCGGGTGGCCCGCCGCGGCATGGTCCGCACCTTCCAGCTCACCAAGGCGCTGTCCAAGCTCACCGTGCTGGAGAACATGCGGCTCGGCGCGCAGGGGCAGAAGGGTGAGAACTTCTTCCGGGCGTTCTTCTCCTCGATCTGGCAGGGCCAGGAGGACGCCATCACCGAGCGCGCGGAGATTCTGCTCGAACGGTTCAAGCTGGACAAGAAGCGCGACGACTTCGCCGGGTCGCTCTCCGGCGGCCAGCGCAAGCTGCTGGAGATGGCCAGGGCCCTGATGGTCGAGCCGGAGCTGGTCATGCTGGACGAGCCGATGGCGGGCGTCAACCCGGCCCTCACCCAGTCCCTGCTCGGCCACGTCAAGGACCTCCGCGACCAGGGCATGACCGTGCTGTTCGTGGAGCACGACATGGACATGGTCCGGGACATCAGCGACTGGGTCATCGTGATGGCGCAGGGCGCGGTGATCGCCGAAGGGCCGCCGGACACGATTATGTCCGACTCGCGGGTGATCGACGCCTACCTGGGCGCGCACCACGACGCCCCGCTGTCGGAGGAGGAGGCCGAACGCCAGCTGCACGAGGCGGAGGCCGAACTGGAGGAACTGGCGGCGGACGGCGACCCTGTCGAGCCTGTCGAGTCCGTCGAGGAGAAGAAGGAGGCCAGCGCGTGAGCACCACCGAGACCGACCGCTCGGCTCATCTGAGCGGCGCGGCCACCGCCGTGCTCCGCTGCGACGAGCTGTACGCGGGCTACGTGCCGGGCGTCAACATCCTCAACGGTGCCGACCTGTACGTCGGCGACGGTGAGCTGGTCGGCATCATCGGCCCCAACGGCGCTGGCAAGTCGACCCTGCTCAAGGCCATGTTCGGGCTGGTGAACGTGCGCAGCGGCACGGTCGTGCTGAAGGGCGAGGAGATCACCAACCTGAAGGCGCACGCGCTGGTCACCCGGGGCGTCGGGTACGTGCCGCAGACCAACAACGTCTTCCCCAGCCTGACCATCGAGGAGAACCTGGAGATGGGCGCCTTCCAGGTGCCCAAGAAATTCCGGGAGCGCTTCGAGTTCGTCTGCGAGATCTTCCCGGCGCTGCGGGAACGGCGCAGGCAGCGGGCCGGATCCCTGTCCGGCGGCGAGCGGCAGATGGTGGCGATGGCCCGGGCGCTGATGACCGAGCCGTCGGTGCTGCTGCTGGACGAGCCGTCGGCGGGCCTGTCGCCCAAGCTGCAGGACCTGGTCTTCATCCAGGCCCAGCAGATCAACAAGGCCGGGGTGACGGTCATCATGGTCGAGCAGAACGCCCGCCGCTGCCTGCAGATCTGCCACCGCGGCTACGTCCTGGACCAGGGCCGCAACGCCTACACCGCGACCGGCGCGGAACTCATGAACGACCCCAAGGTGATCGAGCTCTACCTCGGCACCCTGGCCCGCGCCTAACCCTTGAGAGCCCGTGGTTCGACTTTTGGGACCATGCAACCGCTTCCCCGGCGGGTGCACGTTGTCTACTCGGCCGTCCCACGGGCTCTGAGGGTCAAACGGTAGCGACCCCTGGGGCTGCTGCGCAAAGAGAGCGGTGAAATTGGCCGATCCTCTGGATCGGCGGCCAAGCCGCTTGGTTGCACGTGGCTATGAGACATCGCGGAGCATGCAGGTGAGGCGGGAGGTGCACACCCGGCGGTCCTGGTCGTCGGTGATGACGATCTCGTAGGTGGCGATGGTGCGCCCGCCGTGCAGCTGGGTGGCGACGCCGGTGACGTGGCCGGTGGTGGCCGAGCGGTGGTGGGTGGCGCTGATCTCGATGCCGACCGCGATCCGGCCGGTCCCGGCGTGCATGGCGGCGGCGGTGGACCCGATCGTCTCGGCCAGCACCACCGAGGCGCCGCCGTGCAGCAGCCCGTACGGCTGGGTGTTGCCCCGCACGGGCATCCGGGCCACCACGCGCTCCGCGGTCGCCTCCACGAACTCGATGCCCATGCGCTCGGGCAGGTGCCCGTTCCCGGCCTCGTTCATCAGTGCGACGAGCTCTTGGGTCAAGGCTCTTCCTTCCGCAGGTTTTCTGTCGTAGGGGCAGACTAGGCTGCGGGTGTGCCGAAGAACGAAGCCACCCCCACGCGTCCCCGCCTCCTGCTCCTCGACGGGCACTCGCTGGCCTACCGGGCGTTCTACGCGCTGAAGGACGCCAACCTCATGACGACCGACGGCCAGCACACCGAGGCGGTGTATGGCTTCACGTCCATGCTGACCAACATCCTGCGCGACGAGACGCCGACGCACATCGTGGTCTGCTTCGACCGCAGCGAGCCCACGTTCCGGCACGAGGCGTTCGCCGACTACAAGGCGAATCGCTCCGAGACCCCCGAGGACTTCCGCGGCCAGGTCCAGCTGATCTTCGAATTGCTCGACGCGCTGCGCATCCCGCGCCTGTCGCTGCCCGGCTTCGAGGCCGACGACCTGATCGCCACGCTGGCCACCCAGGCCGACGCCGAAGACATGGACGTGCTCATCGTCACCGGCGACCGGGACGCGCTCCAGCTGGTCAACGACCGGATCACGGTGCTGATGACCCGCCGCGGCATCAGCGACATGACCCGCTTCACCCCGGAGGCCGTCCGGGAGAAGTATGGGCTGAGCCCGCGGCAGTATCCGGACTTCGCGGCCCTGCGCGGCGACCCCAGCGACAACCTGCCCAACATCCCCGGCGTGGGCGAGAAGACCGCGATCAAGTGGATCGTCGACTACGGCTCGCTGGAGGAGCTGGTCAGGCGGGCCGACGAGGTCAAGGGCAAGGTCGGCGGCATGCTCAGGGAACACCTCGGCCAGGTGATCCACAACAGGATGCTGACCGAGCTCAAGCGCGACGTGGCCCTGGACGTGCGGCCCGCCGAGCTGACCATGGGCCAGTGGGACCGCGAGAAGATCAACGAGCTGCTCGACTCGCTGCAGATCCGCGGCGAGCTGCGCGAGCGCCTGTTCAAGACCCTGGGCACCGCCGAGCCGGAGATCGAGGGCGCGGTCCACGTCGAGGTCACCACGCTCGCCCCCGGCGAGATCGCCGCCTGGCTGGCCGCCCTCCCCGAGGGCCGCGCCGGCCTCGCCTTCCGCGGCGCCTATGGCAGCGGCACCGGCCGCCTGGACGGCATCGCGATCGCCTCCCCGGACGACTCGGCCGCCTACCTCGACCCCACCCAGCTCACCCCCGAGGACGAGAAGGCCCTGGGCGCCTGGCTGGCCGACGACACCAAGCCGAAGACCGTGCACGACGCCAAGGGGCCGCTGCTGGCCCTGTGGGCGCACGGGCTGGACCTGCGCGGCCTGACCTGCGACACGGCGCTGGCCGCCTACCTGGCGCTGCCCGGCCAGCGGAGCTTCCCGCTGGACGACCTGGTCCTGCGCTACCTGCACCGCGAGCTGAAGGCGGAGGCCGACGGCAACGGCCAGACCAGCCTGTTCGAGGAGGACGACACCGCCGCCCAGGAGCTGGGCATGCGCGCGCTGGCCGTCCGCGACCTGGCCATCGCGCTGGAGAGCTTCCTGTCCGAGCGCGGCGGCACCCGCCTGGTGACCGACGTGGAGCTGCCGCTGGTCCGGGTGCTGGCCGAGGTGGAGCAGGCCGGCATCGCCGCCGACCGCGAATACTTCGCGGCGCTGGAAGCCGAGTTCGCCGCCGCCGTCAAGCAGGCCACCGAGGCCGCGCACGACTCGGTGGGGGAGCAGTTCAACCTGGGCTCGCCCAAGCAGCTCCAGGAGATCCTGTTCGTCAAGCTCAACCTGCCGAAGACGAAGAAGACCAAGACCGGTTACACCACCGACGCCGACGCGCTGGTCTGGCTGGCCGCGCAGACCGAGCACGAGCTTCCGACGATCATGCTCAGGCACCGGGACCAGCAGAAGCTGCGCACCACGGTGGAGGGCCTGATCAAGGAGATCGGCGACGACGGCCGCATCCACACCACCTTCAACCAGATCGTGGCCGCCACCGGGCGGCTGTCCAGCGAGAAGCCCAACCTGCAGAACATCCCGATCAGGACCGCCGAGGGCCGCCGGATCCGCAAGGGCTTCGTCGTCGGCGCGGGCTACGAGACGCTGCTCACCGCCGACTACAGCCAGATCGAGCTGCGCATCATGGCCGACATGTCCGGCGACACGTCGCTGATCGAGGCGTTCGAGTCCGGCCACGACTTCCACATGGCCACCGCCGCCAAGGTCTTCGACGTCGGCCCGGAGCTAGTCACCGGCGAGATGCGCGCCAAGATCAAGGCGATGAACTACGGCCTGGCCTACGGGCTGTCCGACTTCGGGCTGTCCGGCCAGCTGAACATCCCGGTCGCCGAGGCGCGCGCGCTCAAGGACGGCTACTTCGAGGAGTTCGGCGGCATCCGGGACTACCTGGAGGCCATCGTCGCCCAGGCCCGCAAGGACGGTTACACCCAGACCATCCTCGGCCGCCGCCGCTACCTGCCCGACCTGACCAGCGACAACCGCCAGCGCCGGGAGATGGCCGAGCGGATGGCGCTCAACGCCCCGATCCAGGGCTCCGCGGCCGACATCATCAAGGTCGCGATGCTCAACGTGCAGCGCGCCATCGCGGGCATGCGCTCCCGCATGTTGCTCCAGGTCCACGACGAGCTCGTGTTCGAAGTCGCGCCGGGCGAGCTGGAGGCCCTGCGGGAGGTCGTGGTCGACCAGATGCGTGGGGCGTATGAGCTGCGCGTGCCCCTGGAGGTCTCGGTCGGGGTCGGCACCACCTGGGAGGATGCTGGCCATTAACCGGGGGACCGGCCCGTTCAGATGCGCGAGGCGTATGAGCTGCGCGTGCCCTTGGAGGTCTCGGTCGGGGTCGGCACCACCTGGGAGGACGCCGGCCATTGACCGGGATCGGCCCGTTGACCGTGGGATCGTCCGTGTGTTGCCGGGTTGTCGCGTGTGATGGCCGGGATTGATACCGCGCGCCCGTGACGGGCGCTAAGGTCGTCTGACTGTGCGCAAGCTTGCTGGGGTGACCGCCGTCGCCAACGTGCTCGTCGTGGCGACCGCTCTGGTCGTCCTCGCGGTGCTGCCCTCGGCCGACGACGAGCAGACGGGCCAGGGCAAGGTCCAGGCGGCGCCCCGATTACCGCAGCCGACGCTGCCGGCCCCCGTGCCGGCGACCGTCGAGTCGGCCAGGAAGGTCAAGGCCAACGAGCTCGGCAAGGTGCCGGTGCTCATGTATCACCGAATTCTGAAGAAACGTTTGGCGTCCATTGACCGAACTCCCGCGCAGCTCAAGAGCGAGCTCGAAAAGCTGGCCACCCGCGGGTTCGTGCCGATCACCGCGGCCGAGTTCGTGGCGGGCGCCATCGACATCCCGGCGGGTACCCATCCGGTGGTGCTGACCTTCGATGACGGCAATCCCACGCATTTCGCGCTGGACGCGGCGGGTCTGCCGAAAAAGGACACCGCGGTCGGGATCATCTTCGAGGTGGCGGCCAAGTACCCGGCCTTCCGGCCGGTCGCCACGCTCTGGGTCAACCGCGAGCCGTTCGGGCTGAAGGACGAGGCCGGGCAGGCGGCGGCGGTGCGCTGGCTGCTGGAGCACGGCTTCGAGGTGGCCAACCACACCTACGGCCACCCGGACCTGCGCCGGCTCACGAACAAGCAGGTCAGCGAGCAGATCGTCCGGGAGGAGCGGCTGCTCAAGAAGCTCGGCGTGACCTCCTCGACCACCTTCGCGCTGCCGTTCGGGTCCCAGCCGAGGAAGCGGAGCCTGGCGGTGAAGGGGAGCTGGGACGGGACGTCGTACCAGTTCGCAGGGGTTTTCCTGGCGGGGGCCGAGCCGTCGGTGTCGCCGTTCGACGAGCGCTTCGATCGGCGGGCCATCCAGCGCATCCAGTCCAACGGGACGGCGGGGGACTGCCGCAAGTGGTGCTCGACGTACTGGCTGGAATGGTTCAAGAAGCACCCCGGCGAGCTATACACGGCCGACGGAGATCCCGATAGCCTCTCTCTTCCAAAGCAACGCCATGGTGATATAGGTTCAAAGCGGCCTAAAAGGGTCATCGAGTACTAAGGGACTCGTGTGCCCCTCCGATTGACCAGAACCGTCAGGTCTCATATGCTGATCGCTGCGCTGTGGGCTCGCGCGCGCCTCAAGGGAGCGGGCTCGCGCTCGCTCATCCCTTCCTCGGTTTGAACGAAACAGGGCCTGCCGCGCTTCGGTCACAACGACATCTGTCCGGTTCGGAGCAATTCCACACATGACGAGCAGCACTGAGGCCACCTCGAGCACCCCGCAGGTAGCGGTCAACGACATCGGTTCCGAGGAGGCCTTCCTCGCCGCGATCGACGAGACCATCAAGTACTTCAACGACGGAGACATCGTTGAAGGCACCGTCGTCAAGGTCGATCGAGACGAGGTCTTGCTCGACATCGGTTACAAGACCGAGGGTGTCATTCCCTCGCGTGAGCTCTCCATCAAGCACGACGTCGACCCCGCCGACGTCGTCGCCGTGGGTGAGCACGTCGAGGCCCTGGTCCTCCAGAAGGAGGACAAGGAAGGCCGTCTGATCCTGTCCAAGAAGCGCGCCCAGTACGAGCGCGCCTGGGGCACGATCGAGAAGATCAAGGACGAGGACGGCATCGTCACGGGCACGGTCATCGAGGTCGTCAAGGGTGGTCTCATCCTCGACATCGGCCTGCGCGGCTTCCTCCCGGCGTCGCTGGTGGAGATGCGCCGCGTGCGCGACCTCCAGCCGTATGTGGGACGCGAGCTCGAAGCGAAGATCATAGAGCTGGACAAGAACCGCAACAACGTGGTTCTCTCCCGCCGCGCCTGGCTTGAGCAGACCCAGTCCGAGGTGCGCCAGACCTTCCTCAACACCCTGCAGAAGGGTCAGGTCCGCAAGGGCGTCGTCTCCTCGATCGTCAACTTCGGCGCCTTCGTGGACCTCGGCGGCGTCGACGGACTCGTGCACGTCTCCGAGCTGTCCTGGAAGCACATCGACCACCCGTCCGAGGTCGTCGAGGTCGGCCAGGAGGTCACCGTCGAGGTGCTCGACGTGGACATGGAGCGCGAGCGCGTCTCCCTCTCGCTCAAGGCGACGCAGGAAGACCCGTGGCAGCAGTTCGCGCGCACCCACCAGATCGGGCAGGTCGTGCCCGGCCGGGTCACCAAGCTGGTGCCGTTCGGCGCGTTCGTCCGCGTCGAGGAGGGCATCGAGGGCCTGGTCCACATCTCCGAGCTGGCCGAGCGCCACGTCGAGATCCCCGAGCAGGTCGTCCAGGTCGGCGACGAGATCTTCGTGAAGATCATCGACATCGACCTCGACCGTCGCCGCATCAGCCTGTCGCTCAAGCAGGCCAACGAGGGCGCCGGTGTGGACGTCGAGTTCGACCCCACGCTGTACGGCATGGCGGCGACCTACGACGACCAGGGCAACTACATCTACCCCGAGGGCTTCGACGCCGAGACCGGCGAGTGGCTGGAAGGCTTCGACAAGCAGCGCGAGGAGTGGGAGCGGCAGTATGCCGAGGCCCAGGCTCGCTTCGAGGCCCACAAGACCCAGGTCGAGAAGGCCCGCGCCGAGGAGGCCGAGGCGAGCGAAGCCGCGCCCTCCAGCTACTCCGGCGAGACCCCGGCTCCGGCCGCTTCGACCGGCGGCGCCCTCGCCTCCGACGAGGCTCTCGCCGCCCTGCGCGAGAAGCTCGCCGGCGGTCAGAGCTGATCACCGCTTCACCTACGAAGAGCCCCGCTTCGGCGGGGCTTTTCCGTTTCCTCGGACGCTCATAGCGTTGCTGGGGTTGATCTACTTTGTAAAGCCGCCGGCATCTGTTCCGGTGGGACAGCCGCGCCAGGCTTGCCGATAGGGTGGCGCGCGTGCCGGACATTCAGCGGGCCTCGCCCGGGGACGCGGGGGAGATCCTCACCCTGCAGCGTGCCGCCTACGTGAGCGAGGCCCAGCTCTATGGGGATCCGTTCATCGCCCCGCTAGTGGAGTCCCTGGAACAGCTCCGCAAGGTGGTGGAGACCTCCGTCGTCCTCACCGCACGGGACGGCGGCCGGATCGTCGGCGCGGTGCGCGGCCGGGTGGCCGAGCCGGGGGAGCAGGGGCGCACCTGCGTCGTCGGGCGGCTGGTCGTCGCCCCCGACCGCCAGGGCCAGGGCATCGGCACGGCACTCCTGTCCGCCGTCCACGACGCCGTCCTGGCCGAGCACCCCGACGTGCACGCCTTCGACCTGTTCACCGGCCACCTCTCCGGCGGCAACCTGCGCCTCTACCGCCGGCAGGGCTACCGGGAGACGCACCGGGAGCGCCTCCAGGACCACCTGACCCTGGTGCATCTACGCCGCCCGGCTAAGCTGCCGTCGTGAAGATCGGACTAACCGGCGGCATCGGCTCCGGCAAGAGCGAGGTCGCCAAACGCCTGGCCGCCAGAGGCGCCCTGGTCATCGACGCCGACCTCATCGCCCGCGAGGTCGTGGAACCCGGCACCCCCGGCCTCGCCGAGATCACCGCCACCTTCGGCGACACCATCCTCCGCCCCGACGGCACCCTGGACCGCGAGTCCCTCGGCCGCATCGTCTTCACCGACCCCGACCGCCTCAAGGCCCTCAACGCCATCGTCCACCCCAAGGTCGGCGCCCGCGTCGCCGAACTCCAGCACACCGCCCCCGAGGACGCCATCGTCGTCTACGACGTCCCCCTCCTGGCCGAGAACAACCTCGCCTCCATGTACGACAAAGTCATCGTCGTAGACGCCGATGACACCACCCGCCTAACCCGCCTCACCACGATCCGGGGCATGTCCCCCGAAGACGCCCAGGCCAGAATCGCCGCCCAGTCCACCCGCGACGCCCGCCTCGCCATCGCCGACATCATCATCGACAACAACGGCCCCCTAACCGCCCTGGACGCGCAGGTAGCCGAACTCTGGCACGAACTCACCCATGTAGCCCCATAGCAACTCTTTAAGTACCTGGGACTCCATGTCGTTGGTCTTGCGGACCACCAGGGCCTGGCTGATTAGTCTCTGGTGCGGGAGGCGCGGTGGCCGAGTTCATGGGGATGGACCCAGCCGGGGTGCAAGCGTTGATCCGGCGGTTGGAAGCGGGGAAGAGCGTTCTGGCGGGGGTGCGGCCGGGGTTGGAGGCCGCGATAACCAGGCGCTGGCCAAGAACCTCCGTCCCCATCTGGGCGAGTTGGCGCTGGAAGCGGCGGCGAAAGAGGCTTTGGCCACAGCTATGGAGCGCCATGCCAGAGAGTTGGAGGGCGTGTTCGCCGGGGTGCCCGGCGGAACCGTCGGCTATTGGACCGGGGACGCGGCGGTCAGGTTCGCGGACGCGGCGCGCCGGCTTGACCGAGGGATCGCCGAACTCGCCGAGAACTGCAGGCTGACGGCGCGGGCCCTTCGACGAAGCGCCGAGAGTCTTCGTGCCATCGCTATGCTGCCCACGGCGTGACGTGGTGTCATTCCGGCGACTTGAAGCAGGCCGTCTTCCCGACAATCAAGATATTCGGCTCGGTGGTCCGCGCGGCGACCATGAATGTCACCGCGGACTCGGGTTTCTCCATCACGATCACTGCGAGGTTGTTGTCCCAGAAATCGAGATCGTCCACCAGTTCGTCGTAGTCCAGCACGAGCAGTTCGCCATGCGCCGCTCCGGCCGCGGTGCCAGGGGCTTGGGGTCCGCCCGGCAGAAAGTTTCCCTGGGCGCGGAAGAAGCGCTGCTTCGACCCCGGGACACAGGCCGTCTCCGAGTCCTTCTCGGCCTTTTCGGTTATCTGGAACCGTCCTACGCGCGAGACCATATTCGATACCAGCAACTTTTCGCCGTCCCTCACCAGATTCTGGGTCGCCTCTGCGAAGGTCGGTGGCGGTGGGTCGGAGGAGCACCCGGTCAGTGTGGTGAAACAGATTCCTGCGGCGGCGATCCGGAGGGCAAGCTGCACAGTCCGGAGGCTACCCGAATCGCCGTATTGGCTTGATGAGTTTCCTGCGCCGGATATAGGTAACGGCTCCCGCGAGTTGCGCGGGAGCCGTACCGGAGAAAAGGGTTAGAACCAGCCGCGGCGTTGGGCCATGGACTGGAGGCCGGCGGCGAGGGCCTGTTCGGCGGCGGCGGGGTTGCCGTTCAGGGGGACGGTGAAGCGGTTGTAGACGTCATGGCCGGAGGAGATGAAGCCGCCGCGCTTGTCGGCTTCGAGGATGACGTCCATGGAGTGCGGGCCGGTGATGAAGGTCAGTTCCAGGGCCTGGAAGTGGCGGCTCCACTGCGGTCCGGCGTAGTACTCGATCTCCTGGTAGAACGGCATGTGCGAGCCCTGCAGGGTGCCGCGCTCCAGGTCGGCCTTGCTGAACCGGAAGCCCATCCGGTCCAGCGCGGTGATCAGATGTTCCTGGATCGGCAGCGGGTTCACGAACAGCGGGTCCAGGTCGCCCTTGTCCAGGGCCCCGGCCAGCGAGAGTTCGGTCGCGACGCCGAGCGTCATGCCGCGCAGCGGATGCCCGCCGATGGCGCTGATCGGCGTCTCCCACGGCACCGGGATCTGGAACGGCTGCGCGTGCGCCGCGTTCGGCTGGAGGTGGAAGGGGCCGGCGACCTGCTGGCGGAGGAAGCTGTGGGACTGCTTGTATTCGCTGTCGCCGCTCTCGACCTCGACCACCGCGGTGAAGTCGATGAAGATGCCTTCGACCTTGTAGTCGCTGGCGCCGCCGCGGAAGTTGACGGTGCCGACGAGGGTCTCACCCGGCCGGACGGTGGAGGACTGCAGGACGGTGTCGACCTCGACACCGGCGCCGAACGCGGCCATGAGCTTGCGGAAGACCATTTTCTGAGGCTCCTTGAAGGGGGACGTCGGATTGTTTAAACGGCCGGTCAGGCCGGGGGGTTCCCCAGCCCGAGCCGGGGAAGCAGTTGGGCGAGCAGGAGTGCCGACGCCGGGTCGCCGCCTTCCGAGGTGCGGATGACGAGCGGCGTCGGCGCGTTCTCCGCCAGTTTGGCACCGACGTCGAGCCGCCGCCGGGCGAGTTCGTACCGCAGGACGGCCCGGTTGTCCCGGTAGGAGGCGGCCAGCCGCCGGAGCGCCGTGGCCTCGTTCTCGGCGGCGGTCAGCTCGGCCCGCCCGCGCGCCTCGATCTCCCAGCGCACCCGCTGGGCCTCGGTCTCCTGCTCTTCGAGCATCCGGGCGACATCCTTGCGCGCGGTGTTCTGCGCCGCTTTGACCTCGACGAGCCGGGCGTCGCGGGTCTTCTTGGCCCGCTCGATCTCCATCAGCAGCGTGTCGATCCGCCGCTTCCTGGTGAGTTCCCATTCCCGCTCGTACGCCGAGAGTTCCTTGGCCACTTTCTCCCGCGTGGCCAGATGCTGCTGGTAGGTGTCGGGAAGTTGCACGTCGGGGATGTTCGCCCCGGTGACCCGCACGCCGTACCGGCCGAGCTGGCGGTTGAGCGACTCTTGCATGTCGCCCACGTCGGACCCGCGCAGGTCGTAGGCACGCTCGGTGGTGACCCGCCGGGACCGCTGCCGGATCGCGTCCTGTACGGCGCTGCTGAGCACCAGGTCGAAGTTGCCCGCCCCGATCGTCCGGACGAACGCCACCGGATCGACGATCCGGAACTTGAGGAAGAACTCGATCGACTTCAGCGGCACGTTCTCGGCTGTCGGGCAGGCGATGATGGGCGCCGTGTACGGGATCTCGGTGGAGGTGTCCACGACCGCGTCGACCCGGTCCCACGGCAGCCACAGGTAGTGGCGTCCCGGCGGGAGGTTGCCGGAGATCGCGCCCCAGCGGCTGCGCACGCCGGTGGTGCCTTCCTCGATCTCGATGATGGCCCGCCGCCACAGCCACACCACGGCGACCAGCAGGACCACGAGCGCGGCGCTCGCGGCCAGAGGGCGCAGGGTCTCGCCGCTCATGGCGGCCGTGCCGGCCAGATACAGGGCGAGCAGGAGCAGCCCCACCCAGGCGTACCCGCGCCGGTCCTTCGGGATCACCACGGGCACCAGCTGCCCGCGCTCGCCGCCGCGCAGCAGTTGCCGGATGTCCGACCAGGACGCCAGCGATTCCTTGATCTTGGAGGATTCGCGGCTCATCGCTTCAGCCCTTCGATCTCGGCCTGCCGGCCGTCCACGCGTGCCTGGATGGCGCCGAGCCTGGCCTGGATGTCGGCCATGTCGGCGTCGGTGAACAAGGGGGCCTCGCCGGTGCCGACCAGCTCCCCGGCGAGCGCCAGGAAGTTGATCTCCTGGGCGTCGCCGACCTGCACGACCTGCGGCAGCCGCGCGGCCACCGACTCCAGCTTGTCCAGCACGTCCTGCTGGTAGCGGTAGTCGAGGATCTCGGGGGCCTCGGCGCTGCTCAGCGCCCGGATGTCGAGCGCCTGCGCCTCCAGCAGGGCCGCGGTGGCCTTGGCGGTGCTCTCCGCCTCGATCAGGCGCTGCCGCGCCTGCGCCGTCGCCCGGTGCGACTCGCGTTCCAGCGCGGTGTCCATCTGAGCCTGGTACGTCGCGATCTCGGCCTGGATTCCGGAGAGCGTCTCGTGGAGCCCGGCCAGTTCCCTGGTGAGGTCGCCCTCGTTCTGTTCCTTGCGCAGCTGGAGCTCGTACTCGTAGGTGTAGGCCTCCTTGGCCACCCGGACCATCTCGGGGGCGGCCAGGTCCATGCGGTATTCCTGGCTGGACGGCTCGGCGTGGGTGATGTTGACGTCGGTCATCCGTACGGCGGGCAGGAACTGCTGGTTGAGGTTGTCCAGCATGCCCTGGGTGCTTTCGCCGACCAGGTCGTAGATGTCCTCGGCTCGCTGGGAGTAGATCAGGCTGCGGGTGACCTCGCTGATCGCGTTCTGCAGCTTGGACTGGAAGCCGCCGACCGAGCCGAGCACGAAGATGAACTCGGCCGGGTCCTCGATCCGGAACTGTAGAAATAGATCTACCGAGGCTTTGACACCCTGCTGGGTGGGCGCTTCCCTGATGGGCGCGTTGAAGGGGTATTCCCTGGTCGTGTTGACGATGTAGCTGACCCGTTTCCACGGGCTGAACAGGGTCACCCGGCCGGGTTCCGCGACCTGGACGAGCTTGCCGAACTTGGTGATCAGCGCCCGGCAGCCCTCCGGGACCATGACCACGCTGCGCCGCCACCACAGGAACAGCGCCGCCAGCGCGAGCACGGCCCAGTAGTGCGGGCCGAACAGGCCGTCCAGGTCGACGCCGAGCCCGGACAGGCCGACCCCGCCGAGACCGATCGCGGCCAGCCCGGCCAACCCGAATAGCTGGAACACCAGCCAGCCGGTGCCGGACTTGGGAATGACGACGGGGGAGATCACGTGCGTCGCGCCGCCGCCGGGGGCCTGGCCCTCGAAGCTGCGGTTGACGATCTCGTTGGCCTCGGTCAGCTGGGCGCTGCGGGCTTCGAGGGAGGTGCCCGCGGCGACGTTCTCCAGGCGGGCGTCGAGGAAGTCGCGCGGATCGAGGCGGAACGCGGACGATTCGGCGTAGTCACCGACGGCCGCCAGCATGGTCTGGCGCGGATCACCACCCGCCGCGACCGTCTGTGCCACCTCCATGACCTTCTGGGCGGCGCCCTGATATTGACTCGACATCACGCTCCTCAATTTTTACCCCGACCTGGAATTCAGATGATTCCGGACCGTATCGGGGCGGACTTGATGATCGCTTGCAAAGCTCGGCCGCGCCTGTGTCTGGACTGAGGAGCGCAGGTCGCGAAGCGGCCGGAGTGACGAGGGAAGACGCAGGCTGAAGGCGGCCGAGCCGCCGCGCCGGAGGCGCGGCGGTGAACACAGCCGCGCCTGTGTCTGGACTGAGGAGCGCAGGTCGCGAAGCGGCCGGAGTGACGAGGGAAGACGCAGGCTGAAGGCGGCCGAGCCCGCCGATCCGGAGGATCGGCCATTGACACCGCTGCGGAAATGTCGGTGGGGGCGCGTAGGTTATGGAAGCGTGAGGCCGGTTACAGATTTGCAGCGCAAGGTGGCGCCTTTCGAGGTGATCACGGAGATGAAGCCGTCCGGTGACCAGCCGGCCGCGATCGCGGAGCTGGAGCGCCGGGTCAGGGCTGAGAGCAAGGACAACGTGTTGCTGGGCGCCACCGGCACGGGCAAGACGGCGACGGTCGCCTGGCTGATCGAGCGCCTGCAGCGGCCCGCCCTGGTCATGCAGCCCAACAAGACACTGGCCGCCCAGTTCGCCAACGAGCTGCGCGAGATGCTGCCCAACAACGCGGTCGAATACTTCGTCTCCTACTACGACTACTACCAGCCTGAGGCTTACGTCCCGCAGAGCGACACCTACATCGAGAAGGACTCCTCGGTCAACGAGGAGGTCGAGCGGCTGCGCCACTCGGCCACCAACTCGCTGCTGACCCGCCGTGACACGGTCGTGGTGGCCTCGGTGTCCTGTATCTACGGTCTTGGTACGCCGCAGGAATATGTGGACCGGATGCTCCGCCTGAAAGTGGGGCAGGAGATCGAGCGCGACCGGCTGCTCCGGCGCCTGGTCGACATGCAGTACGCGCGGAACGATCTCGCCTTCACCCGTGGAACCTTCCGCGTGCGCGGCGACACCATCGAGATCATCCCGATGTATGAGGAGCTCGCCGTCCGGATCGAGATGTTCGGCGACGAGATCGAGAAGCTGGCCACCCTGCATCCGCTGACCGGCGAGGTGGTGACCGAGGATCAGGAGCTCTACATCTTCCCGGCGTCGCACTACGTGGCGGGCCCGGAGCGGATGGAGCGGGCGATCAACGGGATCGAGGCGGAGCTGGCCGAATGCCTGGCCACGCTGGAGCAGCAGGGCAAGCTGCTGGAGGCGCAGCGGCTGCGGATGCGCACGACGTATGACATCGAGATGATGCGCCAGGTCGGCACCTGCGCCGGGATCGAGAACTACTCGCTGCACATCGACGGCCGGGAGCGCGGGTCCGCGCCGAACACGCTGCTGGACTACTTCCCCGAGGATTTCCTGCTCGTGCTGGACGAGTCCCACCAGACCGTGCCCCAGATCGGGGCCATGTACGAGGGGGACGCGTCCCGCAAGCGCACCCTGGTCGAGCACGGCTTCCGGCTGCCCTCGGCGATGGACAACCGGCCGCTCAAGTGGGAGGAATTCCTGGAGCGGATCGGGCAGACCGTCTACCTGTCGGCCACCCCCGGCCCGTTCGAGCTCGGCCGGTCCGGCGGCGACGTGGTCGAGCAGGTCATCCGGCCGACCGGCCTGGTCGACCCGGAGATTGTCATCAAGCCCACCAAGGGCCAGATCGACGACCTGATGGAGGAGATCAGGACCAGGGCCGACAAGGACGAGCGGGTTCTGGTCACCACGCTGACCAAGAAGATGTCCGAGGACCTGACCGACTACCTGCTGGAGAACGGCATCCGGGTGCGTTACCTGCACAGCGAGGTCGACACCCTGCGCCGGATCGAGCTCCTGCGCGAGCTGCGCTCCGGCGAGTTCGACGTGCTCGTCGGCATCAACCTGCTCCGGGAGGGCCTCGACCTGCCCGAGGTGTCCCTGGTGGCGATCCTGGACGCCGACAAGGAGGGCTTCCTGCGCTCCGGCACCTCGCTCATCCAGACCATCGGCCGCGCCGCCCGGAACGTCTCCGGCCAGGTCCATATGTATGCCGACCGGATCACGCCGAGCATGGAGTCGGCCATCGACGAGACCAACCGCCGCCGGGCCAAGCAGGTCGCCTACAACGAGGCCAACGGCATCGACCCGACCCCGCTCCGCAAGAAGATCGCCGACATCCTGGACTCGCTCAACCGCGAGGACGCCGACACCGCCGAACTCCTCGGTGGCGGCGGCCGCCAGCAATCCCGCGGCAAGGCCCCCGTCCCCGGCCTCTCCTCCCGCCAGACCGGCCAGCACGCCAAGGCCATCGTCGGCGAAATGCCCCGAGCCCAACTGGAGTCCCTGATCGAATCCCTGACCGCCCAGATGCACTCCGCCGCCGCCGACCTCCAGTTCGAGGTCGCCGCCCGCCTCCGCGACGAAATCAAGGAACTCAAACGCGAAGTCCGCGACATGCGCACAGCAGGCGTCAGTTAGAGACGTTCTCGTTCACGTGTTTGACAGGCGCGTGGATTAGGGGCGTTCCAGTTCGCGTGGCTCAGTTCGACAGGCGCGTGGACGGGGTGATCGATCACAGAACCCTCCCGAGGAGTTCCGGCTGATCCCGCCAGGCGCTGGCAATGCGGCGAACGGCGGGGGCGGGCGGAGGCCCGCAAGGAACAAAGGGGGTGGGTGGGAGAGCCACCGTGCCGTGGCTGTCGTTTCGTCCAGTAGCCACGGCGA
>NZ_JBDPLV010000100.1:0-35197 GCF_039871605.1 Acrocarpospora sp. B8E8 | reverse complement strand
CCAGACCTCTTCGGCTGACCAGCAGCAGGTGCCGCACCCCATGCTCGGCCACCAGATGCCGGGCCACCTCCGCACCCAGACCACCCGTACCACCGGTGATCAACACGGTGCCTTCCGGGTTCCACCGCCGGGGCATCGTCAGGACGATCTTGCCGGTGTGGCGGGCCTGGCTCATGAACCGGAACGCCTCACGGCCGCGCCGCACATCCCACGCTGTCACCGGCAACGGCCGCAACTCACCAGCCGCGAGCAAACCCGCCAGCTCGGCCAGGATCTCGTGCAACCGCTCCGGCCCGGCGTCCATCACATCGAACCAGTGATACACCAGCCCCGGGAACTGGTCCTGGTCGCGGATGTCCAGCTTGCCCATCTCGATGAACCGGCCACCCGGACGCAGCAACCGCGCGGTAGCGTCGATGAACTCCCCGGTCAGCGAGTTGAGGACCACATCGATCCCCCGATCGCCGCACACCTCCCGGAAGCGCTCCTCGAACTCCAAACTCCGCGAGGAGGCGAGGTGATCATCCGGGATGCCCAGCGAACGCAGCACGTCCCACTTGGCCGGGCTCGCCGTGGCGAACACCTCCACCCCCAGCCGCTGGGCCAGCTGAATCGTCGCCATGCCCACGCCGCCCGTCCCGGCGTGTACCAGCAGCGACTCGCCCGGCTGCAACCCGGCCAGATCCATCAGCCCGTAATAGGACGTCAGGAACGTCACCGGAATCGTCGCCGCCTGCTCAAAGGTGATCCCATCGGGGATCTTGGTCAGGTAGTGGGCGCGGGCCAACGCCACCGGGCCGAACGAACCGGAGGCCAGACCCATCACCCGGTCCCCCGGGCGCAGGTCGTCCACCTCGGGGCCGACCTCCAGCACCACGCCGGCGGCCTCGCCGCCCATCAGGCCGACCTTGTCCTGGAACCAGCCCAGCGCGTTCAACCCGTCCAGCAGGTCACGGAAGTTCACCCCCGCCGCGTGCACCGCCAGGCGCACCTGCCCGGCCTCCAACGGCCCGGCCGCCTGCGGAATTGGGAGCAGTTCCAGCGCGTCCAGGCTGCCCTTGGCAGGGCTGCCCAGCCGCCACGGCACCCCGCCAGCCGGAGGCACCAAGCCCGCCCCCGACACCAGCGACGCCAACCGCGGCACGCGCACCCCACCGGCGCGCACTGCTACCTGCGGCTCATCGCTGGCCAGCACCCCGGCCAGAATCGGCCCGGACAGCTCCTCATCAACATCTACCAGGACGAACCGCCCCGGATTCTCCGACTGCGCCGACCGCACCAGCCCGCACGCGGCAGCCGCAGCCAGATCAGTGACCACCTCGCCCTCACCCGCGGACACCGCACCCCACGTCACGAACACCAAACGCGAATCGCCGAACCGCTCATCGGCCAGCCACCCCTGCAGCAGACCCAGCACCCCAGCGGTCACCCCATGCGCCGTGCTCACCGCGTCCGCCATCGGCTCGGTGACGACCTCGACCAGCACCACATCTGGCACCGGACCCGCCTCGGCCAACGCCGACAGATCCGGATGAACCTCGACCTGCTCCCCGGCAAGACCCAGCGTGTCCAGACCGACCACCGCCATCGGCACCGGATCAGCCGGAGAGACTCCAGAAAGCTCCGGCCACTCCAGCCGGAACAGCCCCTCCCCTTCCGTCCCGCGACCGCCACCGCCACCGCCACCGCCCGCGAGCTGATCGGACGAGACCGGCCGCAGCACCAGCGACCGCGCCGACAGCACCGGCTCCCCAGCGGCATCCACCGCCGCCAGCGACACCGAATCCGAACCCGTCCGAGCCAGCCGCACCCGCAACATCGACGCACCAACGGCGCGCAGGCACACCTCACCCCACGAGAACGGCAACCGGCCGCCCTCCACCTGCTCCAGCCCAACAAAAGTCACCGTGTGCAAGGCCGCATCCAGCAACGCCGGGTGCAACCCGAACGCACCCGCCTCCGAATGCGCCTGCTCGGGCAACGCGACCTCGGCGAAAATCTCACCGTCAGATCCATGCCAGGCCGCCCGCAGCCCCTGGAACAACGGACCGTAGCCCAGCCCTCCGGAGGCCAGCGCGTCATACAGCCCGTCCAGCTCGATCGCGGTGGTACCGGCCGGGGGCCACACCGCCGCGTCGAACGGCACCGCGGCCCGGCCACCCGTGGCGAGCGTCCCGGTGGCATGCCGTACCCACGGCACATCGCCGCCGGCCTCCGCCGAGCGGGCATAGATGTTCACGCTCCGGTGGCCCGACTCCTCCGGCGCGCCCACCGCGATCTGGACCGCGACCGCCTCGCCCTCGCCCAGCACCAGCGGCGTGGCCAGCGTCAGCTCCTCCACCACCTCGCAGCCGACCTGGTCACCCGCCTGGATCGCCAGCTCAAGGAACCCGGTGCCGGGGAAGAACACCATCCCGGCCACGGTGTGGTCGGCCAGCCACGGATGCGAAGCGAGCGACAGGCGTCCGGTCAGCACCACCCCGTCGGAATCGGCCAGGCCCACGGCCGCCCCCAGCAGAGGGTGCCTTGTCGCGGACAGGCCCAGCACACGGGCATCACCGCCCTGCCTGGCGTTCGGCCAGAACCGCTGGTGCTGGAAGGCATAGGTCGGCAGCTCGACCTGACGACCGCCTGGCAGCACGGCCCGCCAGTCCACCGGCACACCGCGCACGAACAGCTCGGCGGCCGAGACCAGGACACGGTCCAGCCCGCCCTCATCACGGCGCAGCGTCCCGGCGATCACCGCGTCCACCCCGGCCTCGTCCACGCACTCGCCGATGCCGACCGTCAACACCGGATGCGGGCTCACCTCGACAAACGCCCGATACCGCTGCTCCAGCAGTTCCCCGATCGCCGGGGCGAAGGCCACCGTGTTGCGCAGGTTGTCACACCAGTAGGCCGCGTCGAGTTCCGGTCCCTCCAGCCACTGACCGGTCACAGTCGACAGCATCGGCACCCGCACGGGCTGCGCCACTACCCCTGTCAGGACCTGGGCCAGTTCCGCACCGATCAGATCGACCTGAGCCGAATGCGAGGCATAGTCCACCGCGATCCGGCGAACCCGCACCTTATCCGCGGTTAGCTGCTCCACCAGCTCATCGACGGCCTGCACCTCACCGGCCACCACCACGGAGCGAGGGCCGTTGATCGCCGCGACCGACACCCTGCCGTCCCAGGACGACAGCCGCTCACGCACCTGCTCGACCGGCAACGCCACCGACGCCATAGCCCCGAGCCCAGCCAACTGCTCCCCGATCAGGCGGCTGCGCAGGGCCACCACCCGCGCGCCGTCCTGCAACGACAGGCCACCCGCCACCACCGCAGCCGCGATCTCGCCCTGAGAGTGGCCGACCACCGCGCCGGGACGGACCCCCAGTGACTCCCACACCGCCGCCAGCGACACCATCACCGCGAACGACACCGGCTGGACCACATCCACCCGATCCAGCGACGGGGCGCCCTCGGCCTGCCGGATCACGTCCAGCAGCGACCAGTCCACGAACGGCTCCAACGCCGCCGCGCACTCCGCCATCCGACCCGCGAAGACCGGCGACTCCTCAAGCAGCCGCCCGCCCATACCCACCCACTGCGCCCCCTGACCCGGGAACACCCACACCGACTTCCCGACGACATCGGCCACACCCGCGACCACGCCACCGGCCACAGGCTCACCCGAGGCAACTACGCCCAAGCCCGCGAACAGTTCCTGACGGTCACGTCCGACCACCACCGCACGGTGCTCGAACACCGACCGCGACACCACCAACGAGGACCCCACATCCACCGGGTCCAGCTCGCCGGCCTCCACATGCGCCGCCAGACGACGCGCCTGACCACGCAACGACTCAGGGGTCTTCGCCGACACCACCCACGGCACCACACCCGGCGCCCGGTCCTGCGGAGTCTCCTCCCCTTCCGGTGTTTCCGGTCCTTGTTCGAGGATGATGTGCGCGTTGGTGCCGCTGATCCCGAACGACGACACACCCGCCCGACGCGGGTGACCGTTCCGCTGCCACTCCACCGGCTCGGTCAGCAGCTCCACCGCACCGGCCGACCAGTCCACATGCGAGGACGGTTCCGTCACGTGAAGCGTCTTGGGCAGCACCCCGTGGCGCATGGCCATGACCATCTTGATCACACCAGCGACACCCGCCGCCGCCTGCGTGTGACCGATGTTCGACTTGATCGACCCAAGAAGCAGCGGACGGTCCTCCGGCCGATCCTGCCCGTAGGTCGCCAGCAGCGCCTGTGCCTCGATCGGGTCGCCCAGCGTCGTACCGGTGCCGTGCCCTTCCATCGCGTCCACCTCGGACGGCGACAAACCGGCACCGGCCAGCGCCTGCCGGATCACCCGCTGCTGCGACGGACCATTCGGCGCCGTCAACCCGTTCGACGCGCCGTCCTGGTTGACCGCCGAACCACGCACGATCGCCAGCACCTGATGCCCGTTGCGCTGAGCGTCCGACAACCGCTCCAGCACCAGAATGCCGACACCCTCGGACCAGCTCACCCCGTCAGCCGCGTCAGCGAAGGACTTGCACCGCCCATCAGAAGCCAGCCCGCCCTGCGCGCTGAAGCCGATGAACGGCGTCGGCGTGGCCATCACGGTCACGCCACCGGCCAGCGCCAGCGAGCAGTCACCACCACGCAGCGCCTGCGCCGCCAGATGCAACGCCACCAGCGACGACGAACACGCGGTATCCACCGTCACCGCCGGGCCCTCCAACCCCAGCGTGTACGAGAGACGGCCGGACAGCACACTTCCGGCGGTCCCGGTCCCCACGAAGCTCATCACCTCTGGAGGGAACTCCAGACGGCCCGGGTTGTAGTCGTGATACATCACCCCGGCGAACACACCGGTACGGCTGCCGCGCAGCGAACCCGGCTCGATCCCCGCCCGCTCGACCGCCTCCCAGGACGCCTCCAGCAGCAACCGCTGCTGCGGATCCATCGCCAAAGCCTCACGCGGCGAAATACCGAAGAACCCCGGATCGAACTCCCCCGCCTCGTGCAGGAACCCGCCCTCACGCACATAACTGGTCCCGCGATTCTCCCGATCCGGGTTGTACAGCCCGTCCAGATCCCAACCGCGGGTCGTCGGGAACCCGCTGATCCCGTCCCCACCCTCGGCCACCAGCCGCCACAGGTCCTCCGGCGAGGCGACCCCGCCCGGATACCGGCACGCCATGCCCACGATCACGATCGGGTCGTCGGCCACCGGCGGCACCATCCGCGGCGCCGCGTCCAGGGCTTCCGCCTGCGTACCCATCAGCTCGTCGAGCAGATGTCTGGCCAGCACGGTCGGGGTCGGGTAGTCGAACACCAGCGTGGCCGGCAGACGCAAACCCGTCGCGGCGTTCAGCCGGTTGCGCAACTCGACCGCGGTCAGCGAGTCGAAACCCAGCTCACGGAACTCCCGCCGCACCTCCACCGTGTCGCGCGTGGCGTGGCCCAGCACGAGCGCCACCTCGGTCCGCACCACGTCCAGCAGGACCTCGATGCGTTCCGCGGCACCCAAGGGAGCAAGTTGCCGCAGGAGTTTGCTCTGGCCTTGTGGTGCGACCGCCTTCGTGCGGCGTACGGCGGGGACCAACCCGCTCAGCATCGGCGGTAGCTCTTCGTACGCACGCAAAGCCGGTATGTTCAGCCGTACCGGGGCCACCGCCGATTCGCCGGAGGCGACGGCCGCGTCGAATAACGCCATGCCCTGCGAGAGTGAGATCAGCCGCAGCGCGCTCATGGTCAACCGGTTGACGTCCACCTGCGACAACCGGCTGGTCATCCCGGCCTCCGTCGACCACGGCCCCCATGCCAGCGACAGCGCCGGCAGGCCCGCGGCTCTCCGGTGCTGGACCAGCGCGTCCAGGAACGCGTTGCCCGCCGCGTAGTTGCCCTGCCCGGACCCACCGAACGTGCCGGACACCGACGAGAACACGATGAAGGCGGCCAGGTCCATGTCCCGCGTGAGCTCGTGCAGGTGCCAGGCGGCGTCCACCTTGGGACGCAACACCTTGGCGATGCGCTCAGGCGTCAGCAGGGGAATCGTCCCGTCGTCCAGGACACCGGCCGTGTGGATCACCGCGGTCAGCGGCCGGTCGGCATTCGCCAGCAGCTCCGCCACCGCGTCCCGGTCCGAGACGTCGCACGCCACCACGCTCACCTGGGCGCCGTCGGCGACCAGGTCCGCCCGTAGCTCCTCCGCTCCCGGGGCGTTCAGGCCCCGGCGGCTCACCAGCAGGAGGTGCCGTACCTCGTGTTCGGCCACTAGGTGCCGGGCCAGTCGCGCGCCCAGGCCGCCGGTCCCACCGGTGATCAACACCGTGCCTTCGGGGTTCCAGGCTCGGACGTCGTGTTCGTCCGGTGACAGCCGGGCGAGGCGGGGAACCCGCGCCTCGAAGTCGCGCACCGCCGCCTGTTGTTCACCGCAGGCCAGCAGGACGGGCAGCGCCGACAGGGCGGTCTCCTGCTCCTCCGCATCGGCCAGCAGGAAGCGGCCCGGATTCTCCGCCTCCGCGCTACGGACCAGCCCCCACACGGTGGCCGCGGCCGGGTTCGAGACGGTCTCGCCCGCGCCGGTCGCGACCGCGCCCCGGGTGACGAACACCAGGCGCGAGTCGACGAACCGCTCATCGGCGAGCCACTGCTGCAGCAGGCCCAGAACACGTGTGGTCACTTCGTGCGCCGATTCCGCCATATTCGCGGAGTCGGCGACGTCGATCTCGACGGTCACCAGGTCGGGCACCCTGCCGACCGGCAGACCGTCCAGGGAATCGAGGTCGCCGGTGAGTTCGGCCACCTCCAACCCGATCACGGCGTCCACCGGGGAGACCGTCATCGGTACGGCAACCCAGTCCAGCCGGAACAGCGAGTCGCGTTCCACGCCATGATCGTGGGCAGCCAGCTGATCGGCCGAAACCGGCCGCAGTACCAGCGATCGCGCCGACAGCACCGGCTCCCCGGCGGCGTCCACCGCGATCAGCGACACAGAATCGTCACCGGCCTGGGCCAGCCGTACGCGCAACGCCGACGCGCCCACGGCCCGGAGGCTCACCTCACTCCACGAGAACGGCAGCCTGCCGCCGGCCGTCTCCATCCCGACGAACGGCACCGAGTGCAGGGCCGAGTCGAGCAGCGCCGGATGCAGGGCGAACAGACCTGCGTCGGCGACCTGCTCCGGCAGGGCGACCTCGGCGAACACCTCGCCGCCCGCGCCCTTCCAGGCCGCCTGCAGGCCCTGGAACACCGGCCCGTAGGCGAGCCCGTCCTCGGCCAGCCGCTCGTACAGCCCGTCGAGCTCGATCGCGGTCGCGCCCTGCGGCGGCCAGGCTTCGGTGTCGAGCCGCTCAGCGCGCCGATCGCCGGGAGCGAGGAAGCCGACCGCGTGCCGCACCCACGGCAGGTGATCCTCGGCCTCCGCCGGTCGGGCGTAGATGTTCACGGCACGACGACCGGAGTCCTCCGTGGCGCCCACCGACACCTGTACCACGACCGCGTCATCCGTGCCCAGCACCAGCGGGGCGGCCAGCGTCAGCTCCTCGACCAGGTCGCAGCCGACCTGGTCACCGGCCCGGATCGCCAGCTCAAGGAACCCGGTGCCCGGGAAGAACACCATCCCGCCCACCACGTGATCAGCCAGCCAGGGGTGCGACTGTACGGACAGACGCCCGGTCAGCAGCACGCCGTCGGAGTCGGCCAGGCGAACGGCGGCGCCCAGGAGCGGATGCTCCGCCGCGGCCATGCCCAGACCGCGGGCATCCCCGATCTTCTTGCCGTTCGGCCAGTACCGCTCCCGCTGGAAGGCATAGGTGGGCAGCTCGACCCGGCAGGCGCCGGGGAAGACCGCCCGCCAGTCGAGCGGTACGCCGTGCACGTGCAGCTCCGCCAGCGCGGTCATGGCCGCCGACTGCTCGTCGCGGTCTCGCCGCAGCACCGGCACCAGCACCAGGTCCGATTCGGCCGTGGAGTCGGCCAGCGCGGCGAGGGTGTCGTCGGCCATCGCGGTCAGCACCCCGTCGGGGCCCAGTTCCAGATAGGCCCGTACGCCCCGGGCGTGCAGGGTGTGGATGGCGTCGGCGAACCTGACCGCACCGCGAACCTGGTCCACCCAGTAACCCGGCGAGCACAGCTCCTCGGCCGCCGGACGTCCGGTCAGCGTCGACACGATCGGGATCTCCTGGGCACGGTAGGTCAGCGTCTCGGCGACCGCCCGGAAGTCCTCCAGCATCGGATCCATCAACGGCGAATGGAACGCATGCGACACCCGCAACCGTCGCGTCCTGACCCCCAGGGATTCCAGCGCAGCGGCCACCTCAAGCACGGCCTCCTCGACACCGGAAACCACCAGCGAGGCAGGACCGTTCACCGCCGCGATCGACACCTCACCCGAACGCCCGGCCAGCAAATCGGCAACCTGATCCTCGGACGCCTGGACCGCGACCATCGCCCCACCCGCGGGCAGCGCCTGCATCAACCGCGCCCGAGCCGCCACCAGCGCACACGCATCGCTCAGCGAAAGCACCCCGGCCACATGCGCCGCCGTGATCTCCCCGACCGAATGACCGGCCAGCACATCCGGCCGCACACCCCACGAGGACACCAGCCGGAACAACGCCGTCTCCACCGCGAACAACGCCGGCTGCGCCCACCCCGTCTGATCCAGCAACTCCGCCTCAGCGAACAGGACCTCGCGCAACGGCCTGTCGAGCAGCGGGTCCAGCTCCGCGATCACCGCGTCCAAAGCCTTGGCGAACACCGGGAACCGCTCATACAGCTCCCGGCCCATCCCCACCCGCTGGCTGCCCTGACCGGTGAACAGCACCGCCAACTGGGGCTCGGCCTCGGCCGTCCCGCGCACCACACCCGCGCCCGGCAGGTCCTCGGCCAGCGCGCCCAGCCCGGCCAGCGCACTCTCGCGGTCGCTCGCCAGCACCACCGCGCGATGCTCGAACGCCGACCGCGTCGTGGCCAGCGCGAACGCCGTATCGGCCAGCGCCACCTCGCGGTGGCCCTCCACATGCGAGGCCAGTTGCCCGGCCTGCGCCCGCAGCGCCCCTGCGGTACGGCCCGACACCAGCACCGGCAGCACACCCGGCTCCGCCGCGATCCGCGGAGCCTCCTGGGGGTCGCCCTGCTCGATGATCACGTGGGCGTTGGTGCCGCTGATCCCGAACGACGACACTCCGGCCCGCCACGGCCGCTCCACCTGCGGCCAGGCCCGCTGCTCGGTCAGCAGTTCCACCGCGCCCGCCGACCAGTCCACATGCGAGGACGGCGCATCCACATACAACGTCTTGGGCAGCACGCCATGGTCCATGGCCAGGACCATCTTGATCACGCCTGCCACGCCCGCCGCCGCCTGGGTGTGGCCGATGTTCGACTTGATCGACCCAAGCAGCAGCGGCCGGTCCTCCGGCCGGTCCTGCCCATAGGTGGCCAGCAGCGCCTGCGCCTCGATCGGGTCACCCAGCGTCGTACCGGTGCCGTGCGCCTCGACCACGTCCACCTCGGACGGCGACAGACCGGCGTCGGCCAGCGCCTGCCGGATCACCCGCTGCTGCGACGGGCCGTTCGGCGCCGTCAGACCGTTGGACGCGCCGTCCTGGTTCACCGCCGACCCGCGCAGCACGGCCAGGATCCGGTGGCCGTTTCGCCGCGCGTCCGACAAGCGCTCCAGCACCACCACACCCACGCCCTCGGCCCAGCTCGTGCCGTCGGCCGCGTCGGCGAAGGACTTGCACCGCCCGTCAGGAGCCAGCCCGCCCTGCTCACTGAAGTCGATGAACGCACCCGGCGTGGCCATCACGGTCACACCACCGGCCAGCGCTAGACCGCACTCGCCCAAGCGCAGCGCCTGCGCGGCCAGATGCATGGTGACCAGAGACGACGAACAGGCGGTGTCCACCGTCATCGCCGGACCCTCCAGGCCCAGCGTGTAGGAGATCCGGCCCGACAGGACGCTTCCGGCGTTGCCGGTGCCGAAGAAGCTCATCACATCCAGCGGGAATTCCGCGCTGGACGCGTAGTCGTGATACGTGACGCCGGCGAACACGCCGGTACGGCTGCCGCGCAGTGAGACCGGGTCGATCCCGGCCCGCTCGACCGCCTCCCACGACACCTCCAGCAGCAACCGCTGCTGCGGATCCATCGCCAAAGCCTCACGCGGCGAAATACCGAAGAACCCCGGATCGAACTCCCCCGCCTCGTGCAGGAACCCGCCCTCACGCACATAACTGGTCCCCCGGCGCGACCGATCGGGGCTGTACAACTCCCCCAGATCCCAGCCACGAGAGGTCGGGAACCCGCTGATCCCGTCCCCGCCCTCGACGACCAGCCGCCACATGTCTTCTGGAGAGCTCACTCCGCCCGGATAGCGGCACGCCATCGACACGATGGCGATCGGATCGTCCTCGACCGATGCGAGAGGGGGCGGACTGATCACGTCGGCGTGCCGGCCGAGCAGTTCGTCCAGCAGGAAGTCCGCCAGCACGACCGGTGTCGGATAGTCGAACACCAGCGTGGACGGCAACCGCAACCCCGTCGCACTGTTCAGCCGGTTACGCAACTCCACCGCGGTCAGCGAGTCGAAACCCAGCTCGCGGAACTCCCGTCTCATCTCCAGGGTGGCGGGCGAAACATGGCCCAAGACCATGGCCACCTCGGTGCGTACCAGCTCGACCAGCAGCCGCGTCCGATCGGCCTGGCCCAGGCCGGCCAATCGCCGAAGGAGCGCCCCGTCGGCCCCCGCCGACGCCGCCGACCGGCGTACGCCTCGCACCAGCCCCTGCAGCAGATGCGGCACCCACCCCTGCCCCCGCACCGCCGACACGTCGAACCGCGCCGCCACGACCACCGCACGACCCACCGCACCCGCCGCGTCGAACAGCGCCAACCCCTGCGCCGCCAGCAACGACAACATCCCGGCTCGCGCGATCCGCCGCATATCGGCCTCGCCCAGCGCGCCGGTCATCCCGCTGTCCTGCGCCCACGGGCCCCACGCCAGCGACAACCCGGCCTGTCCCTCGGCCCGCCGATACTCGGCCAGCGCGTCCAGGAACGCGTTCGCCGCCGCGTAATTGGCCTGGCCCGCGCCACCGAACGTCCCCGCCACCGACGAGAACATGATGAACGCGGCCAAGTCGCCGTCACGAGTGAGCTCGTGCAAATGCCAGGCCGCGTCCACCTTCGGCCGCAACACGCTCTCCAGCCGCTCCGCCGACAGCGACGGAATGGTCCCATCGGCCAGCACACCGGCGGCGTGAATCACCGCGGTCAACGGATGCTCAGCCGGCACCAGAGCCAGCAACGCCGCCGCCTGATCCCGATCGGCCACATCGCAAGCCGCGACCGTCACCTCGACGCCGTACGCGATCAGCTCGGCCTGCAACTCCACCGCACCCGGAGCCTCCAACCCCCGGCGGCTGACCAGCAGCAGATGCCGAACACCCCGTTCGGCCACCACATACCGGGCGAACAGCGCACCCAGACCACCGATCCCACCAGTGATCAACACCGTCCCGTCCGGATCCCACGGCCGTTCGACCTCGGGACCGGGCACCACCCGCGCCAGCCGGGCCACCCGCACCTCACCACCGCGCACCGCCACCTGCGGCTCACCCGACGCCAGCACCCCGGCCAGCACCGACGCGGAGATCTCCTGCTCGTCCACATCGACCAGCACGAACCGGCCCGGATTCTCCGACTGGGCGCTGCTGACAAGGCCCCACACCGCGGAAGCCGGCAGATCCGCGACCCCATCCGCGGCAACCGCACCCCGAGTGAGGAACACCAGCCGCGAATCGGCGAACCGCTCATCCGCCAGCCACTCCTGCACGACCTCCAGGACCCGGGCGGTCAGCACGTGCGCCGACTCCACCACCCCAGCCGCCGGATCCGAGACCGCCTCCATCACCACCACAGGCGGTGCAACCCCGGCCACACCCAGAAAGTTCAGGCCCAGCGCCGCCACCGGCACGGGCTCGGCCGCCGGGAGCTCCTTCAGCGGCGTCCACTCCACCTCGAACAGCGCATTCCGCTCCACCCCACGGCTGCCACCGGCAGCGGCGAACCAGGTGGACGAGATCGCGCGTAGCACCAGCGACCGCACCGACAGCACCGGTTCCCCGGCGGCGTCCATCGCGAGCACCGACACCGAATCCTCGCCCGTCCTGGCCAGCCGCACCCGCAACAGCGACGCACCACTCGCGTGCAGGCACACGCCACCCCAGGAGAACGGCGCCCAACCGCCCTCGAAATCCCCCAGACCGGCGAACGGCAGCGCGTGCAGCGCCGCGTCGAGCAACGCCGGATGCACCCCGAACGAACCCGCGCTCGACTCCACCTGCCCTGGTAACACGACCTCGGCGAACACCTCGCCACCGGCACCACGCCAAGCCGCCTTCAGGCCCTGGAACACAGGACCGTAACTCAACCCGCTCGCGTCCAGCCGCTCGTACAGTCCATCCAGCTCGATCGCGGACGCACCCTCCGGCGGCCACACCGTCGCGTCGAACGCCTCGGCCACCCGACCGCCATCCGTCAGCACACCGGTGGCGTGCCGAATCCACGACTCCTCATCGGCGGCCTCGGCCGGCCGGGCATAGACGCCCAGCTCACGCCGGCCGGACTCATCGGGCGCCCCCACCCACACCTGAACCGCGACCGCGTCCCGCTCACCCAGCACCAGCGGCGCGATGAGCGTCAGCTCTTCCACCACATCGCAGCCGACCTGATCGCCCGCCCGCACAGCCAGCTCCACGAATGCCGAGCCCGGCACCACCGCCGAACCCATCACCGCGTAATCCGCCAGCCACGGATGCGACCGGAGCGACAACCTGCCGGTCAGCAACACCCCATCCGCACCGGCCAGCCCCACCGCCGCACCCAGCAGCGGGTGCCCTGCGGCGGCAAGGCCCGCCGCAGCGACGTTCCCCAGCCGCGAACCTGCCCCATCAGGCCAGAGCCGTTGACGCTGGAAGGCGTATGTCGGCAACTCCACCCGGCGCCCGCCCGGCAGCACCGCCCGCCAATCCACCACCACGCCATGCACATGCAGGTGCGCCAGCGCCGCCATGACCGCGGACTCCTCGTCGCGGTCCCTGCGCAGCACCGGTACCGCTACCGCATCCGCCGCCAAGTCCGCGACGGACTGATCCGGGTGAGCGGCGAGGACGTCCTGAGTCATGGCGGTCAGCACCCCATCGGGGCCGAGTTCCAGATAGGCCTGCACACCTTGAGCGTGCAGAGCGCGCACCGCGTCGCCGAAACGGACCGCGCCACGGACCTGCTCCATCCAGTAACCCGGCGAGCCCAACTGATCCGCCGTGGCCGTCTCCCCGGTCAGGGTGGACACCACCGGAATCTGCGGCGGGTTGTAGGTGAGCGTCCCGGCCACCGCACGGAAGTCCGCCAGCATCGGATCCATCAACGGCGAATGGAACGCATGCGAGACCCGCAACCGGCGTGTCCTGACCCCCTGGGATTCCAGCGCGGCGGCCACCTCAAGCACCGCCTCCTCGACCCCGGAAACCACCAGCGAGGCAGGACCATTGACCGCCGCGACCGACACCTCACCCTCACGCCCGGCCAGCAGGTCGGCAACCTGGTCCTCGGACGCCTGGACCGCGACCATCGCCCCACCCTCGGGGAGCGCCTGCATCAACCGCGCCCGGGCCGCCACCAGCGCACACGCATCGCTCAGCGAGAGCACCCCGGCCACGTGAGCGGCGGTGATCTCCCCGATCGAATGACCGGCCAGCACATCCGGCCGCACACCCCACGACTCCACCAGCCGGAACAACGCCGTCTCCACCGCGAACAACGCCGGCTGCGCCCACCCCGTCTGATCCAGCAACTCCGTCTCGGCAAACAAGACGTCACGCAACGATCCATCCATCAAGGGGTCGAACTCGCCGATCACCTCATCCAACGCCCGGGCGAACACCGGGAACCGGTCGTACAACTCCCGGCCCATCCCCGCCCGCTGACTCCCCTGACCGGTGAACAGGAATGCGAGCTTGCCCCGCTGCCCGCTCCGCCCCACCACGACGCCCGCGCCCGGCCGCCCCTCGGCCAGGGCCCGTAGCCCAGCCACGGCATCCTCGCGATCACTGGCCAGCACGGCCGCCCGGTGCTCGAAGACCGATCGCGTCGTGACGAGAGAAAGAGCCATGTCGGCCAGCGCCAGCTCAGGCTCGGCGCCGGCGAACGACGCCAGCCGCTCGGCCTGCGCCCGCAGCGCCTCCTCCGTACGGCCCGACACCAGCACGGGCGTCACGCCGCCAGTCGCAGCCGCCGGGCCCGGGTCCTCCGCTCCCGCGTTCTCCGGCGCCTGCTCGATGATCACGTGGGCGTTGGTGCCGGTAAGCCCGAATGAGGACACCCCGGCCCGCCACGGCCGCTCCACCTGAGGCCAGGGCCTGGCTTCGGCCAGCAGTTCCACCGCGCCCGCCGACCAGTCCACGTGCGAGGACGGCCCGTCCACGTGCAACGTCTTGGGCAGCACCCCATGCCGGAGAGCCATGACCATCTTGATCACACCGGCCATGCCGGCGGCGGCCTGGGTGTGCCCGATGTTCGACTTGATCGACCCCAGCAGCAGCGGCCGATCCCGATCCTGACCATAGGTGGCCAGCAGCGCCTGCGCCTCGATCGGATCACCTAGCGTGGTACCCGTACCGTGACCCTCCACCACGTCCACGCCGGCGGGAGTCAGCCCGGCGCTGCCCAGTGCCTGCCGGATCACCCGCTGCTGCGACGGACCGTTCGGCGCTGTGAAGCCGTTGGAGGCGCCGTCCTGGTTCACCGCTGACCCGCGCAGGACCGCCAGGACCTGACGGCCGTTGCGCTGAGCGTCCGACAACCGCTCCAGCAGCAGCATGCCCACACCCTCGGACCAGCCCGTGCCGTCCGCCGCGTCGGCGAAGGCCTTGCACCGGCCGTCCGGGGCCAGCCCACCCTGGCGGGAGAACTCCACGAACGCGCCTGGGGTGGCCATCACGGTCGCCCCGCCCGCCAGCGCCAGCGAGCACTCCCCCGCTCGCAGCGCCTGCACCGCCAGGTGCATCGCCACCAGCGACGACGAACACGCCGTGTCCACCGTCACCGCCGGGCCCTCCAACCCCAGGGTGTACGAAAGCCGGCCGGAGGCCGCGCCCGCGCCCAGGCCGGTCCCGACGTTGCCCTCGAGGTCGGCCAGCGAGTTCACCATCAGGTAGGAGTAGTCCTGCCCGCTCATCCCGACGAAGACCCCGGTACGGCTGCCGCGCAGCCGGGCGGCGTCGATCCCGGCCCGCTCGACGGCCTCCCACGACACCTCAAGCAGCAGCCGCTGCTGCGGATCCATCCCCAGCGCCTCACGCGGCGAGATACCGAAGAACCCGGGGTCGAAGCCCGCGACGTCGTGGATGAAACCGCCCTCGCGCGTGTCGGTTCGCGCCCGGCCATCGGAATCACGATCGGACAGCTGGTCGAGATCCCAGTCGCGATCGGTTGGAAAGCCCGAAATGGCGTCCCCGCCTTCGGCGACGAGCCGCCACAGATCCTCAGGCGAGGCAAGACCGCCGGGGAACCGGCAGCTCATCGCCACGATGGCGATCGGCTCGGTGGTGACCGCGACCAGCTTCTGGTACTGGCGCCGCAGCCGTTCCGCCTCCTTCATGGACGTCCGGAGCGCCTGAACCACCTGCTCACTGGGCGTATCCATCACAACCTCCGTGCATCGAGCGAGGCGGCCAAGGGGAGGGGAACCCGGCCGGACCTCGCAGGAAGAAGTCGCCGAGCATGCCATCCGTTGGAGAAGTGAACCCGGTGGCGACCCGGCAAACGCCTAGTCTTTGCACGGCTCGCCCAGCCGGCGGCACCCACCAGGCCAGGTCCCCGGGAAACTAGTGATCCCCCTAATTTCATCGCGGTACCTTGCGGGCACGCCGACGTCCGGCCACGTAAAGACGTTCGCGGCGATGACGGATCCGCCACCGGAACAGACGCCGGCGTGTCACCGACTTTTCGGCGGTCCGGCTCCCGCCATGGAGGTGTGCACGATGAACGAGAGCCGCAAGCGGGTGCTGTTCCTCAGCTCCACGGGGCACGGGATTTTCAATCCGTTGCGTGTCATCGCCGCCGAACTGGCCCGGCGGGGCGCGGAAGACCTGTGGTTCGCAGCGGAAGCGGAGTACAAGGCGGACATCGAGAAGATCGACGAGGGAAGCGGCATCACCTTCGTCTCCCTCGGTGACCCCATCCCGGAGATCACCCCCAACAGTTGGGACGACGAGGTGTACCGCAAGGTCACCCAGCGGTCCCGGTGGAAGGCGCACCACGCGGTGGTGCGGCAGGTGTTCAGTCCGGTGCCGACGCAGCAGAAGTACCCGGTGGTCGAGGCCCTGGTCGACGAGATCAAGCCCGCCCTCATGGTCTTCGACACCGTGAACCCCATCGCGATCACGGTGGCCGTCAAACTGAAGATCCCGTTCATCCTCATCTCGCCATTCCTGCCGAGCAATCTGCTCGCGGCGGCGGCGCCGCGCGGGTACCCGATGATGCACTCCGGGCTGTCCCTGAACATGTCGTTCCAGCAGCGGGTCTACAACTCCTATTTCAAGACCCGGGCCAAGCTGATGTTCCTGCACCCGAAGATGCTGAAGATCGTTCGTCACGTCCTGACCACCGTGAAGGAGTTGCAGCTTCCAGCGGAGGTACTCCGCCCAACGGCCAAAACCGATTTCGCCGAGGCCGTCGTGTGCTGCACAGTGCCCGGACTGGACTATCCGATCCCCATGCCCGAGAACGTCCACCTGGTTGGCGCGGTCATCCCGCCGCTACCGGAGGCGCCGGGCGACCATGACCTGTCGAAGTGGCTGGACGCCAACCCCTCCGTCGTCTTCATGGCATTCGGCACGATCACCCGGCTGACCGGCCCCGAAGTCCACGCGGTGACGGAGATCGCCCGCCGGTTGGACGGCCGGCACTCCGTGCTGTGGAAGCTCCCGAAGGAGCAGCAACACCTGCTGCCGCCGAGCGAGGAGTTGCCGCAGAACCTCAGGATCGAGAGCTGGGTCCCCTCTCAGCTCGATGTGCTGGCCCATCCCAACGTCAAGCTCTTCGTCAACCACGCTGGCGGAAACGCGTTCCACGAGGGACTGTACTTCGGCAAGCCGCAGGTCATCCGGCCGCTCTGGGTCGACTGCTACGACCAGGCGATACGCGGCGTGGACAGCGGGGTCAGCCTCACCGTGGACGACCCGCAGACCATCGATGTCGAAGACTGGCTCGGCAAGATCACCCGAGTCCTCGACAACCCCACATTCCGTGAACGCGCCGAGCATTTCGCCAAGGCGATGCGAGAGGCGGGGGGCGTCCACGCCGCCGCCGATCTGATCCTGGGCAGTCCGGCGCTGAAATGATCTGACAGGACCTGCCGAAGGACGTGGCGACAGCATGCCAACTAGCGATCCGATCTCCATCGAGTTCCCGACGCGACGGCGCGGGCAACTCTCTCCCCCGGACGAGTACGCCGAACTGCGGGCGCGCCCGGGCCTGGTCAAGTCGGCGCTGCCCAACGGCAGCACCGTGTGGCTGGTCACGCGCCACGAGGATGTACGCACCGTGCTCACCGACCCGCGGATCAGCGCCAGCCCCACGCACCCGGGGTTTCCGACCATCGGGCGCAACGGGACGGTGCCGCACCCCGACCAGATCCCCGGTTGGTTCGTCGCCTACGACCCGCCGGACCACACCCGGTTCCGCAAGGCGCTGATCCCGGAGTTCACCGTACGGCGGGTGGGCGAGCTGCGCCCGGCGGTCCAGCGGATCGTCGACGGCCGCATCGACGCCATGCTCGCCGGTGGCACCACCGCCGACCTGGTGGCCGCGTTCGCGCTGCCGGTGCCGTCGCTGATCATCTGCGAACTGCTCGGCGTGCCGCGCACGGACCGCGAGCTTTTCGAATCCAGGACGCAGATTCTGGTGACCTTCACGTCGACCGACGACGAACGCGATGCCGCGGCCCAGGACCTGCTGCTCTACATCAACAAGCTGATCGCCATGAAGCAGCGCTTCCCCGGCAGGGATCTGACCAGCCGATTGCTGCGTGCCGGGGTGCTGACCCCCAAGGAGATCTCCGGCGTCGCCCTGCTGCTGCTGATCGCCGGGCACGAGACGACGGCGAACAACATCGCGCTCGGCGTGGTCATGCTGCTGCTGAACCGGCAATGGATCAACGCGCCCGGAGTGGTCGAGGAGGTGCTGCGCTACCTGTCCGTGGCCGACCGGGTGGCACTGCGCGTGGCGGTGGAGGACGTCGAGATCGGCGGGCAGCTCATCAGGGCCGGCGAGGGCATCGTGCCGCTCGGCGCCTCCGCCAACCACGACGAGGGCACGTTCGGGCACGCCGAGCAGTTCGACCCGAGCCGCTCGGCCCGCCACCACGTCGCGTTCGGGTACGGCGTGCACCAGTGTCTCGGGCAGAACCTCGTCAGGATCGAGATGGACACCGTCTTCGGGACCCTGTTCCGGCGGATTCCCACCCTTGAGCTCGATCAGGCGGTCGAGGACCTGCCGTTCAAGTACGACGGCGTGCTGTTCGGGCTGCACGCGCTACCGGTCCGTTGGTGATGGACCTGCACGCCCCCGACAGGATGAGGAAGGTCATGCGTGTCAATGTGAACGCCACGCGCTGCATCGGCGCTGGCCAGTGCGTGCTCATCGCGCCGGAGGTCTTCGACCAGAGCGACGACGGCACCGCCATGGTTCTGGTCGACACCCTGGACGACTCGGCCCAGACGGTGGTGCGGGAGGCCGTCCGCGCCTGCCCGTCCAGGTCCGTCTCGCTGGCGGAAAACTGAAGGGCCGTACCGCACCGGGTGCCCACGACGGCGGAGCACATCGCGCTCTTCCTCGCGGATCTACAGGACCGGGCCGACACATTTCGGGTAGGCCCTAGGTCCCTCACGCCGCGATCAGCCCGAGAAGGGCGTGGGAAAGGTGACCGCCTGGAGCCCTTCGTCACCGGCGCTGACCAGCGTAAGCGTCTCCGCCACATCCACGACGGCCAGAGCACGGATCGGAGAGCGATGCGCCGTGAGCATGACCGACTCATCACCCAAAGCGGCATCAGTGATCCTCACCAGGCCGTCGTCGGATCCTGATGCGAGCACCGGCCGACCATGGATCACTCCATGTACCGATCTGGCCGTGCTCGATTTGGGATACGCGTGCCTGAGAGATGCCCATCCGTTCGCCGAGGAGCTTCTGGGGGACACCCAGACGCTTGCGCATTTCGGCGAGTTGGCGCCGCGTAGCTCTGCCCGCAGTTGCCCGCGGCTGGTTTCCCGGGCGGCGACTCGCTTGGGAGAGTCCCAGCCGGGGTCAACGTCACGGATCTTGGTCTTGGTGTCGGACCATTTCACGAACTCGCTCATCGTCCTCGCGGTAGGCGGCGTAGCGTTCCTCCGCCAGGGGGATCGCGGTGCGGTACCACCGATTCCATTCCCCGGCCTTATCTCCCGCGACCAGTACGATCGCCTCCCGCGTCGGGTCGAACAGAACAGCAGCCGGATCTCTGCCTCGCCAGGTACGCGTGGCCTGAGCTCTTCCACAACGAGATGTCAGCTCACCGCTCTGACTCACCCACTACTTCTGCAATGCCGTACGCACCAATTGCAAGCAACTGATCCAGCAAGTCCAAGACTGCAGATCGGTTATTCTTTGACATTGCTTGAGCATATGCCCGAACTAGCAGTTCACCAACGTGTCGCGCATCGCCTGCGGCACCGGTCCGGACATCCCCAGAGTCAGCACCAAACATATCAATAAAACGTTGCGAGCACTTCAATACCAGGTCATCTACCCTGTCTGGTGCACGCTCTAGGGTAATAAGCAGTTGCGGCAGAGCATGAGTAAAAGCAGGGGACGAGATAAGACTTGTAAGCGGCTCCTTAAAAGCACGAAGCCGTTCACCCCGCAAGGCTCCTGCAACTTCGGCTGCGGCCCGCTGCACATCCTCTTGAGGATCGTGTATGAACTGCTCAAGCCCTCGCTGTGCGACTGCTGCGTCAGACGTATTAGGGAGCCGATGAGCGCATACACTTGCTGCTCCCTTGCGAAGAGCGACGTCATCGAAAGCAAGGACAGAGTCAAGCAAGTCCGACATCCCCCACTGCATCGCAGCTAGCGCAGCCAACTGACCCCCAGCCTGTCGGGTTTCGAAGATTGGCGATCTAATCATTCGTTCGATTACAGGTTTCGCAGTGTCGGGATCTTCATACCCAAGGTGCGCAATCAATCGCGTGACTTTATGCGTCGCCAACAGCATGTCGTCTGCATTAATAAGCTGGGCGAAGGCTTTCAACGCTTCCGGTCGCGCGTGGCGCATAGTGGCATGGATGAGATGGGCCGCGCAGGAACGCACAGCGATAGAAGGGTCAGCAGCCATCCGGTCAAGTACGGGCAGCACCAAGGCTGTCCGGGAGCCGTCCGCATCATAGACAAGGAAATCGCCCAGGATCTCGACTGCGCTGCCACGCGCCGTGTTCATCCCGGATAAGTAAAGGTCCTCACCACCCTTGTGCTCACGCCCAGACCGCCGAACCGTCAAGTTGCTGTCAGCAGGATTAGCGGCATTGACCGACCGATCGATGACGATCTCCACGAGATCATGCGGGACGACCTTGAGATACTTTCGGAGCGCAAAGCCCAACCATCGGTCGTTTGCCGATTGTCCGATAGAGGCAATGTGTCGGACGGCATCAAAGACCGCAGTGGGGTCTGTGAGCACTTCCGCCTCGGCCAATCCAAGGAGGATGGCGTCGCCGTATGCCGAATGAGTACTCTTGGTGAATCGGAGCGCCAGGCGCGCGAATCTACCTGGGTCTCTTGTCGTCTGGTCTTTAAGTACTTGAGATTGCTCTTGTGCACCGCCTGTGAACGTCTGCCAATCCGTCTTCTCGCTGTTGTGCTTGGCCATTGCACCCAACCACTGATCGTCGTTCATACGCTCAGCGGAATCGCGAGAAATCGGTGGACCTATGAAACCTCCGGTTACGCCTTCTGGTTCGGGTGGTTGTGCCATGCCTGCCATTCTTCGTAGCTCGCCAAGGCGACGTCGGCCTACCTCCGAGAGACGAGCTTCATTCATCGCTGACAGCAGGTTGAACATGTACCAGCCTGGACGCTGCTTCTCCCAAGGAAAGCGAAGGGCCAAGATGGCCGCTTCAAGCTGTCGGAATGACTCCTCGGTTACAAATCGGCTCGTAGCCTGGATGACCTGGCGGGCAGCCCACACCGAATTCGAAGCGTACCCACTCATGAACCGATGAGTACCTTCGAGCATGAGATCTACCGCCAACTGCGCGAAGGTCTCGCCCGCGGTACGCAGACCCACGTACAAGAGCCACTGCGCAGCCTCATGGGGATCGGCAGCAAGAGCTTCTAGGGTCGATCGAGCCTCAACTGGATCATGCTCCACTGCAAGGTGGATGGCTGTGGCGGCGCCAACCAGCAGCGCATCTTCCAACTCGTGTGGACTGTTGTTCGGATAACGAAAGTGGAAGTGCCTGTCTAGCAATGGCCGTTCATAGTTACTTTCGTATGCCGTGGCAGCCATCACTTGCAGCATGTACAGAATAATGAGATCGCAGAAGAGTTGCGGAGCGCCAACAGCTCCGAGTTGCACCAGCTTGATTGCGCTATGGTCCCTATCAAAAAGTGCAGCAACCTTGCCGCTATCATCCAGAGTCAAAGCGTCGGGACGATCAACAAGATGCGCGGCTAGCAATTCCACAGCCCATGCTGGTTGATGCTCGCCTAGGTCATGGGTTGAGAGCCACAGTTCGCGCTCCGCACCTTGGTACTTACCGCTGCGTACAGCGCCTAGGAGCAGGTCAAATAGCGGCCGGCTCTCGTGCACATCCGCAAACCGGACGACCCATTGGAGCCAGTTGGGGTAAGCAACATGGGTGGCATGGGGTTGCAGAATCTGAGCTAGACGGTCTGGGTCATGCTTCGCTGCGCCGACCATGACGTCGAGGGCTCGCGACTGGTTTGTCGCATCGGTCCCGGCTAGCCACTCCTCGATAAAGCCTTCAGCATCTAGGCGTTCGAACCAGCCGGCTCCGCAAAGCGAGTGCCACAAGCGATCCTCAAAGGTAGGGTGCGCTTCCAGGACGTTAGCTACCATCTCCCATTCGCGCGTCGTCGGTTCGGCCAACTCGGCGACTAGGGCAATCACAACGTCCTTGATATGGTAGCGGATATTCGGATTGGCGAGTACCCCTTCAACCTCTGCGGCGAAGCGACCAGGCTCAAGCTCTCGCAGGTGACTCATGATCTGTCTGACCTGCGCTCGCCGGAAAAGTTCCTGTTCCCCGCTGGTCAGGAATTCGACCAGCGTCTGATTACGCTCGATCCAGCCCCGAGCAAAGGCATAGTCGAAGAAACTCTCGTGGAAGAAAGCGATCTGCTGACCGTCACGAACCAAGATATGCTCTGAAACAAGGACATCCGCATCGACTGACAGGTCTCCTACGTCAAACGCTGTGGCGGGGACCGAAAGGCGCTGACGCGCACTAATGGCTTCCGCGAGAGTTGAGATGACCTCGTAAAAGCGTATGGACTGTCGCCTCTGGAGGCAATCGGAGAGTTTGCGCTGCCAGAAGGCATCAAACAGATGCTTCGTAGTCTGAAATGAGAGAGCTTCGACGCTATCGGCAATACCGTTTAGCAATACTAGATTCAGGGGAGAACGAAGGAGCTTCTGCTGGTGTGGACTGAGAGCCGATGCGTCCAATCCCATAGCTGTGACCGCTTCGGATGCTTGTGCGTTCGAAAGGTCTGCAACCTCTATACGCTTGCACCGCCTGTCACTAACCAGCTCCCGAATTCGGTAGTCGTTCTCCACATCGAACTTTCGGCAAGCAAGAATGACGCGCATGTTCGGAAACACCGACGCCTCACGAACCACGTTCGCTACGGCATCGAAGTTTCGCGGCATCCGCCCAGAAGCAAGGCTAACGGCATCGAGCTGATCAACGATGAGAACGCAAGGACGGTCTCCCGCCACAGTTGCAAGGGCAGCCACGGGTGAGACTTCCAGGCCGACCCTGTTGCCCAGTTCAGTTGTTGTCGAGAAGGAGTCAAGACGGTCGAGGCGGAAGCCAAGAACAGGGGTTACTGTCGCCAGAAGTGCCCGAAATGCCTGATTGAGGACGGCGGTTTTGCCACCACCTGCTGACCCCGTCAGCAGAAAGAGGCCATCTTCGTGCAGCGAGTCGACGAGTTGCGCCGCTTCCGCACGGGCTATGGCGGGCCGAAGCAGTTCACGCTCAATACTCGAAGCCCACCCAGCGCTAATAGACTTGACCCGCTCTGCGATGGTGCTTTGACGCCGGACATTGGTTCTGTGGAGCCCGTACCTGTCCAACTCGGCTTCGATCTTGGCTGTGTCGAGACGGACACCTAAATTGTTGACGATCAGATCGCCTAAGCCAACGGCAGCAAGAGCGCCCGCTGCACCCTCCAACTGCAACTCAGCAAGTGCCGAATTCGTCTCCACGATGTCACGCTCACTCGGCCAGTCAATCCAGAAGCCGCGAAGCACCCTCCAGGCAACCTCAGCCGCCCCGAAGATAGTGGGTGAGCACAGGTCGGCAAAAGCGTCGCGAAGGTCTTTGTTCGTTAGCCAATCCTTGACGAAGACATCTGCATTTTCTGCACGCCTTGCTCGGTCAGCGAGACTCTGGAGCGTCACGGCGGGCAGGATAGAGATGAATTGAAACCTTCTACCAGCCTCGACATGGCCCTGAACATTCTGCCAAATGCCCTTATCCTGAAGAGCCTTGACGGTCCAGCTATTTGCCCTGCCATTTTGGCGCTTAAGTTGATGAACCTCAACCATATCTTGACGGCGGTAGGTGAACTCCACACCTTGGGCCAAGTCGCCGAAGTCTTCGACGGTGACTGACTCTGCCCTTCCAGCAAGCACGAAAAGGAGGTGCCGTACCGTCCAGGCCCCTTCATAGCGATTACCGAACTTATCGGCCTCGCCTCCAGACCTTGGGCTCACGGCACTTCCTCACCTATCTCTAATCCATACTGACCAACTATCATATAGTCCTCCGATCCTTCAGTCGTAGATTCTCACCTTTGCGGTAGTTCTTGCCGCTGCTGGGCCAGGTAGATCATGCGGGTACGCGTGCACCGATGATGGAGATTGGCTCGGTCGTCACTGATCAGCAGTGGGCCGAGGAGTGGTCGGATCAGTTGGAGAATCTGCTGGTCGAGGTGGGTGAGATCTTCCCGCGGGTGGAGGTGCGGCGTCGGGCGGCTGACTTCGTCCGGGGATTGCTGGGGCCGATCTCGCGTAAGAACGGCTGGCAGTTGGCCGAGTACGTCGGCGACGAGCACGCCTGGGGGCTGCAACACCTGCTGTCGCGAGCGGTGTGGGAGCCCGACGCGCTGCGGGATTTCGTGCGCCGTTACGTGCTGGATGGGCTGGCGATGCCGGGCGCGGGTCCGGGTGATCGACGAGACAGGGTTTGAGAAGCGGAGCCGCAGCTCGGCCGGAGTGGCCCGCCAGTACACGGCACCGGGGGCGCTGTGGGGGGCGCTGTGGTCAACTGCCAGATCGGGGTGATGGCGGCCTGGGCCACCGCAGCCGGGCAAGCCATGATCGACCGTGAGCTGTACCTGCCCAAGGAGTGGACCCAGGATCGGGACCGATGCGCGGGCGCGCACGTCCCCGGCGAGCGCGTGTTCGCCACCAAACCGCGCCTGGCCGAGCAGATGATCAACCGCGTTCTGCCCGAACTGCCGCCCGGCCGTGTGTGGCCGCCGATGAGGTCTACGGCCGTGACGGCGCCTTCCGCTCCTACCTGGAAGAGTGTGGCCTGCCCTACGCGGTGACCATCCAGGCCAACCAGAAAGTGCTGGATCGGCCGGGTTTTCGGCACGTGGCCCGCCTCCTCGCCCGAATCGCCGCAGAAGCGACTGGTTGCGCCTGCCGGCTGGGCCGTCCCAGCGGGACACCCGTACCTGGCAGTGGTGGGTCCGCCGCCTGCCCGACCCGCAGGCCGCTATCGGCGCCGATGACCGGCGGGCCGCCGCCGACCCCGGCTGCTGGGCCCGCTGGGTGATCGCTCGGCGTCGCCCGCAGACCCCGACCGACCGCGACTACTACCTGGCCTGGGGGCCACCCGGCACACCCGTCGAGGAACTGGTTCTCCTACCCGGCGCCCGGTGGCGGGTGGAAGAAGCCATCAAGCTCGGCAAATCCGCCTGCGGCCTGGCCGACTACGAGGTCCGTTCCCACCACGGCTGGTACCGGCACATCACCCTGGCCCAGTTGGCCGCCGCGTTCCTCGCCGTCCAACAGGCCGCCACCGCCGTGACCCAGGACGATCTCCACTGCGACGGCGACGGCACCGCCACCCACACAGGGGTTCTCGCCCCCTCTACCACCAGCACCTCCACGCTCTCCAGCCGCGTTGAGCCGGTGGGGTACTCCACCTACGAGATCCGTCGCCTTCTCCTTGCGGTCACGCCCTTGCCCAGCCCGAGCGCTCGGCTGCGGCACGCGCTGGCCTGGTCCCGCTGGAGACGTCGCCAAGCCGTTGCCCGTGCCTGTCACCGAGCCCGGCAGGTTACCGCCAGACCCCCACCGACGCAGGGATCTCCCAGAGTCACGGCGATCTACGACTGAAGGGCCAGTTGCCGTGTCACGTCATCAAAAGGGAGGTCGCAGCCCCTAACGCCCAGTTCGACCATCGACCATCCTCTCTGTCGGTCTCGTGAGACTTGAGGGAAAAGTGGTCTTCTGCGGCTCAAGTGGGTGAAAAATCATATATAGGACAGTGGCGTCGACGTTGGCTAACCTCGGGGCGAATTTCACCAATGGCGGTGAGGTGGGAAGGACGACAGACCTCGATCGGATCAGCTGAGCAATGATCGCTCACGCCGGAGCATGAGCCGACACTGGTCGAGGCGCACGACGCGCCGACGGAACCTGCGCGAAAGAGAAGGTGTCGTCGACCATGCTGGCGACGGCGCAGCTTCCCTTAGGAAACGAGTGCTTCTCGCAGCGTGGCGGCGGCTTGAGGTGCGTATTGGATCATCGAATCGGCCAGGTTCCTAGCCTGGATGAGGAGGAGCGGCACACGCATGTCACCGGGTAATGCCGTGATGGCATTGGCGGCGATCGTAGAGGCTTCGGCTGGGTTGCCCTGTCTGGCAAGGTAGTGGGCCCGGTCCAGCAGAATGAGCGGGCGGTCCATGGGGTCGTCGGCCGGGTAGGCAGCGAGCGCTCGGGCCTGTTCGTCCCACGCGTTGGGGTCACCGATGTAGCTGAGGATCTGTGAGGAGTACATCATCATCTCGCGGCGTGGGAAGCCGAAGAACGGCTCGTTGAGCTCAGCGTTGGTCAGCCCGTCGACGATGGTGTGCGCGGCGTCCAGCTCTGCTTTGGCCTGGTCCTGGCGGCCAAGGCGGGCGTGCGCGCGGGCAGCCAAGCCGCTCAACTGCGCGGCGGGCGCGTTCGTCGCCTTGCCCAGCGTGGCGCGGGCGTGGTCGGCAATCACGATCACGCGCTGCGGTGCGGGGGCGTAGAACGCGGACATGGCCTGGGCCATCGCGATCCAGTAGCGGGCGGCGGTGTCGCCGGACAGTTCGGCATATCGGGCCGCAGTGTGCAGCCAGTTGCGGGCGGGGCCGTCGTGCTGCAAGTCGGTGTAGAGCGCGCCCACCAGCCCGCTCATGCGGGCCGCCGTCAGGTGCAGGTCACGCTGATGGGGGTAGCGCTCAGCGAGGTGGGCGATCTCGGCGAGATCAGGCCCCACCGCATCCAGCAGCGTGGCAGGCGCAAGCGTGCCGTACGACTCGACGTGGGCGGCGGTCACCTGGGCCCAGTGGTCAAGGTCGGAGGCGGGCAGCACCCGGCGCAGGTTGGCATCCATCAACGATCGTGTGTGGTCCAAGCTGAGCGCGAGCGGCGCCGCAGCGGCCAGTCCGAGGAATTCACGACGGTCCACATCGTCCTCCGGGTCACTCAGAACTGCCGGAACCTGCCCCACCAGAGTAGCGACCGGATCGTCGTCGGCCAGTCCCAGCCGTTCCAGCCGACAGCGGAACCACAGCGCGAAGTACCGCTTGTAGAACGCGCCGGGAGTGATATGCCCGTTCTCGTAGCGGGACAGGTTCTGCACGTTGAGGCCGCACGCCTGCCCGTCGTCGGCCGCCAGCGCATGGACACCGGCCACTACCTCGGCCTGGGTCTGACCAGAGGCCAGCCGCCATGCCATGAGAAGTGTCGGTGCGCCGGTCTTGTCATGGATGGCCTGAACGAGCTGCCAGGGCGTCCACGCCGATGCGGCGGCTGTGGCACGCAGCTCGGCGGCGATCATGTCCCGGGCCGAAGGCTCCACACACGGAACGTAGCACCGCGTGCGCGATAGGCAAGGGCCTTCACGGTAGCGACCTTGTGACAACGCACTTGTCAGCAGGTGGCAATTTCCCGACCGGTCGGCATGGCGTTGGCTGAAAGCGCCGGGGTTCGTTCCGTCCAGCGGTACGGGTCCCCGCGATCGTCATCAGCCCGTATGACAGGAGGAACCCTCATGGCTGCTCAGACGCCAGCCGTGCTCGACCTCGACGTCACCATCGTCGAGGTCGGCGCCGCCACCCAGGTCCACCCGGGCGACACCGATAACGGGTGCGACACCGTGGCTGGAGGCGACTGCTGACCTTTGCTGACCGTCCCCGCTGTCGTCCGCGTAGCACGCTCGCGCGGACGACAGCGGACCATCGTGAGCAGATCCGCGAAGGAGGTGGCAGGCGATGCGCACGCCAGGGTTCCAGCGCGTGGGCGGCGCGACACTGCGCGCAAGCGTGTTCGACGTGGAGACCGTGATGGTCCCGCCCTGGCCTGGGGGAGACCTCGGCCTGGACGAGGACACCGTCGCCGGACAGTGGCGCGAGTGGGTGAGGCAGGTGTGGAGGCTGCCCTCGATCGCCGACGCGATCACCGTGGCCAGCCCCACCGTCGCGGCCCGCGTGCAGGCGGTGCTCGGCGGACGTCAGATCGCCTGCGAACCGGTACGGCGTCTGGCCAGGACGCTTGCCCGCTACCTGGTGCGCATGCGAGGACGGGCGACGCCCTTCGGCCTGTTTGCCGGGGTCGCTCTTGTCCAATTCACGAACCTTCCGCCAGCGGACACGATCATCGGCCACTCGCACGTTCGTGTCCGGGCGGACGCGGCCTGGCTCGCAGAGATGATCGTTTGTCTGGAAGCGGTCTCCGCGATCCGCCGCCGACTTCCCGTCGTTGCCAACGACTGTACGGTCCTGCGGGGTGACCGGCTGGTCGTGACCTGGCAGCCTCGTGCCACAGCAGGACCCGGCTCCGCAGCTGAGATCTCGGTACGGCACAGCCCGCTCCTCGACGTGATCGCTGACGCGGCTCGCATCCCGATCGTGGTGAACGCCTTGCTGGACAAGCTCGCCGCGGATCTGCCCGACGTTCCCGACACGGCGATCGACGACATGCTGGCCACGCTGATCAGGTCCGGAGTTCTGATCAGCAGCCTGCGTCCGTCCTCCACCAGCAGTGATGGTCTGGCTCATGTCCTGACCGAACTCGACACTCACGCGGCCGACGTGCTCGCGGAGATGCCGCTGGTCGACGACCTGCGCGAGATCCATGCACGTCTGACCACAGCAGCCCGGCGATCCTGGGCCGCGACCGTGACCGTCGGCGCGCGTATGCGGCGGCTGGCCCTGTCCGTCGCCCAGCCGCTCACGGTGGATCTTCGGTTTGACCGGGCCCCGGGGCTTCCCGAAGAGGTGGCCGCCGAGGCGCAAACCGCTGCCGAGGCGCTGCTGCGGCTGGTCCCGGACCCTGACGGGCATGCGGGGTGGCGAGCCTTTCACGCCATGTTCCTGGACACCTACGGTGTGGGGTCCCTGGTCCCGGTGCGCCTGCTGACGGATTCCGCCGCCGGGCTCGGCGTGCCCGCCCATGCTGCAGGCCCAGGAGCGGGCCTCACGCGACGCGATGAACACCTGCTGGCCCTGGCTCAGCAGACGGCACTGGACGGCGCGTGGGAGATCGTATTCGACGACTGCACCATCGACCGCCTCTCCGGGAACGCGACGAGACAGCCTGCCCCGCATATGGAGTTGTGTGTCGATGTGCGGGCAGCGGATTCCGCCGCGCTGGCGCAGGGCGCGTTCACCCTGGCGGTCCTCGGTATCGGCCGGTCGGCGGTCGCCATGACCGGCCGGTTCCTCGACGTGTTGCCGCCCGCTGATCGGCTGGCGATGCTCAAGGAGTACGCCGACCTGCCGGTCGCCGTCCAGGATGCCATCGCCGCGCAGCTGTCCTTCCCACCCAAGCAGGGACGTACGGCGAACGTCGCCACCGCGCCGCCTGTGCTGCCCGCGATGATCACCATGGCCGAATACCCTCACACCACCGAAGGCCGCGCCGTTGACTGCATCGGGCTGGACGACCTTGCCGTCACCGCAGATGCGGGTCAGTTCTACCTGGTGTCCCTGTCGCGGCGGCGGATCATCGAACCGATCCTAGCCAACGCGACCGCGCCGCATACCTGGCCCCCGATCGTGCGTCTGCTCCTCGGCCTGGCCCGCGCGAGAACCGCTGCGGTGCCCATGTTCACCTGGGGGGCGGCGGAATGCCTGCCGTTCCTGCCCCGCGTCCGCTACCGCCGAACCATCGTGTCGCCCGCCCGCTGGCGAATCCCCGATGGCACCCTGCCCGGTGCTGCCGCTTCCGACGATGTCTGGAACCAGGCGGTGGCCACGGTGCGTGACCGCCTCAGCGTGCCGAGGTGGGTAAGTGTGGGAACCGATGATCGTCTTCTGCGGTTGGACCTTGACGAGCCGATGGACCTGGCGGTCCTGCGCGCGCACGTGAACGGCAGTGCAGGTGACCTCGTTGTCCGCGAAGCGGCCACCCCGGACGACTACGGCTGGCTCAACGGCCGCGCCCACGAACTCGTCGTCCCCTTGGCCTCTACAGCACCTCCCGCCTCGCCCCCGGCCATCGTGACCCAGCCGTGCCTTCCTCCACCGGTCGCTCGCGATCACGTCGACCTCCCCGGCACGCAGGTGCTGTTCGCCAAGCTGTACGGGCCCGCAGACGCCGCCGACACCGTCGTGACCTGCCACCTGCCCGACCTGCTGTCTGCGTGCGGCCGCCCGCCCGTGTGGTGGTTCCTTCGCTACCGCGACCTGCGCGGCCGACAGCCTGATCCTGCCCCGCATCTGCGTGTACGGCTGCGCCTGGCCGACGCGAGCGCCTACGGTCAGGCAGTCACCGCCCTCGGCGTCTGGGCGACGGGTCTGCGCCAGCGCGGCTTGATCGGTGACCTCGTCCTTGACACGCACGTCCCCGAGTTCGCCCGCTTCGGCGGCGGCGCCGCCCTTGCCGCCGCAGAGGCGTTGTTCGCCGCTGATTCGGCCAGTGCTGTGGCGCAGTTGAGCTTCCTGGCCGCCGAAAGCGTCCACCCCGCGCTGTCGAGTCGGGCGCTCACCGCAGCGAGTCTTGCCGACCTGGTGTGCGCGGTCACCGGGGACACGACCACGGGAATGCGGTGGCTGATCGACCACGCTGCACCCACGACCCGCGTGCCCCAGACCCGCACCGATCCCGGCCGCCGAGGCCATCAGGACGTTGTGCGCCAGGCGATCGCCTTCCTCGACCCCATGCATCGCGGGGACAGCCCGCCGGGAGCGATCACCCGAAGCGACGAGGTGCTCACCGCCTGGCGGACGCGGCGGCACGCGGCGGCCACGTACGCCCAACTGCTGGCCCGCGACCCTGCCGCCGCGCACGTCTCCGCGGATGCGGCGCTGCGGGCGCTGCTGCACCTGCATCATGTCCGCGCTCACGGCGTCGACCGCGACTGCGAACAGCGCTGCCATCGCCTCGCCCGCGCGGTCGCCCTGGCCTGGACGGGCCGCCCCACTCCATCGCCGGCGAGGTCGAGATGACGCCACCTTCAGATCACCCCATCGGTACGCTCATGCTGGTTGCGCGGCCAGGACAACTGGCCACGGCCACTCGTCTGACCGACACCGTCGCCGAGCCGCCCCCGCCACCCGCTGATGATGATCGCAGCGCCACCAGCCCACGCTGGCTGGGCCAATCGCTGTCCAAAGGCGCAGCCGGGATCGCCGTCCTGCACGCGGCACGAGCTCGGGCGGGCCTGGCAGACTGGACGCCAGCCCACAACTGGCTGGCTGCAGCCACGCGCGACGACCTGACTGCGGCAGGCGGGGCGGGCCTTTGGTTCGGCGCGCCCGCAGTCGCCTTCGCCCTCACCTTCGCGCCAGCCGAGCTCTATCCGTCGACCCGGGCGGCGCTCGACGCCGCCGTCACCGCCCTAACCCGAACGCGCCTGGCGGCGGCCACCGTCCGGATGGACGCACGAACCCGGCCGACCTCAGCCGAATACGACCTGGTGCGCGGCCTGACCGGGCTCGGAGCGTACGCGCTAAACCACGGTCGCCACGACCTCGTCCGCGACGTCCTCACCTATCTCGTACGGCTGACCGAGCCGGTGAACGTCGCCGACGCAGCCGGGCTCGACGTGCCCGGCTGGTGGACCAACGACCCGCACGCAGCCTCCAACCAGGGCGGATACGCAAGCTTGGGGATGGCCCACGGGATCGGGGGCCCGCTCGCGCTGCTGGCCCTCGCCCTCCGGCAGGGCATCATGGTCGACGGCCACGCCGCCGCGATCCAACGGATCTGCCAGTGGCTGGGCTCCTGGCGGCAGGACGGATCGCACGGGCCATGGTGGCCCGAACGTGTGTGCCTGTCTGAGCATCGTACGCGCCGACCTGCTCAATCCGGCCCGGCTCGGCCCTCCTGGTGCTACGGAACCCCCGGCTTGGCACGGGCCCAACAACTGGCCGCGCTCGCAACGGGGGACGGCGCCAGGCAGGACCTGGCCGAAGACGCCCTGGCCCGATGCGTGTCCGATCCCGTCCAACTCGGTCGACTCGCCGGCCTTGGCCTGTGCCACGGCTGGTCCGGGACACTGGCCACCGCGTGGTGCGCGGCAGCCGACGCCGACTCTTCGCGGCTGGCGGACCTGCTGCCGCAGCTGACCGACGCCGTCATACGGATCGCGGCCAGCACCCGCCCTGCTCCTCCTGGATTGATCGACGGTCGTGCCGGGGTCGCATTGATTCTGCACTCCCTCACGCACGCGGACAGCACCCGGTGGATGCGATGCCTGCTGATCAGCTGACGACCCTCACGCGAAGACGGATACCTGACATGAGCAAGCCCAACCCGGCCGTCCCATGGACCCAGGTGAGCCTATGGTGCCCGAACTGGCGGGCAGCCGAGCGGGTCGCCGTCACCGATCTCGGCCCGTTCCTGGACACTACCGAGCGAGATGCCGTCATCGACCGATGGTGGTTCACCCGTAAAGGTCCCCTGTGGCGGCTCCGCGTTCAGCCCGCACCGCAGCGCGCCGACCATGCGGTCAGTGAACTGCATGCCCGCCTGGAGGACCTGACTGCCCGCCGTGCCATTCAGCGGTGGGCGGTCACAATCTACGAGCCCGAAGTTCACGCCTTCGGCGGCGACGACGCGATGGAGGTAGCCCACACACTGTTCCACCTCGACAGCCGCTACATCCTTCGTTACCTCAACCAGACCGGCGACGACGGCCAGAACGGTCGCGGCGCTCGTGACCACCGACGCGAGCTGGGCCTGCTGCTCGGCCACTCCCTGATGCGTGCGGCAGCTCAAGACCGCTACGAACAAGGCGACATCTGGGCCGAGGTCGCCGCGCACCGGATTTCAGGTGCAACCGATCTCCAGTCGCCGTCGGCCGACGTGGTCGCTGCCGTGCATCAGCTCACGACCGCCCACACCCCCAGCGCACACAGCCCACTGGTCAAGCACCCCGACTGGGCTGCCGCCTTCGCCGCCGCCGGACGCGATCTTGCCGACCTGGCAGGCGACGGCCACCTCACGCGGGGCCTTCGTGCCGTACTCGCCCATCACATCCTGCACGCCTGGAACCGCGCGGGCATCCCCGGATCGCATCAAGGGGTGCTGGCGGACACCGCCGCCCGGCTTGCCTTTCACCGCCGAACCTACGCCCCAGCGACGCGACCGCAGACTAGGGTGAGCGCGGTGACCACAGCCAACACCACCGCCGAGCCTTCTGCGACCCTGGACATCGACGCACTGCGTGAGGCACTGATCGGCCAAATTCGCGCTCTGGGCATGCTGCGCAGCCCTCGCGTCGAGGACGCGTTCCGTGCCGTCCCCCGGCACGTCTTCCTGCCCGAGACACCGTTGGAAACCGCCTACGCGCGCCAGGTCGTCATCACCAAACGCGACCGCGACGGCGAAGCGATCTCCTCGGCCTCCTCACCGAGCCTGGTCACCGCGATGCTGGAACAACTCAACGTCCAACCCGGGCACCGCGTCCTGGAAATCGGGGCCGGAACCGGCATCAACGCCGCGCTGCTCGCCGAACTAGTCGGCCCCGCCGGGCACGTCACCACCATCGACATCGACGACGAGGTCACCGCAGCCGCCCGCGACCACCTGTCCGACGCCGGATACCCCCAGGTGGAAGTCCTCTGCGCGGACGGCGCGGACGGGCACCCCGCCAATGCGCCCTACGATCGGATCATCGTCACCGCTGGAGCCTGGGACCTGGCCCCGGCCTGGTGGCGGCAACTAGTCGACGGAGGCCGCCTGGTCGTGCCGCTGCGCCTGCACGAATGCGGCCTGACCCGCAGCGTAGCCTTCGACCACCGGCCCGGCAAAGTCAGCCAGATGGTCAGCACATCCGCTTTGGTGTGCGGCTTCCTCGACATGCGCGGCGCCCTCGCCTATGACGAGCAGTCCATCCCCCTCGCCGACGGCGTCGTCTTGCGCATGAACCCCGCCGACCTCCACACCACCGGCGCCCCAGAGCGTGCCTCGTACGGCAGGGCGCTCGCCCAGGCCATGACCTATCCCGCATGCCAGCGGTGGACCGGCATCACCATCGGCCACCGCGACCCCGTCGAACATCTCGACCTGTGGCTGGTCACCTCAGGCGTGCGGTTCGCCCGGATAGTCGTGACCGCCTCGGCACAAGCCAGCGGCATCGCGACGCCTGCGCTGCGCTGGTCCGGGGCCGCCCTCCACGAGGCGGGCAACATCGCCTACCTCACGCTCCGCCCCACCGGCGACGCCACCGACGAACTCGGCGTCGTCGCTCACGGCCCAGACGGAGCCGCCCTCACCGATCAGACCGTCGACCTGCTGAACCGCTGGCACGCCCAGCAGCCGGCCCAGCCCCTCATCACCGCTTATCCCGCAGCAACGCCCGACGACGCCATGACGCCGGGCTTCGTCATCCAGCGACCAGACTCCCATTTGGCCATCGCCTGGTAACCCGTCGCGCGCCGGTCACCGTCGCGCGAGGAAGGGGTGCAGACCTGTGTCGAACATCCGCCAGCACGTGCCGAAAGCGACCGTGCTCCGCTTTCCCCTGGTAGCCCGTCCCCGGCCCATCTGCCGTCCCGTGCCGACCCGACTCGCCCAGATTCGCAACCGCGTCGACCAGGCCAGCCAGGGCGGGCAGGAAGCGCTGCTACGCGCCGCCGAATCTCTGAATCTGGCCGCGCTTCTAGCCAGCGACTGCGGCCAGTCTGACTTAGCCCGGGATCTGTGCCGACGGCAGTTCAAGATCTTCTCCACCGCCCGGCCGCTCCGCGCGTCAGCCGCTCAACTCGCCCTCCAACCACTGATCAACCTCGCGCGATTGCTGTCACGTGAGGGCAACGGTCAGGCCGGGTTCCAAGCCTTGGACTCTCTACTTACCGCTCTCAAGACCCAGGGCTCCGCTGAAATCAACGGTGTCACCTTCGATCTTCGCGGCTTCGTCGCATCAGCAGACGATCTGCATGAGATCTGCCGATGGTTGCAGGAAGTCGTGCTGTCGGATGGCGTCCGCGCCCTGGCCCGCGCGGGGCGATGGGATCGAGCGGTCGCCTATGCGGAGACGCACGGTGCCATAGGCCCAAGTTTGAGGGAAGGACGACAGGTAAACATTCACGCCAGTGACTCTGGGTGTTCGTGAGCCTCGTGTGGCGAGCAAGGTTCATGGGTTGCCGGGCGACACGCCGAGCCGGGTGCGTGCTTTGTCCCTGATGAGGTGATCCGCTTGGT
>NZ_JBDPLV010000010.1:0-210973 GCF_039871605.1 Acrocarpospora sp. B8E8 | reverse complement strand
CTCCAGCGGGCGGACGGCTACGGCTACACCCCCCAGAAAGAAGCTGATCACAGTGACTGACCGGTCAGGGCACGCTCGGGCCTCGGCGGCCCTCCCGCTCCCGATTCCTCCCCGGCCTGAAGGCCGGAGCATCCTCGGGAGGGTCCCGTGATTCGTAGCCGCTCGCGAGTTCAGCTAGAGGATCCTGGCGAACCAGCCGGGGAGCCCGAGGAGGAGGAATCCACTGATTCGGGCGAACCGGAGGATCCGGACCAGCCGTCCGATCCTCGGCCTTCGACGTGGGTAGCGACTGCACTGCCAAGCGTGACCTGGACCATCCACACCACATCTGTAGGCCAGACCGTCCGCACAACGCCCGTGACCCGAACCATCCACACGATGTCTGTGACCGGGATCATCCACACAACACCCGCGGCCTGAGCTGCCCGCATTACGCCTGTGACCAGGCCGTCCGCACAAGGTCCCGTGATCCGGACCACCCGAACCACACCCAGGCCGTTCGCCTTGCATATCGTCACGATGGCCTCCGGAAGTTTCCCACAGCCTGTGGATAAACTCTCTGGATTCGCGAGCTTAAATAGCGGGTACAGGTTCCGGTCTCGCCAGGGCGGGGCGGGTGCTTCGCCAGAGGGCTACGAATGAGACGATCGCGGCGGCGAGCAGGATCAGGTTGCGGGTGACCAGGACCAGGGTGCCGGGGAGTTGGCCGGTCCAGCTGTAGTCCTGCTCGACCCAGGGGTACATGATCCCGGTCAGCAGCATGGCCGTCAGGAGCAGCCAGGCGGCGGGGCGCTGGCTGGACTCGCGGACCGCGAACGCGACGGCGGCGATGCCGATCAGCCAGATCAGGTACTGGGGGGACAGGACGCGGCTGGTCAGGACCAGGAAGAGCACGGTGGTGAAGGCGGCGTCGTAGTAGGTCGTCTCGGTGGGGGTGGCGCGTAGCCACCAGACGAACAGGAGCAGTAACGCCACGGGGGTGGCGATCACGCTGATCCGGGTGGCGGTTTCGATGCCGTCGCCGACGAGTTCCATCGCGCCGTGCTGGTAGCTGGTGAAACCGCCCCACCAGCCGAGTACGCGGCCGAGCACGAACGGCGTGCCGGCCAGGGACTCGACCTGGAGGCCGCGTTCCTGCTGGTTGGTGAGGAAGTCGAGCGCGTGCGGCATGACCAGGGCGGCGGCTCCGCAGGCCACGATCGTGGCGCCGAGTGCGGCGCCGGTGCCGGTGAGGAGCTCGCGCCAGCGACGGAGACCGACCAGGAGGGCGATCGGCCATACCTTGATGGACAGGCCGACGCCGATGAGCATGCCGCGGATGAGGGCGTCACGGGAGACGGTGAGGGCGGCGACCGCGACAAGGGTGACCATCAGGTCGTATCGCGAGATGAGTACGGGTCCGAGCATCGCGGCGCCGATTGTCCAAGCCCAGATCGCGGCGGGGCCGGTGCCGGAGCGGGTCGCGAATCGGTTGACGAGCAGCAGGATGGCGAGGTCGCAGAGGATCGCGATCACGTAGAACGAGATCTGGTAGCTCCAGGGGAGCAGGTGGGGGGCCAGCATGGGCAGAGCAGCGAACGGGGGATACTGCCATTTTTCATCGCCTGCGGGGAACTCGCCGCTCAGCAGGATGGTCGCCCAGTCGCCGTACAAGCGGACGTCGTTGTCGAAGGAGCCCTCGTGGCCGACCGGGATGACCTGGGTCGCGGCCAGGAACAGGACGGTTCGGGTGATCACCCAGACCGGCAGTGCATATCGCACGATTACCTGACCTTCCCCGAAAAAACCGTCATCCCGAACAATCCGTCAGACGCAGGTTAGCGGGCGATCATCCGTCCGAGCAGACCTCAGGTCGGGAGCGACGAGAAACATCAACGACTCCTCCAGGAAACCGGCATCGGCGTCAAAGATGGTCACCGCGGGCAACTCAACGACGCCGTCGCCGTCCTGCTCGGTCCCGCACACGCCGCAGCCGACCTCGGCGTCACCCTTTCGCCCGAATCACGGGCCCCGCCGTGGCCGCCCGCGACCGGTTCGCGCTGGCCGCCCGCGCGGGGAACCTCGCCCTGCAGCCGCCAAGACCGGCCGTCGGGCCGTACCAGGACGCGGTCCTTCAGATCCGGTGAAAGATTCAGTTCACTGGGGCTGGGGGGCGGCGGAACAGGACGAAGCGGTCGGGGGCGTGGTCGAAGACGCCGCCGGATTGGTCGTCTATGTCGTTCTGGCGGACGAGGTCGCGTTCGGGGCGGAGGATGTCCCAGACGACGAGGGCCATCAGGGCTATCACGGCTAGGGCGCGGGCCCAGACCGCCAGGAAGTACGGGCCGTCGCTGATGCCTTCGGCGGTGTGGGCGGGGTCCATGCCGACGAAATAGAGCCAGATCGCGAAGAAGTACCAGACCTCGGTGACTTGCCAGATCGCGAGGGCGGGCCACTTCGGGCGGGCGAGGACGGCGAGGGGGACCAGCCAGAGGACGTATTGGGGTGACCAGACCTTGTTCGTCACCATGAAGGCGGCCAGGGCCAGGAAGCAGATCTGGGCCAGTCTGGGGCGGCGGGGGGCGGACACGGTGAGGACGGCGATGCCGAGCAGCAGGAGCGCGAGGGTGCCCATGGCCATCTCGTTCAGCGTGTCGGCGTTGGCCAGGAAGCCCCACTGGTACTTCTGGAAAAAGAACCAGAGCCCACCCCAGTCGACTCCGCGCTCGCTGCTGAAGACGTAGAACTTGCTCCATCCGGCGAAGCTGATCAGCATGATCGGGACGTTGACCAGGAGCCAGGTGGCGACGGCGGCGCCGAGTGTCTTTCCGAACGCGAGCCACTTGCCGGTGCGGACGGTGAGCAGGAACAGGGCGCCGAGGAACATCAAGGGGTAGAACTTGGTGGCTACGGCGAGGGCGAGGAGGATGCCGGCGAGGTACTGCTTCTCTCGGGCCCAGGCCAGCAGGCCGCCGAGCGCGAGCGCGCCGGCCGCGAGGTCCCAGTTGATGTACGCGCAGAGCACGACGCCGGGGCCGATCGCGTACCAGAGGGCGTCCCAGCGGCGGGTGGGACCGGCCAGGGCGGCCATCAGCAGGACGCCGACCACCAGGCTGGCGCCCATGAGGATGACCGTGATGTCGTAGAACGTCACGCCGTCGCCGAAGGACAGGCGGCGGGCGAACTCCATGATCGCGCCAATGCCGACGGGATACTCGACGTCGGGATTGTCGATGTACGGGATCCGTCCGTCGCTCAGCTGGCGGGCGAACCAGAGCGGATAAATGTCGGTATAACAGAAGTTGCTGTACTGCTCGACCCCCGTGTTCCACGCCCCCCCGAACCGGCACGCCGACTTCCAGAAGTACGCGAGGAACGCGCCCAACACCGCGAACGCACCAAGCGGAACGTACGGCACGGCGCGGAACGCGACCGACGCCAACGGTCCCGGGGCACTAGAGGTCCGAGTCATGCCGGTATTTGACCACCCCCTCACCCCCGTTGGCGACCTCCACCCTCAGAATCCCCCACGTGTCCACCCTCCGAATCACCGCAGGCCCCAAGCCGGACATGTCATTCGATGAGGTGGTTCTCCCACTCATGGAGACAAGCTGTTCGGGGGACGGCCGGTCGGTCCCTGTCTGATCTGCCGATACCTGGTCCGACCTACGGGTTTGCCTGTTTCGCGACGGTATGTGTGTCTCGCTGTTCACCACTGGAGGTCGCCGTATCTCAGCATTCGCGGGCCATACACGGGCCGGATTCGGGGCCGGTTCACCTGGTGGCCGCCTGTCTGGTGGGCGGTCTGGCGTGAGGCTCGTGGTGATATCGCGATCGTGTACGAGAGCGAGCGCCTGAATTCAGCTTGATATCGGTGATGTCTGCGCGGAACGTCGCCGGGTAGCGGGGGAGAGCCTGATCCACCGCGTGCGACGCGTCGGCGGTGTCGCCGATGAGCGCCGAGGTATGCCTGGCCCCGTTCGGGAAAGGTCCAGAGCGGGGATCCCTGGTCGGGATTGGAGAGGCGCTGGGTTCGCCGATGTCGCTGAACTCCATTGCCAGGATTGCCGAGAGCTGGGCGCTGATGCGCAACAGTCCGGCATGCATGATGGGAGTCTGGCTTGCTCCGAGCAGCCGGGAGACCTCGACGAAGTCGGTGGCGGCGCTGCTGATCAGTGTGCCGGGTGGACGGGTCACGTAGAGGTGCCCGTAGTCGAATACTGACGGATTCGTGCGGGGAAGATCGCGCCGAACCGGCTGATTCCCAGCGAGGCCGCTCTTCAGCGGCGGTACGAAGCCGCCAAGACCACCGCGCACCGCTCGGTACGGATGTTGCGGGAGGCGGGATGGGCGTACACGGTCCCAAGGAGGGGAACCTACGCGTCGGCCGCCGACCAGTGGCCGACGCCTGAGATGTGGCGCAAGCTGGTTGCCGGTGATCAGGGCTGGGTTGAGGAATCGGCATCGAACGAGAGCGCGGAGAGCGGCCATCGTGGCGATTCAGTTCGGCAACGTCATCGCGCACGACGGCCATGGGCTTCTCCATGTTGCCCGCTGATCGCTCGATGACGACGAGCCGATCCTTGAACCCTTTTCATCCCCCGGCGGTATGGCCGTTGAGCAGGGCCGATCTGCTGACAACGAAGGCCTCCGGTGAAGATTTGCAAGGTTCCACATGCAGGTCAACGGGCCCGACCTCGCGGCCGCAGCCTTCCGACCTGCGGAGAGGGGTTGATATGAGCTCATTGATGCGCAACTGGCGGATGTTGTCAGGAGTCCTAAACCAGAGCGCCCAATATGGTCCATGTCGCCGCACCGCCTGCGAGCACCCCCGCGGCTGTCTGGGCGGGCGTGTGGTCCCCGAGCGTCACCCGGGACCAGGCGATCACCATCACCAGCGCGGCCCCGACCGCGTACACCGGGGCAGGTGGCAGCAGCCAGGCGAGCATCACCACGCTCCCGGCCGCCACCGCCGTATGAAAACTGATCTTCCACCAGAACGTGATCGGACCGGTCACGGCCAGCGTGGCGAGCTCCGGGACTGGCGGGGCTTTTAATGGAGCCCTTGGCTGAGCGCGTGGCTCTCTTTCTGGACCATCAGAACATTTACCTCGTTGGACACGAGCTCTTCGAGAGCTACGGCATGGTGGTGCGGCAGACGGGCAGGTGATGCCGATGCCTCCAGCGCGAGCGGCTTCGGCATACAACCAACCCGAGTCCAGCGGCCCACCCAGCGCCCACGCTCCATCCCCCCGCCGCCCCAGACTGGCCCAGACCTGCTTCCTGGCCCTGGCCGCCTTCATCGTGACGAACAAGGTCTGGTCACCCGTCAACCGCCACAACTCGCCAGGCTCCACTCCACCACCGCCCACAAAACACCAACGCCCGCTGGTCCCAAAAGACCACCGGGCGAGGATGTCACCTACCTCGTCACCTACTCCCGGCGATTCGCCGCCGTAGGCACAGGCAGCGGAGCCGTAGCCGGAGCCGCGGGAGCCGTGAACGGGTCGACACTGCCGTCGTCCTCGGGAATGTCGACGTCACACCCGTCCCCACCGGGGAAACACTCGACGCCATCGTCCGGGAAGTCCTGCGGGAAGTCGCCCTCCACCTCCGGCGTGGGAGTGGGAGACGGACTCGGAACGATGTTCTCGGGAGCGCCGGTGCCGGCCTTGGGGGGGAAGTCCTGGACTTCCCAGTTGCGGTGGGCCTCGATCATGAAGTCGCGCCAGATTCGGGTGGGGGCGTCGGCGCCCTGGAAGCCCAGGCCGACTTCGACGGCGGAGGTCTTCTTGGGGCAGTTGGAGTGCCGGGGCTGGACGACTTTGCCGCTCTTGGTCTTGCACTGTTCGCGGTACATGCCGACAGCCGTGGACAGTTGCGGGGTGAAGCCGACGAACCAGGCGTCTTCCTCGCCGGTGTTGGTGCCGGTCTTGCCGCCGGCGGGGCGGCCGATGTTGCCGTTGCCGGAGGCGGTGCCGCCGGTGATCACGGCCTTGAGGGCGACGATCGAGTCGGCGGCGGCTTCGGGGGAGATGACCTGCTTGACCGGCTTCTTCTCGCCGAGGACGACGCTGCGCTTGCCGTCCTTGAGCACGGAGACCTCGATCACTGTGTGCGCGTCGACGTGCTTGCCGGCATTGGCGAAGATCGAGTAGCCGGCGGCCTGTTCGACGGCGGTGACCGGGGCCGTGCCGATGGAGAACAGGTACTTGTGCTCGTCGATGTCGTCGCTCATGCGCTTCTCGTCGAGGCCGGCGTCGACGGCGATCGCCTTGACCGTGTCCAGCTGGCCGGGAACCGCATAGGCCATCGAGGCGTACGCCGTGTTGATCGAGGCCGAGGTGGCCCGGACCACGTCGATCGCGTCCTTCTCCTTGTGGCTGTTCGTGATCGGCGTGGTGCCGTCGAGCTGCTTCGGGAAGGTCTGGTTGCCGGGAACCCAGCTGTTGAGGCTGAACCCGGATTCCAGCCAGGCGGCCAGCACGTACGGCTTGAAGGCGGACGCCGCCTGCTTCTTGGAGTCCCAGGGCTCGTTCCACGGGTCGGTCACGTAGTCGTTGCCGCCGTAGAAGGCGACCACCCGGCCGTTCTTGGGGTTGACCGCGGCCAGGCCGGTGTGGAACTCCTTCGACATTCCTGAGGTGACGTTGGTCACGGCCTTCTTGGCGGCCAGCATGAGCCGCCGGTCGAAGGTGGTCACGATCTTGTAGCCGCCGCTGCGCACCATGTCGGGCGTCATGCCGCGGGTCTTGAGCTCCTCCAGGACCTGAATGACCATGTAGCCCTTGAGCCCGCCCAGCTCGTCGACGTCCTTGTCCGGCTTGGTCTTCGGGAACTTGGCGGTGGCGGGCAGCTTGCCGTACTTCTCGGCGTTGTAGGACGCCATCGCGTTGATGACGTCGGTGAAGCGGGCCTTCAGCTCCGGCGCGGTGGCCTCCCAGCTCGGCGTCTGGATGCGCGCGGCCAGGTAGGCGCCTTCGACCTCGGTGAGCTTCGCGGCGGACTTGCCGAAGTACGCCTGAGCGGCCGCCTCGATGCCGTACGCGCGACCGAAGTTGATGGTGTTTAAGTAGTTGATGAGGATCTCGTTCTTGTCCATCTCCTTGTTGATCTTGACCGCGACGAAGATCTCCTTGACCTTGCGCTTGAGCGAGACCTCCTGGCTCAGGCCGTCGTAGTAGTTACGGGCCATCTGCTGGGTGATGGTGGAGGCGCCCTGGAGCTGCTGGCCGGTCGCGGTCATCCAGACCGAACGCGCCATGGCCGAGATGGAGATGCCGGAGTCCTCGCGGAAGCTCCTGTTCTCGATCGCGATGACCGCGTCCTGGACGTGCGCGGGGACCTTGTCGATGCTGACGATCGTGCGCTTGGTGCCAAGGTGGGCGATCTTCGTCTTGCCGTCGTTGTAGTAGAGCACGCTGCCCTGCGCGAGCGCCTCGGCCTGCTCGACCGTGGGCACGGGGGTGTTGGCGTACGCGACGGCGATCATCCCGAACAGACCCGCGGTGAGCACCGTGACCCCGATGACCACGATCTTCCAGTTGGGCAGGAAACGCTTCCAGCCCCGACGACGCGGCTTCTTGTGATCATCGAAATCCCCCGGACCACCTGGACCACCCGGGCCGCCGGGACCCCCTGGACCGCCAGGGCCACCGGGCCGAGGGCCGGACGCGCGACGGCGGCGCCCGGGCGGCATCGCCTGGGTCTCGGCCGCGTCCGCGCGCAGGCCGGGGGGCGCGCCGATCGCCTGAGTACGGTCACCGGGCTGACCACCTGGGCGACCAGGCTGACCACCGGGGCCGGGATAACTACCAGTAGCCCCGCGACCCCCAGGACCAGCCGAACCGGGATAGCCGGCCGGGGCGCCCGGTGGGCGCAAGGCCTGGGTGCGATCGGCCGGTCCCGTCGGGTACGGCACATTGCCCCCCCGCTCCCGCTCATATCCCCGCCCAGCCGGGGGCGCGGGCCGCTGCCCGGGGGACGCCGGGGGACGCTGCTCGGGGGGCGGTACGGCCGAGAGATGCCGACCGGGGGGGACGGCCCCCATGGCGGCGGTGTCTTCGAAGGCGGCCTCGCCACGCCGTGGCGTACCGCTCAGGTGTGCGCCTGTCTGGGGGATCCCAGTAGGTGCGGGAGGCTCGCCCCACGAGGCGGCGGGGGGTTCGCCGGGAGAACGACGGCGCCGCCCAGGGCGAGGGGCCCCGCCGACGCCCTCGCGGGGGCTGTCGGCCGACTCCGGGCCATAGCTGCTGCTGTTACTCACGCGTCCTCGATCGGTCGTTGGGGTTGCTCGTCAACGTCTACTCGGCAGGCGGGCGGGGGTTCGGCGGCTTCCTTGGCGGCGTGCTCACGTGCGTACTCAACCTGGAAGCCCGCCCCGCGCAGGGGGGTCACCTGTTCCGAGAAGGAACGAGACCGCCAGGTGGTTCCAGCCACAACCTTGACAGACCTCGACGACGTAGACCCTGAATTCCTCGTATTCACGGGCCATCTCAACAAGGTCTGACGAAGCCTTTACGCGGCCTGCGGAACGCCCTAGTTCGTCCCCATACACATAAGTGACGTGCGTGACGTTCTGACGCTCGCATATCGGGCAGCTGTAGTCGGTGGGTTCCCCCAGCGTCCGAGCGGCCCGAAGCAGATAGGGGTGAGCGTCGCAGACGTCCCGTGACTCCATGTGACCAGAGCGGATCGACTGAATCGCCGCCCGCTTCGCGAGGCCGTAATCCACGACCGCCCGCTGTGACCACACATGCCCCAGATTACGACCCTTTACCAATCCATGCCGAACCTATGACCGAGTCGGCCTTGCCAGAGACAAGCCCGGCCCCCGACGTGACCGTGGTTCTCCCACCCACCCAGCCCTTTCATCTACCTCGGGGCTCCGCCCCGCCCCCGCCGTCACCGTGGTTCTCCCACCCGGATCAAGCTGCCGCTTCATCCAAGCGACCACCGAGATGACCGGGGCGGAGCCCGAGGAAAGACAAAAGGGGTGGGAGAGCCGCCCGGATCAAACTGCCGTGTCGTTCGTGTGACCACGGTGTTGGCGGGGGGCGGGCGGAGCCCGAGGGAAACAAGGGGCTGGGTGGGTGGGAGAGCCGCGCGGATCAAGCTGCCGTGTCGTTCGTGTGACCACGGTGTTGCCGGGGGACGGGCGGAGCCCGAGGGAAACAAAGGGATGGGTGGGTGGGAGAACCACCCGGGTCAAGCTGCGGCCGCAGCCGGGCGACCGGAGCGGGCGGAGCCCGAGAGAACGGAGGGCTAGGTGGGACTTGTTGCGCCATATGACGGGCCGACGTATCCTCGTGATGTATCAGTTCGATACATCGGTCAGACACACAGGGAGGTGGTTTCCGTGACCGGGCCCCGTGGCAACGTGCTGGAACTCGCCGTCCTGGGCTCGCTCCACGAGACTCCCCTGCACGGCTACGAGCTCCGCAAGAGGCTCAACACGCTGCTCGGCATGTTCCGCGCATTCTCGTACGGCTCGCTTTACCCCTGTCTGAAAGGCCTGCTCACCGAGGGTCTGATCGTTGAGGAGGAGCCGCCGGAAGACGTGGTGCTCGGCCGCCGATCCAAGATCGTTTACAAGCTCACCGCCGAGGGCAAGGAACGCCTCCAGGAACTGCTGACCCAGGCCGGCCCCTCCGCATGGGAGGACGAGAGCTTCGGCATCCACTTCGCCTTCTTCCGTCACACGGAGGCAGAAGTGCGGCTGCGCATTCTCGAAGGCCGTCGAAGCCGCCTGGAAGAGCGCTTGGACGCGGTTCGCACCGCCCTCGCCCGGACCCGGGAACGTCTCGACAGTTACACGCTGGAGCTGCAGAAGCACGGCTTGGAATCGGTCGAGCGCGAGGTCCGCTGGTTGAACGAGCTGATCAACACAGAACGGGCGCAAGCCGTACAAAACCAAGTAGATCGGGATGAAGATCCCGATTCTCAGTAGCGAAGGAGCGAGAGCGATGGGTTCGGTGCGTGTGGCCATCGTTGGTGTGGGGAACTGTGCCGCGTCGCTGGTGCAGGGAGTTCACTACTACCGGGACGCCGATCCGGCGACCCGGGTGCCGGGCCTGATGCACGTGCGGTTCGGCGACTACCACGTCGGCGACGTGGAGTTCGTGGCGGCCTTCGACGTGGACGCCAAGAAGGTCGGGCGAGACCTGTCCGAGGCCATCGTGGCTTCGGAGAACAACACCATCAAGATCTGTGACGTGCCGCCGGTGGGGGTGACCGTGCAGCGCGGTCACACCTTCGACGGGCTCGGCGAGTACTACCGCGAGATCATCGAGGAGTCCGACGAGCGCCCGGTGGACGTGGTCCAGGTGCTCAAGGACGCCCGGGTGGACGTGCTGGTGTCCTACCTGCCGGTGGGGTCCGAGGAGGCCGACCGGTTCTACGCGCAGTGCGCGATCGACGCGAAGGTGGCGTTCGTCAACGCGCTGCCGGTGTTCATCGCCTCCGACCCGGTCTGGGCGCAGAAGTTCACCGACGCGGGCGTGCCGATCGTCGGCGACGACATCAAGTCCCAGGTGGGCGCGACGATCACGCACCGGGTGATGGCCAAGCTGTTCGAGGACCGCGGGGTGGAGCTGCTGCGCACGTACCAGCTCAACTTCGGCGGCAACATGGACTTCATGAACATGCTGGAGCGCAAGCGCCTCCAGTCCAAGAAGATCTCCAAGACCCAGTCGGTGACCTCGCAGATCCCGCACGAGATGCGCCGCGCCGACGTGCACATCGGCCCGTCCGACCACGTGCCGTGGCTGGACGACCGCAAGTGGGCGTACGTGCGACTGGAAGGCCGTTCCTTCGGCGACACTCCGCTGAACCTGGAGTACAAGCTGGAGGTGTGGGACTCGCCCAACTCGGCGGGTGTGATCATCGACGCGCTCCGGGCCGCCAAGATCGCCCTCGACCGGGGCATCGGCGGGCCGATCCTCTCCGCATCCTCGTACTTCATGAAGTCGCCGCCGGAGCAGTACTCCGACGACGAGGCCAGGGACTACGTGGAGAAGTTCATCCGCGGCGAGGTCGAACGCTAGCTGTGTTTATGGCCGATCCTGCGGATCGGCGGGCTTGGCCATTCTCCCCTCAGCGCGGCTCTCGTAGTCGCGTGAGATATATGGAACGCCCCGGGCATCGCGCCCGGGGCGTTCCTTCATAGTTGGGCCGCTCGGGGCAGCCGGGCGGGATCGGCGATGGGCCAGCGGAGGGGGTCGGGGCCGAGCGCGGCCAGCAGGGGCACCTGCTCGGTCGCCCACGGGGAGATCTCCAGCTCGCCGCTGAGGACCCGGTCGGCGAACTCCTTCCAGGGCGCCCACTCCACCGAACCCACCTCCTCCGGGTTCGGCTCGGCGCGTCCGGCCGCGAGCGCCCGGTAGACCGGGCAGAGCTCGTGTTCGACCGTGCCGTTGTCCATGATCGCCCGGTAGGAGAAGGTCGGGAGCAGCAGGTCCACCGATTCCACGGTGATCCCCAGCTCGAAGGAGAGGCGGCGGATGACGGCGGCCGGCAGCGGTTCCCCGGGCAGGGGATGGCCGCAGCAGGAGTTGGTCAGCACCCCAGGCCAGGTGATCTTGTGCGCGGCCCTCCTGGTGAGCAGCACGCTGCCCTCACCATCGAAGACGTAGCTGGAGAACGCCAGGTGGAGCGGGGTGTGAGCGCCGTGAACCGTGGACTTGGGGGCGGTGCCGATCGGGTTTCCCTCGCCGTCGACCAGCACGACATGTTCGTCTGGGGTCACGCGATCGAGCGTACGAGATCATGACAGGTGGGCGGGCCTGTATCCGGGATGACCCTGATGTCCTGTTCTGCTTGCGGCACTAGGCTATCCGGGTGTCCTATCTCTCGGATCTGCGCGTCGTGCTCCAAGGCCGGGACTTCCGGCGGTTGTTCGGCACCCGCCTCGTCTCGCAGTTCTCGGACGGGATCTTCCAGTTCGCCGTAGCGGGATACGCGTTCTTCAGCCCCGAGAAGCAGACCTCGGTGGCGGATGTGGCCGCGGCGTTCGCGGTGCTGCTGCTGCCGTACTCGATCATCGGGCCGTTCGCGGGCGTGTTCATCGATCGCTGGTCGCGGCGGCAGATCCTGGTGATCGGACCCCTGGTGCGCGGGGTGTTCCTGTTCGGGGCCGCGGCGGCGGTGGCCGTGCACGCGCCCGACTGGGTGTTCTACGCGGCCTCCTTCGGGGTGCTCGGGGTCAACCGGTTCTTCCTGGCGGCGCTCGGGGCCTCGCTGCCGCACGTGGTGCCCGCCGACCGGCTGATGATGGCCAACGCGGTCACGCCGACATCGGGCACGGTGGCCACGTTCGTGGGCGCGGGCGCGGGCTTCCTGCTCAGGCTCGCCTTCGGCGCGGGGTACGGCGGCACCGCCGGCATCCTGGTGATCTCCGGGCTGATGTTCGGCTCCAGCGCGCTGATCGCCGCCACCATGGCCAGGGACCTGCTCGGCCCGGCGTACGACCCGGATCGGCCGCAGACCAAGGAAGCGCTGCGGAACGTGGTCACCGGGCTGCGCGACGGCGCCAGGCACGTGCTGCACCGGCGCGGGCCCTCCTCCGCGCTCGGCAGCATGGCGGCGCACCGGCTGCTCTACGGCATGTCCATGGGCCTGGTGCTGCTGCTTTACCGCTACTACTTCACCGACAATCCGGAAGCCGGGTTAGCGCAGATCACCGGTGTGGTGGCCACCTCCGGGGTGGGATATTTCGCGGCGGCGCTGATCACGCCGTGGGCCACCCAGCGGTTCCGGATCGAGACGTGGATCCCGATGATGCTGGTGGCCGCGGGCGCGCTGGAGTTCGTGCTGTGCGTGCCGTTCTGGGAGCCGGGCTTCCTGGTGGCCGGGTTCGTGCTGGGGATCACCGGGCAGAGCATCAAGATCTGCACCGACACCGTGGTGCAGCGCGACATCGAGGACGCCTACCTGGGCCGGATCTTCTCGATCTACGACTTCCTGTTCAACGGCATGTTCGTGGTCGGGGTCTCGATCGCCGCGCTGCTGCTGCCGCCGAACGGGCGCTCGGTCGGGGTGCTCTCCCTGATCTGCGTGCTGTACGGCGTGTCCGCGCTCGCCTACCGCGCCATCGCGCGCCAGCCGGTCACGGCGACGTGAGCGTGCGGGCGGCGGCCACCATGGCGTCCGTGATCATGGTGAGGTCGCCGGGCTCGCAGGCGTAGGGCGGCATCGTGTAGATCAGCCGCCCGAACGGCCGCAACCAGACCCCGTGCTCCATAACGATGTCCTGAATTTTCTGGATGTCCACGGGTTCGTGAGCTTCGATCACGCCGATCGCGCCGAGTACCCGCACGTCCTTCGCGTACGGCGCCGCCGGCGCGAGGCCCTCGATCAGGGCTGCCTCGATGCCCTTCACCTCCGCCCGCCAGGGGCGTTCGGCCAGCAGGTCCAGGGACGCGCCCGCGACGGCGGTGGCCAGCGGATTGCCCATGTAGGTCGGGCCGTGCATGAGCAGTCCGATGCGATCGGCCACCTCGGCGGTGCACAAGGTCGCGGCCAGCGATAGGTACCCGCCGGTCAGCGCCTTGCCCACGCACATGATGTCCGGCCGGATCCCGGCGTGGTCGCAGCCGAACAGCTCGCCGGTCCGCCCGAACCCGGTCGCGATCTCATCGGCGATCAGCAACAGCCCATGCGCATCGGCCATTTCCCGAAATTTCCGGAGATAGGTGGGGTGGTAGAAGCGCATGCCGCCCGCGCCCTGCACCACCGGCTCCAGGATGATCGCGGCCAGTTCGTGCGCGTGCCGTTCCAGGAGATCGGCCACCTCGGTGAGGTAACCCTCGTCCGGAGCCGCCTCGTAACCCAGCGGGGGCGGCGGCGCGAACACGTGCTGCGCCAGCGCCCCGGTGAACAGGTGATGCATGCCGTTCACCGGATCGCACACCGACATGCACTCGAAGGTGTCCCCGTGATAGCCGCCCCGGACCGTGAACAGCCTGGTCCGTCCGGTCGCCTGGATCGCCATCTTGATCGCGACCTCGACCGCCACCGAGCCGGAGTCGGCCAGGAACACCCGATCCAGCCCGGTCATCTCGGTGAGCCTGACCGCCAGCCGTACCGCGGGCTCGTGGGTCAGCCCGCCGAACATGACGTGCGCCATGTCGTCCAGCTGGGTCCTGATCGCCTGATCCAGCCGGGGGTGGCGATAACCATGAATCGCCGCCCACCAGGACGACATGCCGTCCACGAGTTCGCGGCCGTCGGCGAGCGTGAGCCGTACCCCGTTCGCCCGGGCGACGGCGTGCACCGGAACAGCGGGCGGGAACGCGGTGTAGGGGTGCCAGACGTGCTCCCGATCCAGCTTCAGGAGATCATCCATTGGCGGCCGCCCAAGCCAGGAGCCGCTCCTTGGCGGCTTCCTTGCCGATCATGCCCTCGTCCATGCGGATGTCCATCATGAACTTGTACGCCCGTCCGACCAGCGGCCCCGGCGGGATGCCGAGGATCTCCTGGATCTCGTTCCCGTCCAGCTCCGGGCGGATCTTGGCGATCTCCTCCTCCTCGGCCAGCCGGGCGATCCGCTCCTCCAGCTCGTCGTAGGTGCGCGACAGCGCCGCCGCCTTGCGCTTGTTGCGGGTCGTGCAGTCGGCCCGGGTGAGCTTGTGCAGCCGGTCGAGCAGATGGTCGGCGTCGCGCACATACCGCCGGACCGCGCTGTCGGTCCACTCGCCCTCGCCGTAGCCGTGGAAACGCAGGTGCAGCTCGACCAGGCGGGCCACGTCGTTGGTGACCTCCTTGGGGAACTTCAGCTCGCTCAGGCGTCGTTTGGCCATCTGCGCGCCGACCACCTCATGGTGGTGGAAGGAGACCCGGCCGCCCGGTTCGTTCTTGCGGGTCTTCGGCTTGCCGACGTCGTGCAGGAGCGCCGCCCAACGCAGCACCCGGTCGGGACCCGCGGCCTCCTGGGCGATCGCCTGCTCCAGCACGATCAAGGTGTGCTCGTAGACGTCCTTGTGCCGGTGGTGCTCGTCGATCTCCAGCCGGAGCTTCGGCAACTCCGGCAGGACATGTGCCGCGAGACCGGTCTCCACCAGCAGGGTGAGCCCGGCGCGCGGGTTCGGGCCGCAGATCAGCTTGTCCAGCTCGGTCTGGATGCGCTCGGCCGAGACGATCTCGATGCGCTCCGCCATGTCGCGCATCGCGTCGATCGCGGTCTCGTCGACCGTGAAACCCAGCTGCGAGGCGAACCGCGCCGCTCGCAACATCCGCAGCGGGTCGTCGCCGAAGGACTGCTCGGGCGTCCCCGGGGTGCGCAGCACGCGGCCAGCCAGGTCGCGCAGGCCGCCGTGGGGGTCGACGAACTCGTGGCTCGGCAGCCGGACCGCCATCGCGTTCACCGCGAAGTCCCGGCGGGCCAGGTCGGCTTCGAGCGTGTCGCCGTACCGCACCTCGGGTTTGCGGGATTTCGGGTCGTACGCCTCGCTGCGATACGTGGTGATCTCCAGCTGCCAGTCGCCCTTGCGCGCGCCCACGGTGCCGAACTCGATGCCGATCGTCCAGAACGCGTCGGCCCAGTCCCTGACGATCTCCAGCACCTGCTCGGGGCGGGCGTCGGTGGTCAGGTCGAGGTCGTGTCCTGCGCGGCCGAGCAGCACGTCACGGACCGGACCGCCGACCAGGGCAAGCTCGTGGCCGCGCTTGGCGAACACCTCGCCGAGGTCGTCGGCGACGGGCTCGACCCGGCGGAACAAGTCGCTCACAGCGCTCTCTACACGATTTGAAGGGGACAAGCTGGGTAGTCCTTCGATTACGGAACAGGTGCTTCTGGGCTAGTACACCTATGGCGATCACCAGGTTACGGTCAGTCGCAGATCTGTCGGGGGCACGATGAAGGAGCGCAGACAATGCAGGACGCCCTCGCGATCCACCGCCGCCTCCTCGCCCATCAGATCCACCATGAGATCGTACGGCTTCCGCGTGTGCTGACTTGCTTCGACGACCTGCCCAAGGTATTGGGAGTCCCCGCGCGTACCTGTGTCGGGGTCAGCGTCTTCGAGGCCACCGTCCGCGGCGTGCGGGAGCCGGTGGCCGTGATCGGGTCCGTCGCCACGCCGCCCAAACCCGCAGGGGTGAGCGCACTGCTGGGCGCGCAGCGGGTCAAGCCGGCCTCGGCCTTCCTGGTCAACGCGGCCACCGACTACGCCGCCGGTCTGGTCGGGCCGCTGCTGCTGCCGGAACGGCTGACCGTGCTCATCGACCAGCGGCTGATCGACGGCACCGACCCCGACGAGTTCGTCTACACCGCGACCGGCGAACGCAGCACGGTATTGCGACTACGCGCAATCCATCTGTTCGCCCTTGTGGACGCCAAGCCCGTGGATCTCACCGGTCACGGTCGCATCGGTTAACAACGGCCACATATCCCAGGCCTATAGCATTCAGGGCGTGCGTCGCCTGGTTTCCCTTCTGACCGCCGCCTGGCTCGTCGCGCCAGGTCTGGCACACCCGGCGAGCGCGCGCGCCTCCGCCGCGGCCGCGGACGGGGTGATGCTCACGGAGATCACCCCGGAGTCGCCGGACCCCCGCGCCCCGATCACGATCTCCGGCGTGGTCAGTGGCACGCCGCAGGCCGCCGTCTTCGTCCGGGTCCGCTATGGCTCGGGCACCCCGCTCCGGTCCCGGGCCGACATGGACGCCCACGCCACCGGCCAGGCCGACTTCACCAACAGCTACAAGACCAGCATTCAGGGCGCTGTCCTCGATGGCACCGGCAAGCTCCCGTTCACCCTCGACCTCGCCCCCGGCCAGCTGAGGCTGACCCAGCCGGGGGTGTACGCGCTGACGATCGAGGTCGCGCACGGGCTGAACGAGCCGCCGGTGGCCGCCGTGCGCACCTTCCTGACCTACATCCCCGCCGGCACCCAGCTCAGCAAGACCAGGGTCGCCGTCGCGCTGCCCCTGATCGGCCGCCAGCACCAGGCCGACGACGGCGTCTTCATGGACGAGGACCTGCTCGGCGACGGCCGCCTGGCCAACGTGCTCAAACTCGCCGAGACCGTGGACAGCAACGTCACCTGGTTCGTCGACCCTGCCCTGCTGGACGACGCCCAGCGGCTGTCTCAGGCGCACAGGGACCGCGACAGGGCGAACAGGACGGCCGACCCCAATGCGGGCGCCTGGCTGAACGGGGTCCGCACCGCCCTGGCCGACAACCCGGTGATCGCCACGCCGTACGGGGATCCGGATGTGGCCGCGCTGGTGCACAACGGGCTGGACAACACGACCGAGGAGGCCGTGGCGCAGGGCTCCGCCGTGGCCAGCCAGCTGCTCAAACGGCAGATCCCGGCCACCACCGTGTGGCCGGCGGGCGGCCTGATCGACCGGGACGGCCTCGACGAGCTCGCCGTCAACGGAACCCGTTCCGTGCTGCTGACCGGGTCCGCGCTGCCGCCCGTCAACCCGCTCGACGCCGCCACCGCCGTCCCCGCGGCGGCGCTGGACACGGTCAAAGGCCAGGTCACCGCCCAACTGGCCGATCCAGTCCTGGGTCAGTTGCTGAGCACCGACACCAAAGCGCCGGGGGCGGCACTGGCCGCGCGGCAACGGTTCCTGGCCGAGACCGCCATGCTCAGCCTCTCCGCGCCACAGAACCGGGTGGCCAGCGTGATCGTCGCGCCCGCCGCCCGGATGTGGAACCCCGACCCGGCCTTCGTCGCCGACCTGCTCAAGCCCCTGCCGTGGACCCGGCCGATCACGCTCGACTCGGTGAAGCCAGGCAGGACCCCGCGCGGCGATCTGGTCTATCCGCCGCAGGCGCGCCAGGCCGAGCTGTCCAAGGCGTACATGACGACCGTCCGCAAGCTGGCCAGGAAGGTGGAGACCGCCACCAAGGTGCCCACCAGCGGGGCGCGGGTCTTCGAGGCGGCGGTGCTACGGCTGGCCTCGGCCTCCTGGCGCGGCCAGCGCGGCGAGAAAGACGCGGCGGCGTTCATCACCAAAGTCGAGCAGGCGGTGGACGCGCGGATCGCCCTGGTGTCGGTCGCCCGGCCGGACGACCCCCGCTCGATCGCCGGCGAGAACGGGCGTATCCCCATCACCGTCACCAACGGAATGCGCGAGGACGTCAAGATCGCCATCCGCGTGAAATCCGCCCAACCCGCCCTACTCGCCGTAGAGGCGAGCTCCGGCTCCCCCGAGGGCGTCTACGAGACCGAAGCCGTGACCGTCCCCCAGGGCAAGACCCAGTCCTTCGACGTGCCCGTCACCGTACTCGGCGACGGCGGCCAGGCCACGCTCAACGTCCAACTCCTCACCCCCGACGACCGCGTGTACGGCAAAGCCGCCAAACTCACCGTGTCGGCGACCGGATACGGCGGGATCGCTTTAGTAATCGTGGGGGCAGCTGTCGCGATCATGATGGCGGCCGTGGTGATGCGCATCCTCCGCCGCCGCTCAAAGAAGCGACCCCTGTTACCCGCCTCGGTCCGCGAACACGGCGAACCCCAGGAGGCGTAAACATCGGCGGGGTAGGACCGATGCGGAGTACGGCGCGTCACCCTGCGGGTGGGCAGGGCGGACACGTAGGCCGACGTAAGACCGTGCCAGAGACCACCGCGCCCGCGATGGCCGCTGACCAGCGGCTCACGAGAGGCCCGCTATCACGGTCGGCCGGAGTGTCCGCCCTGCCCACCCGCTACGGACCTCAACCCTTCGAGCTGGTGTCGATTGATTGCGGTGAAACTCCCACCCGCCCAGCCCGTTGATCTACCTCGGGGCTCCGCCCCGCCCCCGTCATCGCCGTGGTTCCCCACACGAAACGGCACCACGGCGCCGTGGTTCGCCCACCCGGGTCAAGCTCCCGCTTCCTTCGGGCGACCAAAGGGATGGCGAAGGCAGGCGAGCATTAGCGGGCGATCCCCAGTAGCCTCGTGGTTCCGCCGTACCAAGGAGTGACATGAGCCGGTTGTTGCGCGCCAGCGCGATCATGGCGGCCGGGACGCTGGTCTCGCGCCTGACCGGCTTCCTGCGGACCGCCATTCTGGCCTCGGCCATCGGCGTGACCATTCTCGGCGACGCGTACAACGTGGCCTACACGATCCCGTTCGTGCTGTTCGACCTGCTCATCGGCGGCGTGCTCAGCAGCGTCATCGTGCCTGCCATCCTGCGCCACCACAAGCAGGACGCGGACGGCGGGCGGGCCTACGAGCAGCGGCTGCTGACCGCCGCCACCCTCGCGCTCACCCTGATCGCCGTCGCGGGCGTGCTGCTGGCCCGGCCGCTGGTGTTGCTCTACGCCGACGACCTGGCGCCGGACGGGATCGACGCGGCGATCACGCTGGCCCGGCTGATCCTGCCGCAGATCGCCTTCTTCGGCGTGGGCGCGGTGGCCGGGGCCATCCTGAACACCCGGGACCGGTTCGGCGCGCCGATGTGGGCGCCGGTGCTCAACAACGTCGTCGTGATCGGCGTCGGCGTGGCGTACCTGCTGCGGCACGGCACGCACGACGTGGCGAAAGTGACCGACGGCGAGCTGCTGCTGCTCGGCCTGGGCACCACGGCGGGCATCGTGGCGCAGGCGATCGTGCTGGTCATCGCGCTGGGGCGGGCCGGGTTCCGGTTCCGGCCGCGGTTCGACATCTGGCGGGCCGGGCTCGGGGAGCTGAGCCGGCTCGCGGTCTGGACGCTGACCTTCGTGGCGATCAACCAGATCGGCTTCGTGGTGACCACGCGGCTGGCCACCGGAGCGGGCAGCGCGGCCTTCGCGGACGGGATCGCGGGGCGGGGGCTCACGCCGTACTCGTATGCGTTCCAGCTGTTCCAGTTGCCGTACGGGATCATCGCGGTTTCGGTGATCACGGCGATGTTGCCGCGGTTGAGCGTGTTCGTCCGGGATGGGGAGTACGACTCGGCCCGGGGTGAGTTCGCGTCGGCGGTGCGGATGGTCTCCTCGGTGATCGTGCCGGCGGGGCTGCTGCTGATGGTGCTCGGCCCCTCCGTGACCGTGCTGATCTTCGGGCGAGGGGCGGTCTCCACCGAGCAGGCGATCTACATCGGGCACGTGCTGCAGGTGTTCGGGCTCGCGCTGGTGCCGTTCTCGATCTTCCAGCTGCTGCTGCGGGTGTTCTACAGCTTCGGCGACACCCGGACCCCCGCGCTGGTCGCCGGGGTGAACGTGCTGATCAACGCCGCGATCGGGATCACGCTGTATGTCGTGCTGCCGCCGGAGCTGGTGGTGATGGGCCTGGCCGGAGCGTTCACCGTGACCTACGTGCTGGGCGCCGCGCTGGCCTGGCTGCTGGCCAGCCGCCGGATCGGCGGGCTCAGCGGGCGGATCGTGGCGGGCGGGCTGCTGCGGATGTATCTGGCGGCCATCCCGGCGGCGCTGATCGCGCTGCTGGTGCTGTGGGGGAGCGTACGGGTGGCCGACATCACCGCGCTCAGCTCGGCCGCGGTGCTGGCGGTCGGCGGCGGGCTCGGCGGCCTGGTCTACCTGCTGGTGGCGCACCGGCTCCGGATCACCGAGGTGAGTTCCATCATTGGAATGGTCACGAGACGGGTAGGACGCTAAACGGTTTCTCCACCCCGGTTGTGTGGTCCCGGCGGGCGTGGCGTGGCCCCGGCGCGGCACTAGCATGGTCTGGTAGAAGTAAAACCGGTGAGCGGAGGCAAAAGCGTGGGCGGATGCACGTCGCGTCGCCGGCCTGGTGCGGGGGCGGCCCGGTGAGCATGTCCGCCGTAGAACCCGGCACCCGTCTCGCCGATCGATTCCGGCTCGAAGACCGGGTGAGCGAATCCGGCGGGGCCACCCTGTGGAAGGCCATCGACGAGATTCTGGCCCGTCCGGTCGCCGTGCACACCTTCAGTCGCGAGTTTCCGCGCGAGTCCGAGGTGGTCCTGGCCGCGCGCGCCGCGAGCCGGTTGACCGACCCCCGGCTCACCCAGGTGTTCGACGCCGCCGACGAGGACGGCACCGCGTATGTCGTGAGCGAGTGGGTGCACGGCGAGTCCCTGCTCGACCTGCTCGCCGCCGGGCCGATGGAACCCGAGCGCGGCGCGGTCCTGGTCGCCGAAGCCGCCGAAGCCCTCGCCCACGCGCACGAAGCGGGCATGTGCCACCTCAACCTGACGCCCGGGCGGCTGATGTGGACCGAGGGCGGCACGGTCAAACTGCTCGGGGTGGGCGTGGACGCGGCCATCCTGGGCCGGGAGGCCGACTCCCCCGAGGAAGCCGAACACGCCGACGCCGAAGGGCTCGGCCGTCTGCTGTATGCGGCGCTCACCGGCCACTGGCCCGGCGAGGACGATTGCGGCCTGCCGCCCGCGCCGCTCGACGACGGGAAGATCTGCACACCCCGCCAGGTGACCGCCGGAGTCCCCGGATATCTGGACACGATCGCCGCGCGCATCCTGGGGCTCAAGCGCGGCCCCACCCCGCTGGCCACCCCCGCCGAGGTGGCCGAAGCGCTGTCCCAGGTCCCCCGCCCCGTGCCCGCGCCCGCCTCGACCGTGCCGCCATCGGTGGAACTGCGCGCCGAAGCGGTGGACACGCTCCACGCCCGCCCCGTGCCCCCGCCCCCCGCGCCGCCACGCCGCCCGCCCGGCATGTTCAGCCGGTTCCTGGTCACGCTGGTGGCCCTGCTGGTGATGGCCGTGGTCGGCGTCGGCGCGTGGAGCCTGGGCAAGAGCCTCGGCACCGAATCCGAGACCCCTGCCAGCGGTGCCCCCACGACACCCGGCGCGGAACCGGCCAAGACCGTCGCCCTCACCCCCGCCGGAGCGATCGGGTTCGACCCGCTCGGCGACGGCGAGGAGCGCAACGAGCTGGCGCCCCGGGCGATTGATGGGTCGTACGGGACGGACTGGCACACCGAGAGTTACAACGACGCCAAGTTCGGCGGTTTGAAGAAGGGCGTCGGGCTGCTCATCGATCTTGGGCGCGACGCGAAGCTGACCAAGGTGATGGTGGACTTCGGGGATGTGCCCGGGGGGTCCGCCGAGCTCAAGCTGGGGGGCGAACCCACGCCAGAGGCGCTCACGGTGGCGGCGTCCACCAAGGAGGCGATGGGGAAGGTGACGTTCGATCTCACGGGGAGCGAGCCGAGCCGGTACCTGATGGTGTGGTTCACCGAACTTCCGCCGTATCAGAACAGGTTCCGCGGGATGGTCCTGGATCTGGAGATCACGGCAACTGAGGATTAGGGCCCGCAGAGCGATAACTCATAGATCTTCAAGCCACTGACCTCGGCGAACCCTTGGTGAGCACGCAAGTTAATTCTCTTCGGGCCCTTAGTTGCGACATGGCCGGACCTTCGGATCTGGCAGTTGCGACGTGGCCGGATCCTTCGGATCTGGCGGGCTCGGGCGAAGCCCGAGGAAGGGCGATGGCGGGGCCGGGCGGAGCCCGGGGTAACCAAAGGGTTGGGTGGGTGGGAGAACCACGCTGATCAAGCTGCCGCTTCGTTCGGGCGACCACGCTGCTGGCGGGGTCAGGCGGAGCCCGAGGGAAAACAGAGGGCTGGGTGGGTGGGAGAACCCCGGGTAATCACATGGCTGTGCGACCTGCGTTCGCCAGTCCAAACACGGCGCGACCAAGCCATTTGATCTGGTTTACGCGCCTTATTGCCGCTGGATGGAAGTATTGTGGCAGCATCTTGGACCTGAACACCCTGGGATCGGCGACGTGACCCCTCAACCAGAACAGCCGGCGCCGGTCGAGCAGCCTACCGCCGTGGGCGCTCGGCCGGCGGTGACGGATGCCGACCTGCTCACCCGCCATATCGGTGGCGACCCGCACGCGTTCGGCGAGATCGTGAAACGGCATCGGGATCGTATGTGGGCGGTCGCGTTGCGTACGCTGGGCGATCCGGATGAGGCGGCGGATGCCGTACAGGATGCGTTCATGTCCGCTTATCGGAAAGCGGATAGTTTCCGGGGTGACGCGGCGGTCACCACCTGGTTGCATCGAATCGTGGTCAATGCCTGTCTGGACCGGATGCGGCGGAAGTCGGTCCGCCCCGTCGCCGACGACGAGCTGATCGAGGCCGCCGAGCGGGACACGCCCGGCCCCGACCAGACCGCCGAGCGCGAGGTGTCCATGGAAGTCACCGCCGCGCTCAAGCTGCTGCCCGCCGACCAGCGCGCAGCCCTGGTGCTGGTGGACATGATGGGATATTCAGTAGAGGACGCGGCATCCGTCCTAGGGGTGCCCGCGGGAACCGTGAAGAGCCGATGTGCGCGAGGTCGTGCGAAACTCGCCCCGATTCTTTCGCATCTACGGAACCGAACCGACCTGAGTCGCGTCTCATCCGCGAAGGGAGCAGAACTTCGTGACGGGTGACACGCACTACGACCTGGAAATCCTCGCAGAGCTGGCGGAGGGACTGCTCGACGACGCCACCGCCCATCGGGTCCGGCAGCATCTGGCTGTCTGCGACCCTTGCGGGGAGAGCCTCGCCGACCTGGCCACCGTGCGGGAGATGCTCGCGACGGTCCCGGTTCCGGCAATGCCGCTGGGGGTCGCGATGCGCATCGACCGCGCCCTGGCCGCCGAGCCCAACCCGTTCGCAATCCCCGCCCACTCGGCTCCCACCATGTCCGGCATCTCGGATATTCCGGTTAGGCCGGCACTGACGACTGTGTCTGTGCCGGCGGATGAGCCTGTGCTGGCGACCGTGACGCCGTTGCGGAAGCCGTCCCGCGGCCGTCGCGCCTGGCTGACCTCGCTGGGAGCGGTCGCCGCCGCTGCTGGAGTCTTCGGTGTGACCACCCTGGCCACCAGCTTGTTCTCATCCCCCAGCGGGACCGTGGCCGAGCCGACCACGAGCGTGTCCACCCCCGACCGGAGCCCGCAACGGGCGCTGGCGTACACGGTTCGGGCAAGCGGCCACAACTACACGTCCCGGGAACTGTCCGGCCCGCTGGTGGGCTACTTCGGCCCCGAACCCGGCACCGGAACCAACAACGACGAGCAGCTGGACGCCTGCGTCCAGGCCAAGTCAAACGAGCTGGACCGCGCGCCGATCGCCGTCGACCGCGCCCTGTACAACGGCAACGAGGCCACCGTGATGGCGTTCTGGGAAGACCAGAGCCTCGACAAGGTCCGCGTCGTCGTCGTCGACGACAACTGCCACGAACTCCGCCAAGACGGCCTAGCCACCTGGAACTGATGTTCCATTCGAAGCCCGCCGCTTTACGGCGGGGCTTTGTCATGCGCGGCGTGCCGCCGCCCCGACGAATGGTCGTGTTAGAAACGACCATTCGTTTGAATGTGCACGATCTGCGCACCGTCCGAGGCGGCATGGGCGTCCTCCAGCGGGACGTTCATGCGGGACCGGGAATCGTGGACGCCTAGGATCTGTTGACGCCGGTGGCTACATCAGAGAGAGGCGAGAAGCGTTGAGCGACGTCCGTAACGTGATCATCATCGGGTCGGGACCCGCCGGTTATACGGCGGCTGTCTACTCCGCCCGCGCCGATCTTCGGCCGCTCGTGTTCGAGGGCTCGGTCACGGCCGGGGGCGCGCTGATGAACACCACCGATGTGGAGAACTTCCCCGGCTTCCCCGACGGGATCATGGGGCCCGACCTCATGGACAACCTGCGCAAGCAGGCCGAACGCTTCGGCGCCGAACTGGTCGCCGACGACGTGGTCGAGGTGGACCTGGCCGCCACCCCCAAGGTGGTCAAGACCCACACCGACACCTTCTACGCCAAGGCCGTCATCCTGGCCACCGGCTCCGGTTACCGCGAGCTGGGCCTGGAGAACGAGAAGCGGCTGTCCGGGCACGGGGTGTCCTGGTGTGCCACCTGTGACGGGTTCTTCTTCCGCGACCAGGACATCGTGGTGGTCGGCGGTGGGGACACCGCGATGGAGGAGGCCACCTTCCTGACCCGGTTCGCCCGCACCGTCACTGTGGTGCACCGCCGTGACGAGCTGCGTGCCAGCAAGATCATGCAGGACCGGGCGTTCGCGAACGAGAAGATCCGTTTCGTCTGGGACAGCGAGGTGGTGGACGTGCTGGGGGACAAGAAGGTCAGCCGCGTGCGCCTGCGCAACCTCAAGACCGGCCAGGAGAGCGAGCTGGAAGCCACCGGCCTGTTCATCGCGATCGGCCACGACCCCCGGGTCGAGCTGGTCAAGGGCCAGGTCGACCTGGACGGGGAGGGCTACATCCAGGTCGCCTCGCCGACCACCAGGACCAACCTGGACGGCGTGTTCGCCTGCGGCGACGTGGTGGACCACAGCTACCGCCAGGCCATCACCGCCGCCGGCACGGGTTGCGCGGCCTCGCTGGACGCCGAGCGCTGGCTGACCGAACTCGACGACTGATTCACCGATCCATCACGAAGGGGAGACAACAGTGGGCGCCATCAAGAGCGTGACCGACGCGGACTTCGGCACCGAGGTCCTCAAGAGCGACAAGCCCGTCATCGTGGACTTCTGGGCCGAATGGTGCGGGCCGTGCCGCCAGGTCGCCCCCATCCTGGAAGAGATCGCCGCCGAACACGCCGACAAGCTGACCGTGGTCAAGCTCAACATCGACGAGAACCCGGCCACCCCGCGTGACTACGGCGTGCTCCAGATCCCGACCCTCAACGTCTACAAGGGCGGCGAGGTCGTCAAGCAGATCATCGGTGCCAAGCCGAAGGCGATGCTGCTCCGCGAACTCGACGGAATCATCTAAACCCCGCCAACGGAAAGCCTCCTCACGGGTGAGGAGGCTTTCCGTTTGTACGGGATTAGCCACCCAATGCCCCCTGGAAGCGCCTGAGACGGCTCAGACAGGGCGCAAGGCTCGCTCTGGACTCATAGACCCCAGCAGCCTTTCCAGTGCCACCTCGACGTCCTCACGCCACGACACGGCCGTCTTGAGTTCGAGCCGCAACCGCGGAAACCGCAAATGCGGACGAACCGTCTTAAATCCCACCGAAAGTAGGTAGTCAGCCGGGGCCATACAGCCTGGTTGCTCCCACTTCAAATCCCCAAACGCCTCAATCGCCCGTACGCCCCTGCGAGTGAGATCCTTCGCCACTCCCTGCACCAGCATCCGGCCCAGGCCACCACCCGAGAACTCGGGAATGATGTGCGCGGTCATCAACAACACCGCATCCGAACTCACCGGCGACGTCGGAAACGCCACCGACCGCGGCACGTACAACGGCGGCGCGTAGAGCACGAACCCCGCCGCCACCCCGTCCACGTACGCGATCTTCCCGCAACTCCCCCACTCCAGCAGCGTGGCCGAAATCCACGCCTCCTTCTCCAGCCCCGGATCCCCCGCCTGCACGGCCCGCTCCCCACTGACCGGATCAAGCTCCCAGAACACACAACGCCGACACCGCCGCGGCAGATCGTCAAGGTTGTCCAAGGTGATACTGGCCAGCCGACGCGACACGTGAAACCCCTATTCCCCACCCAGGAGTCGTGACCCGGAAGCCCGCGAAACCGCGCGGCCCCAAGCTGGCATAGTACTGCGCTCACGGCCACACCTCCGGCACGGCAGGCTCGGCCGCGACATATGACTACGGGCGCAAGGGTGGCCCAAATCCCATTGGCAACATGTACGGGGAATCTCCCGCCCCACCCGTCCCCTCTCGCTCGCCGACCCGTTCGCATCGTCACGAGCCTCAGATTCCAGTTGGCCAATGTCGTCACGGCCCTGGAACTTCGTCCGCCATCGGTCGCTGCGGGTTTAGGTCCGCCATGGCGTTGCGGGTTTGGGACTTCGTCCGCCACGGGTCGTCGCGGACCTCGGATTCCGCCCTGGCCAATGTGGTCACGGACCTCGGACTCCGCCAATGTCGTCACGGCCTTGGGGCTTGGTCAGCTCATGGGGTCGTAGCGGATTTCCGCGTCTCTTGCCGGTGGGAGGGCCACGGCGCCGTGGGTGCCGTTTCGTGTGGGAACCACGGCGATGACGGGGGCGGGCGGAGCCCGAGGGGAAACAAGGGGCTGGGCGGGTGGGAACAGTCACGGCAATCAGGGATAGAGCCACAGGGGAGCCTTCGGGCAGGGCATCCGCCGGCGAGCGGAGATCCTGGCATGGGTTGGCGGGGGAGCTCTGATGTGGGGTTTTGGGTGAGGGGGTGGGGCGGAGTCTTGGGGTGAGGTTGAGGGAGGGTGGGGGGAGATCCCCGGCAAGCAAGAACTCAAGGGATGAGACCGGGTGTGTGCGGTTCGTCCGGCTGCCTTAGTCTGGATTTCCGGCTACGAAATGGAGGTGGACCGTGACGTACGAGACGGATCACGGTCGGACGCCCGCGGCGCATGGGTCGCGCATTGACGCTTATGTCGATCGGTATGCCGCACGAGCTACCGGGATGGTCGCCTCCGAGATCCGAGCTCTGTTCGCCGTCGCGTCGAGGCCCGAGGTGGTCTCGCTCGCCGGCGGCATGCCGTACGTCACCGCGCTGCCCCTGGACGTCGTGGGAGAGCTGGTCGCGGACCTGATCGCCAAGCGGGGGCCAGAGGCCCTGCAGTACGGCTCAGGACAGGGAGACCCCGCGCTGCGGGAGCAGATCTGCGAAGTGATGCGGGAAGAGGGCATCGACGCAGGCGCCAACGATGTCGTGGTAACCGTGGGTTCGCAGCAGGCACTGGATCTCATCACCCGGATCTTCGTGGATCCAGGCGACATCGTGCTGGCCGAAGGGCCCTCGTATGTGGGCGCCCTGGGAACGTTCTCGGCCTACCAGGCCAAGGTCGTGCACATCGCGATGGACGACCAGGGCCTCATCCCGGAGTCACTCGCCCAGACGATCTACGCGCTCAAGTCCGCAGGCAACCGGATCAAGTTCCTCTACACGATCCCCACCTTCCAGAACCCCGCAGGTGTGACCCTCAACGAGGTGCGCCGGCGGCAGGTGCTGGAGATCTGCCAGCGAGCCGGAATCCTGATCGTCGAAGACAACCCATACGGGTTGCTCGGGTTCGACGGAGAACCACTGCGAGCCCTCCGAGCGGACGATCCCGACGGGGTCGTCTACCTGGGCTCGTTCTCCAAGACCCTCGCCCCCGGATTCCGCGTCGGCTGGGCGCTCGCCCCGCACGCCGTCCGGGACAAGCTCGTGCTGGCCATGGAGTCGGCCGTGCTCTCGCATTCCACCTTCACCCAGCTGGCGGTCGGGCAATTCCTGGCCACCCAGCCGTGGCGCGAGCAGATCAAGACCTTCCGCGAGCTCTACCGTGAGCGACGCGACGCCCTGCTCAGCTCGCTGGATGTGCTCATGCCACCGGGCTGCACGTGGACCCGCCCCGCAGGCGGGTTCTTCGTATGGATGACCCTGCCGGAAGGCCTCGACTCCAAGGCGATGCTGCCGCAGGCGGTGGACAAGCGGGTCGCGTTCGTGCCCGGCACCGGCTTCTTCTCCGACGGTGGCGGCGAGCGCCAGATGCGCCTGTCGTACTGCTATCCGAAGCCGGACCGCATCCGCGAGGGCGTGCGCCGGCTGGCCGGAGTCATCGAGGAAGAACTGCGCACCCGCGAGATGTTCGGCACCGGCCGGGCACCCGGCCACGCCGGGGTCGACACGCCGGGTCCGGACCTCGCCTGAGATCGGGTACGGCTAGCCTGTTCGGGCTAGCCGTACAGCGATCCTGGAAAGGCCTGGAGATGAGCGATCTCGGACACGTCCTGGTGTTGGCGGGCGGACTGTCGTACGAGCGGGAGGTCTCCATCCGTTCCGGACGCCGGGTCGCCGAGGTGCTGCGCGCGGCGGGGGTGGACGTGGAGACCCGCGACACCGATTCCTCGCTGGTTCCTTCCGTGCTCGCCGATCCCCCGGACGCGGTGTTCGTGACGTTGCACGGCGGCGCGGGGGAGGACGGCGCGATCCGCTCGGTGCTGGAGCTGCTCAACGTGCCGTATGTGGGGGCCGCGCCGGACGCGTGCCGGGTGGCGTTCGACAAGCCGACCGCGAAGGCCGTGGTGCGCTCGTGGGGGTTGAACACTCCTGATTCGGTGGCGCTGCCCAAGGAGACCTTCCACGATCTGGGCGCGTCGGCGGTGCTGGCCCGGATCGTCGCCTCCCTCGGACTGCCGCTCTTCGTGAAACCGTCCAGGGGCGGTTCCGCCCTGGGCGCGTCGATCGTGCGCTCCGCCGAAGAGCTCCCGGCCGCGATGGTCGGCTGTTTCGCGTACGGCGACACCGCGCTCATCGAGAAGTACGTCGAGGGCGTCGAGGTCGCCGTGTCGGTCGTCGACCTGGGGGAGGGACCGGTGGCGCTGCCGCCGGTGGAAATCGTGCCGGACGCCGGGGTGTACGACTACGCGGCGCGCTACACCGCCGGGCACACCGAGTTCTTCGCCCCGGCCCGGCTCTCCCCCGAGGCCACCGAGGCGTGCCTGGCGACGGCCGTGGCCGCGCATACGGCCCTCGGCCTGCGGGACGTGTCGCGGACCGACCTGATCGTGGACGGCTCCGGGCGGCCGTACTTCCTGGAGGTGAACGTCGCTCCGGGCATGACGGAGACCTCGCTGCTGCCGATGGCGGCCGAGGCGGCCGGGCGTGATCTCGGCGCGCTGTGCCGGGGGCTGCTGGAGATCGCGGCGGGGCGGCCATAAGCCGGGCTGGCTAGGCTGGCCGGGTGATTCATGGGAAGAGTTTTGGTAGTGACAACCACGCCGGCGTGCATCCGGAGGTGATGGCCGCCATCGCGGCGGCGAACGTGGGAGACGCCGTGGCGTACGGCGCTGATCGGTGGACCCGGGAGATGGAGGACGCCTTCCGGGCCGCTTTCGGAGAGCAGGCCTCCGCGTATGCGATGTTCAACGGCTCGGGGGCCAACGTGATGGGCCTCGGGTTGATGCTGCGGTCGTTCGACGGGGTGATCTGTCCGACCAGCGCGCACATCAACGGTCACGAGGCGGGGGCGGCGGAGCGCGTCTTGGGGACCAAGCTCCTGGCCGTCGAGACCGACGACGGCAAGCTTCGGCCGGAGGATGTGCTGGGGCAACTGGGCGCCCTCGGGAACGAGCACCACAGCCAACCGAAGGTGGTGTCCATCTCGCAGGTGACCGAGTGCGGCACGCTTTACACGGCGGATGAGGTGGCCGCGCTGGCGGAGGTCGCGCATGCGCACGGGCTCTATCTGCACATGGACGGGGCACGTCTGGCCAATGCCGCCGCCGAGGCGGGCTGCTCGTTGCGGGCGCTCACCACGGATGCCGGGGTAGACGTGCTGAGCTTCGGCGGTACCAAGAACGGCGCCCTCGGCGCGGAGGCGTTGGTCATCCTGCGGCCGGAATTCGACGCGAGCGCGCTCTTCCTCCGGAAGCAGGGCATGCAACTCGCCTCCAAGATGCGCTTCGTCGCCGTCCAGCTGACCGCCCTACTGACAGACGACCTCTGGCGACAAAACGCAGCCCACGCCAACGCAATGGCCCACCGCCTGGCGGACGGCATCGCCAGCCAGTTCACCCTCCGCTACCCAGTCGAATCAAACGCCGTCTTCCCCATCCTCACCGAGAAGGCCCTAGTCGAACTCGCCCAACGCCACCTCTTCTCAATCTGGGACCGCCCAACCGGCGTCATCCGCCTCGTCACCTCATTCGACACAACCCCCGACGACGTCGACGCCCTCATCACCGACCTCCAAGCATTACACGCCTAGCCGTTCCAAGCCGATCGCCGACAACTGTTTCACGTGAAACATGCACGCCCGCAGAACACCCCCGGCTACCACCTCTGGCCACCAGCCCTGAGTCTTGGCTGCCGGGGATCCCCCACCCACCCAACCCTTCGTTCTCCCTCGGGCTCCGCCCGACCCCGCCATCACCGTGGTCACCCCCAACGAAGCGACAGCTTGATCCGCGTGGCACTCCCACCCACACTTTTGTTCTCCCCCGGGCCCCGCCCGGCTCCCGCGATCACCGTGGCTCCCCCCACCCCGCCCTCAAGGCCGACGCCCCCGCAGCTCCCGCACGAGGGCCAGTCCCGGCAGGCTCTGGAGGGTTTCGGTCTCCGCTTTGATCTCGTCCACTGGAGAGCTGTCCCCGGGCGGCGGGCGGCGGGCGGCGATAACCGGACCTGGAAGACCCTCGCCGCAGCCTCGGACTCGTCTCCCAGTTCTCGCGGAACTCGGCGATGTCCCCCGTGGCTGCGGCCACGAAGTTCCGCCACATCACAATCTCCTCCTCGAACGGGCTCGCCGCCGAGGAGCAGGAGGCGGGAGGGCCGCAACGCCCGCGGAGGCCTGGTTGAGATGCCGACGGACTGCGGAAGCGGATTCACGGTGAGCTTCCCCGCTCCCTAGACGACCGGCCATATCGCCCCCGCCTCCGAGCGCCGAGGGATTCGTCCGAGCTTGCACTGACACCGAAGGCGTGACGCCTGTGGTCGTGTTTCACGTGAAACACGACCACAGGGTCGAACATCGGGGGGAGGCCTGTTGAGTCAGCGCTCGTCGAATCTGCGATGTTTCACATGAAACAGTCGCCACCCATGCCCAGCCGCGCAAAGAGCCAAGGCTCGACCTCGCACAGATCTGGCGCTGTTTCACGTGAAACCACGCTGGCTCAGTCGAGTCCGGAGACCCGCGCCAGCACGTCTTGGGGACCAAGCTCATGGCCGTCGAGACCGACGACGGCAAGCTTCGGCCGGAGGATGTGCTGGGGCAACTAGGCGCCCTTAGGAACGAGCACCACAGCCAACCGAAGGTGGTGTCCATCTCGCAGGCGATCGAGTGCGGCAAAGAACCGATCCCCTCGTTACCTTCCTCGCAACCCCGCAACAGGGCTCCCGGCCATTGGTGGTCGCCCGGGACGCCGGATGCCGTGTCGCCAGCCTGTCCGGTCTGATGGGCGTTCTTCCCGGCCGAGTTCGCATCGCTCATCGACCCGGCCTCTCGGGCCTACTGCGATTGGCAGATCAGCCAGAGCAAACACCACACCCAAGCCCTCTCTGCCTAACTCGACGCCGGGTCGACAGCCCGTTCGCCATGCTCCGCGACAGCACTGTCTACGACTCTCGGCCGACCACGCCGGTCAATTGAGCCGGGGATCCGCCAGCAACACCACGCAGTCTGCTGCAGGATCAAACCCGAACACCGGGTTCCCGTAGTCGCCTTCGGCGGTCATGGTCACCGGCTTGCCCAGCCCACGGCCGATCGCGCTCAGGAAGTCGCACAGGACGTCCACCCCGGCCTGGCCCTGCAACTCGCGGAGGTCGACGTCGAAGTCGATCTCGTCGGCAGAGTATGGCCGGAAGATCGCCAGTACATCCGCGACCGGCCAGACCCGCAGTTCGACCGCCTCGGAGTCGACCGGACGCGTCAGCACCTCTGCCGCCGACGGCAGTGGTCCAACAACGCCACCCTCGGAGAACTCCTACGTCCATCCACGCGGCTGGAACAGGTCGAACACGGCCTGCCAATCATCGACCGAGGTGCCAGCCACGCACACGTCCGGCAAAGCACCCATCAAGTCAGGATCGAAGAAGTTCCTGACGTCGTCCCACAGCAGATCCGGCATCCCGTCATGCTGCCCTGCCAGCCCGCTCGAACGCAGCCCGATTTCCCTTGACGAACCCCCACAGACGCACCCCCAGATCCGGATCCGATCAAGGTGATTTGGACAGCGACAGCTGGCCCCACGTCCAAGCACTCTGGCTCCACTTGTGGATCCTCGGTAGACGCGAAGTTCGCGTGGGTTTTGGCCTCATCTCCAAGTGATCGGCGGGCTTGGAACTGCGTCGGCGAGGGGCAGCTGGGGCGAGGCCAGAACTCGCTGGTCCCTGATCCCATGATCGGCTGGCTGGGGCCACCCATGTTGGGCGGGTGGGGCCGGGAGGCGTTGATACAACCAATCAAGGGCCGTTTCACGTGAACCATTTCCGACACAGCTCGCCACCACCAGCCCGATCGGTCACATCCACGAGATCGACTCGTTCACCGTCGCAGAGAGAGGGCGACCGCCGATCCTCGTCTGGGGCGGCGGCGACGGCGCGATCAGGCGAGCCCCGAACCCGGCACAAAACCAAACCCCCGATCCGGATCGGATCGGGGGCTGTTTCACGTGAAACCATGGTGGTTTCCTGGTGAGCTCGTGGGCTACTCCTCGAAGGAGCGCATCTGGTTGGCGGTGTCGGGGGCCATCGTGCTGATGATGCGTTCAAGGTCGTCGATCGTGGAGAACTCCACCACGATCCGCCCCTTCCGGCGCCCTAAATCGACTTTGACCCGAGTCTCGAAGTGATCCGACAGGCGATCCGCCAGGTGCCGGAGGGCGGGGGCCGCGGGCTGCTTGGCGCGGGGCTTCCTGGGGGCGGGGCCGGACTTGACGTCTCCGATGGAGACGATCTCCTCAACGGTTCGGACCGTCATGCCTTCGGCCACAATGCGGTCGGCCAGGCGTACCTGCGCAGCCGGGTCATCGAGGGGAAGGAGCGCTCGGGCGTGCCCGGCCGTGATCGTCCCAGCCGCCAAGCGCTTCTGCACCTCGGGTGCCAGGTTCAGCAGTCGCAGCGTGTTGGTGATGTGCGACCGGGATCGGCCCACCTTCTTCGCCAGCTGCTCGTGCGTCGCCCCGAAGTCGTCCAGCAGTTGCTGGTAGGCCGCCGCCTCCTCCAGCGAGTTGAGCTGCTCCCGCTGGAGGTTCTCGATGAGCGCCTCGCGCAGCATCTCGTCGTCCTGCGTGCTGCGGACGATGGCGGGGATCTGGTCGAGCCCGGCCAGCTGGGAAGCGCGCCAGCGCCGCTCCCCCATGATGAGTTCGAACGTGCCGGCCCCGGACGCCCGAACCACGACCGGCTGCAGCAGCCCGACCTCGTTGATCGACGCGGCCAGCTCGTCCAGCCGATCTTCGTCGAACACCTCACGCGGCTGGCGCGGATTCGGCACGATCGCGGTGAGCGGGATCTCCTGGAAGTACGCCCCGGCGACCGGCCGCAGCCCGGACAGCTCGTCGTGGTCGGCCGGGGGAGATCCCGCCGATGAACTTCCCCCGTAACTCCCGGATCCCCCTGGACCGCCCAGGCCACCTGAACCACCAGGACCGCCTGGCCCGCCAGGGCCCCCGGGACTTCCCGCGGCGACACCCGGATCGACGATCGGCCCGGTGGGAATCAGGGCACCCAGGCCCTTCCCGAGTCCCCGACGCTGCTGACTCAACGATGCTCCTTACCGACCGGACCGCACGACCCTATGGCTTGGCCGCGCCTGTGTCTGGCCTGAGGAACACAGGGAGCGAAGCGACCAGAGAGACGAGGGAAGACACAGACTCCCCAGCGGCCACGCCCGCCGTGCCGGAGGCGCGGCCATCAACAAGGCTACCGGTTCACGCGTCGGCAACCGCCGCTCCGCGATAGGCCATCTCGCGAGCCGCCTCCATATAGGCCATGGCCCCACTCGAACCGGGGTCGTATGTCATGACCGACTGCCCATAGCTGGGCGCCTCGGACACGCGTACGCTCCGGGGAATGACCGCGTCGAGGACGGTGGCCCCGAAATGGGAGCGCACCTCCTCGGCCACCTGAGAGGCCAGGCGGGTACGGCCGTCGTACATGGTGAGCAGAATCGTGGACACGGTCAGCGTCTGGTTCAGGTGTGCCCGGACGAGTTCCACGTTCTGCAGGAGCTGGGTCAGGCCTTCCAGCGCGTAGTACTCGCACTGGATCGGGATCAGCACCTCCTGGGCCGCCGCCATCGCGTTGACCGTGAGCAGGCCGAGCGACGGCGGGCAGTCGATCAGGATGTAGTCGAAGTTCATCTTCGACTCGAAGGCCGCGAACGCCCGCTTGAGCCGCGTCTCCCGGCCCACCATCGGAACCAGCTCGATCTCCGCGCCGGCCAGGTCCAGGGTCGCCGGCGCGCAGAAGAGGCCGGGCATGTCGGGGACCTCGGTCACGATCGATTCAAGCGGCAGATCCTCCACCAGGACCTGGTAAATCGACGGCACTCCGGCGCGATGCTCGGTCGCCAGGGCGGTCGACGCGTTGCCCTGCGGGTCCAAGTCGACGACCAGCACCCGCAATCCGTGCATGGACAGCGACGCGGCCAGGTTGACGGCACTCGTCGTCTTGCCAACGCCGCCCTTCTGGTTGGCAATCGTCATCACCCGGCATTTGGGCGGGTGCGGCCAGCCCTCCTCACGACGAGCGGAATATCCGACCGGCGTCGCAGCCGCCGCCGTAGGTGCCGCAGTGGGTGCGGTTGTTTCACGTGAAACCACAGAACTCAGTGCCTCTCGAACCAGCGGGGAATCACCTGGGTTAAGCGGGGGCTGGGACATGACGGTCGTCCTTTCATCCGGCGGTGCATCCGGCAATCCATCGGACAGCACCTCCGACAGCATCTCCGGCAACGCGTCCACCGGTACATCCGGCAGACGGAGAAAGTGGCCAGCCGACCCCCGACAGCTGCCCCGATCGCCCGTCCGCGAACTCATTCGGCCATCCCAAGCCCGTTACCGCACCAGGAACGACCGTCACCTCTTTCGTCGGCGCCGTGCACCTCGCTTCGCGACCTCATGCCGACCTCTGAGATCACCGTCTCTCGCGCCCTCATGCCGACGTCCCACACTGGGCTTGGGCCCGGCGATAACCCGGACAAGAGTTGCGGGTGGCTCGACTTTACCGTGCCCGACCGTGACAAGCTCGGCCGTTCGCGCCCCCGAGGCGCGCAATTGGGACGCGGCGCCGTGCAATTCCTCGGCTGCGCGCTCCCCCTTCATCGCCAGCAGCATGCCGCCCGGTGCGAGCAGCGGCATCGCCCAGGTCAGCAGCCGATCGAGCGGCGCCACCGCCCGCGCGGTTGCCACCTCGAACTCGCGCTCACCGGCGACCTCCTCGGCCCTGGCTCGCAGCACTTCGATGTTGTCCAGCCCCAGCGCGTCGACGCACTCGTGCAGAAAGACCGTGCGGCGCAGCAGAGGTTCGAGCAAGGTCACCTGGATGTCCGGCCGGACGATCGCCAGCACGATGCCGGGCAGACCGGCGCCGGAGCCGATGTCGACCAGGCGCACGTCCGGCGGAACGGCTTCCGCGATCACCGCGCAGTTGAGCAGATGGCGATCCCAGATGCGGGGGACCTCCCGGGGTCCGAGCAGCCCTCGAACCACCCCGGGGCCCGCCAGCAGACCGGCGAATGCCTCGGCCCGCGCCATCGCCGCACCGTGAAAAACCTCGTAGGCCACATCGGGGGCAGGGGGAAGTTGCTCGCTCATCTCTCCGGTCATCTCTCGTAGGGTATCGGCCGGGCGGCAAACCACCGGCCAGGCATGCGGGGAAGGGCGTGCGCCATCGGCACGGCCACCGAGGCACGGCCACAACAATGCAATCGGGTGACGCGAATCCGGGTCCGCCGAGCACCCCAGTGCGGCCGGGACGTTTGCGGACGCCCCACACCGATCAGGTCTGGCGTCGCGTTCCCTGGGTTGTGCATTGGCCCGGAGGCTTGGGCACGCCCACGCCGCGTTCCCCGGGTTGTGCGTTGGCCGGGGAGGTCTGCGCAGCCCATTTCGATTGGAGACGGCACCGCATTCCCCCGGTTGTGCGTTGATCCCGAAAGCTTGCGCATCTGGGGACGCGTAAGCCGTACACAACAGGAAAGCCGTCGATCCCGATGAGATCGACGGCTTTCGATGGGGGACTCAGACGGGGAGGATGACGACGAAGCGGCGGGGCTCCTCGCCTTCCGACTCGCTGCGCAGGCCGACGGTCGCGACCGCGTCGTGCACGACCTTCCGCTCGAACGGGGTCATCGGCTGGAGCGCCTTCGGCTCGCCGGTGGCCTTGACGTCCTCCGCGGCGGCCGTGCCGATCTTCGTCAGTTCGGCTCGGCGGCGCTCGCGGTAGCCTGCGACGTCGAGCATGAGCCGGGACCGCTCGCCGGTCTGGCGGTGCACCGCCAGGCGGGTCAGCTCCTGGAGCGCCTCCAGCACCTCGCCGGAGGGGCCGACCAGGTCCCCACCCTTGAGGCCGACAACCGACACCATCGCGCGGTCGCCCTCGACGTCCATGTCGATGTCGCCGTCCAGGTCGGCGATGTCGAGCAGGCCTTCGACATAGTCGGCCGCGATCTCACCTTCCTGTTCGAGGGCAGCGACATCGGGAGCCGCCTTGACGGTCTCCTCAGCTTCGGTCACGTCCGAACTCCTTCTCACGTTGCTCGGTATTCACGACTTCTTGCTGCCGGTCCGCTTGCTCCGCGGTTGGCGGGTCGGCTGCTGCCGGACGATCTTAGGCTCGGGCGGGGCCACGGGCTCCTCGGCCGTCTCCTTGGTCTTCCGGAACCGCGAGAGCAGGCTGGCCGGCGGCTTGGGCGGGATCAGGTTGCCCTTGGCGTCAAACTGCGGCATCGGGTTACGGCTGTAGAACCAGTGTTGCTGACCCAGCGTCCACACGTTGGTGGTAACCCAGTAAAGAATCAGCCCAAGCGGGAAGTTGAGGGAAAAGACGGCAAACAGCGGAGAGATGTACATCAAGATCTTCTGCTGCTGCGCCATCGGATTGTCCGGCATCTGCGCCATCGAGCGGGTGACGCTCTGCCGCACCGTCAGGAAGGTCGTCAGCGAGCTGATCGCGACGAAGACCACCAGGACGATCTTGGCGACGACCGGGTCGGCGTTGTACTTCGCGATGTCGGCCGCGCTGGTGAAGAAGGTCGCCGGGAAGGGGGCGCCGAAGATGTGCGCGTCGCGGGCGTTGTTCACCAGTTCCTGCGACATGCCGAACTTGGGCTGCCCATGCGCCATCGCGTTCAGCACGGTGAACATCGAGATGAAGATCGGGAACTGGGCCACGATGGGCAGGCAGCCGCCGAGCGGGTTGGCGCCGCCCTCCTGGTAGACGCGCATGACCTCTTGGTTCATGCGCTGCTTGTCGTTCTTGTACCGCTTGCGCAGGTCCTGGATCTTGGGAGCCAGTTCCTGCATCTTCTTCGACGAGCGCATCTGCTTGAGGAAGAGCGGGAAGATCAGGATACGCATCAGCACGGTGAGCGTGATGACGGTCAGCGCCCAGTTCAGGCCGCTGTCGGGACTAATGACAGTGCTGTAGCCCGTGTGGATCCACGTGATCACTTGAGCGATGGCCGTATACAGCCAATTCAGCCAGGACAGCTCCACCGAGCTAGCTCCCTTGCGTGTTGTGGGGTCGAGGGGGCACGGGATCGAACCCGCCGGGGTGGAAGGGATGGCATCGGCCGATACGCCTGATGGTCAACCACACCCCGCGCAACGCCCCGTGAACGGCGATCGCCTCCACACCATATGCGCTGCAGGAGGGGAAGAATCGGCAGCGTGGCCCGAAAAGGGGACTGATGAAAGCCCGGTAAAATCTTATCGGAGCCACCAGAATCCGGGCAGCGGGCGACATCGGGACGGGCGTGGTGCCCGGTGTTCCCGAGGTCGCTGGTGCGGGCTGCTCGGCTGTCATGACCGTCCATCTCAGGGCCGCCGGAGAAGTCGTTCGAGCGCGACATCGAGATCGGCGGCCAAGTGTTCGCTGCGCGCGGACGCGGCCGGAGGATTGGCGCGTACCACCAGCAGGCTACCTCTCGGAAGTAGGTGTATACGTGCCCGCATCAGGTGTCTGAGCCGCCGCTTGACCTGATTGCGCACAACTGCCCCGCCGACGCCCTTGCTGACGACGAATCCGACAAGTGGGGGAGAATCCCCTTCACCGGCGCGGAAATGGGCGACCAGCGATGGACGTCCGGCGCGGCGCCCGCGACGGATCGCCTCGGCGAACTCGTCACCCCGCCGCATGCGGTAAGCGGACGGCAGCACCGGCTACTTCCTTATATAAGGTGACCCGCCGCCACGGGGCGGCGGGCTTTCCTCAGTTCGGCTGCGAATCAGGTTGTGGATCAGACGGGTGGATCAGACGGTCAGCTCGGCGCGGCCCTTGCGGCGACGGGCGGCCAGGATGGCGCGGCCGGCCCGGGTGCGCATGCGCAGCCGGAAGCCGTGGGTCTTCGCGCGGCGACGGTTGTTCGGCTGGTAAGTACGCTTGCTCACGAGTGGGCTCCAGGCTTGAGTGACACCCGGGACGGTCCTCGGGCGTGTACTGTGCACGATTTCCGGCTCACCGATCGCAGGGCATGCGAAATAGCCGTCACGGATAAGCCGACCGCAACACGTTACGGGGGATCCGCCCGATGGTCAAACCGGCGGGCATTCCTCATTAGTCTGATCATCAGCGCAGAGCGTGACCATACCAGTGTGCAGCGGAGTTTTCCCCAGGCTCGTGACCTGGTTTTCCACCGGTGGTCCGGCCGTCCACACCCTGTGGTCGCGGCAACCACTAGGCTGTGGACAATGTCTTGAACGCGGGTGGGCACACCGCTACTGTCAGGCGTTCAGACCTTCCTCCCCATCCCGAAGGCTGTGCACGACCTGTGCACAACTTGTGGATCCTCTGTGGATCTCTGTGGATCAAGTAGCGGGGACTGGTGCCGCCGGAACGACCCCGGCCATAAGCGGGTGTGGATAACGGATCGCGGCGTGCGAGCGGGGGCCGCGTAGGGAGGAGGGCCGAGCCGTGGACGGTGTCGACCTCAACGCGGTATGGGCCCGCGCACTTGCCACCCTCACCGAGGAGGGTGTTTCCGGGCAGCAGCGCGCCTTCCTGCAGATGACCACGCCATCGGGCCTGATCAACGACACGATCCTGCTGGCCGCCCCCAATGATTTCGCGAAGGAAGTCCTGGAAGTACGGCTTCGCCCGCTGATCGCGCACGCGCTCTCGCAGGAGCTGGGCCGCCCGGTCCGGATCGCGGTCATGGTCGACTCGACCAACCAGCAGCAGGGCGGGCAGCAGCAGCGCGAAAGTTATCCCCAGGCTCCTGGGCAGAACTACCCCCGTCCCTCCGGATATCCCCAGCAGGTGGACAACGGTTTTCCCCAGCAGGGAGGGGCACAACCAGCCTTTGGCCAGGACTTTCGGCCGGGCGGTTCGGCGTTGTCCCCCGATTATCCACAGGGTGGTCCACAGGCCAAGCCGGGTTTCTCGTTCGCTCAGGATGGTCCACAGGAGGCCCAGCAGCCGCACGCGCAGCCGTCGGCGGAGCCGTACCCATCGCCGGGAGGGCAAGGCGGGGGTATTCCGACAGAGCCGCCCAAGTTCGTAACGGAGCCGCCCACGCCGGAGCCGGTGCAGAACCGGTGGGAGAGTCGCGGCGGGAGCCGTACCAGCGGGGAACCGGCGCGGTTGAACGCCAAGTACACCTTCGACACCTTTGTCATTGGGGCCAGCAACCGGTTCGCGCACGCGGCCGCGGTGGCGGTGGCGGAGGCGCCGGCGAAGGCGTACAACCCGCTGTTCATCTACGGTGACTCGGGGCTGGGGAAGACGCACCTTCTGCACGCGATCGGCCACTACGCGCAGAGCCTGTACGACGGCGCCCGGGTCCGGTATGTGAGCTCGGAGGAGTTCACCAATGACTTCATCAACTCCATCCGCGACCACAAGGCCGACGGCTTCCGGGCCCGCTACCGCGCGGTGGACATCCTGCTCGTGGACGACATCCAGTTCCTGGAGGGCAAGGAGCAGACGCAGGAGGAGTTTTTCCACACCTTCAACACCCTGCACAACTCCTCCAAGCAGATCGTCATCTCCAGTGACCGCGCGCCCAAGCAGCTGGTCACGCTGGAGGATCGGCTGCGCAACCGGTTCGAGTGGGGCCTGATCACCGACGTGCAGCCGCCCGAGCTGGAGACCCGGATCGCGATCCTGCGGAAGAAGGCCATCCAGGAAGGGCTGGCCGCGCCGCCGGACGTGCTCGAATACATCGCCAGCCGGATCGCCACCAACATCCGCGAGCTGGAGGGCGCGCTGATCCGGGTGACCGCGTTCGCCAGCCTGAACCGGCAGTCGGTGGACATCCAGCTGACCGAGGTCGTGCTCAAGGATCTGATCAGCGAGGACGCGGACACCGAGATCACCATCGCGCTGATCATGTCGACGACGGCCGAGTACTTCGGGGTCTCGCTGGAGGACCTGTGCGGCGGCTCGCGGTCGCGGGCGCTCGTGACGGCCCGGCAGATCGCCATGTATCTGGCCAGGGAGCTGACCGACCTGTCGCTGCCGAAGATCGGCCAGCAGTTCGGCGGCCGGGATCACACCACGGTCATGCACGCGGAGCGGAAGATCCGGTCGCTGATGGCCGAACGGCGCTCGATGTACAACCAGGTGAACGAGCTCACCACCCGCATCAAGCAACGCGGTCGCCAAGCTTGATTCACAGGCTGTGGATATCTCCTGTGGATCACCGCCACTACACCTCAGAGCCGTGTTAGCGACCCTCTGAAGATCTTTTCGCGAGACGTTTTTCCCACACCCTGTGGATAACTCTGGGGACAAGTTGGGGATAACTTGGGGACAACCTGTGCATGGTCTGTGGACGCTCTGTGCACAGTGGAAAAATCACCAACCGGGATGGGCGTGTCTCCCGTGGATAACCTGGGGAAAACCTGTGGGCAACCACCAGTAACCAGTGGATGACGGACCGTTTTCCTGGGGATGGCCTGTGGACGACCGAAAGTTCCCCACAGGCCACGCTTCGTCATCCACCGTTTACCCACAGGTGCGGTGGACAACGGCAGCCATGCTGAGCTGCGAAAACAGGGGTTCATCCACATATCCACAGCCCCTATGAATGTGACTACGTTCTCTCTCACTAGGGAAATCAAGAGCAACAGAAGGGCTTCGCGGAGCGCCAAGGTGCGGGAGAGTTGACACCTGTGGGCGAGCGACGAGGATGGGCGTTCGCTGCTACGTCCGCCGAGCAGACCGCACATCCGCAACGGGAGTACTGCCCACTCCCGCGAGGGATAACCGCGTTCGCCGGACATGCGACCGCACAGACAGCAACAAGCCATGAAATTCACAGGAGGCTGATCCACGTGATGTTCCGGGTCGACCGAGACGTGCTCGCCGAGGCGGTCGCGTGGACGGCACGTAGCCTGCCCGCTCGCCCCTCCGTGCCCGTGCTCGCGGGTATGCGATTGGAAGTTACGGAAGACCACCAGCTGAAGCTCTCCGGCTTCGACTACGAGGTCTCCGCCGAGGTAACCCTCGATTTGCAGACCGGCGAACCGGGCGTGGTCCTGGTCTCCGGCAAGCTGCTCGCCGAGATCACCCGCGCGCTGCCCGCGCAACCCGTCGACCTGGTCGTCGAGGGCGCCAAGGCGGTCGTCACCTGTGGAAGCGCGCGCTTCACCCTGCTGACCATGCCGGTGGAGGACTACCCGTCCCTGCCGGCCATGCCGCCCGCGGCCGGGCGGGTCGGCAGCGACGTGTTCGCGGCCGCCGTCGCCCAGGTGGCCACCGCGGCGGGCAAGGACGACACCCTGCCCATGCTCACCGGCGTCCGGATGGAGATCGAGGGCGACACGGTCACGCTGGCCGCCACCGACCGCTACCGGCTGGCCGTGCGCGAGCTGAAGTGGCAGCCCGACCAGCCGGACTTCCAGGCGATCGCCATGATCCCCGGGCGCACCCTGGCCGACACCGCCAAATCGTTGATCACCGGCGCCGAGGTGGAGATCGCGCTCAGCTCGGTCGGCGGCACCGGCGAGGGTATGATCGGCTTCTCCAGTTCCGGCCGCCGCACCACCACCCGCCTGCTCGACCCCGAATTCCCCAAGTACCGCTCGCTACTGCCCACCGAGTTCTCCGCCCACGCCGACATCGCGACCAGCTCCTTCGTGGAGGCGGTCAAGCGGGTGGCCCTGGTCGCCGAGCGCAACACACCGGTACGGCTCGCCTTCCGCGGCACCGAGGTCGTCCTGGAAGCCGGCAGCGGCGACGAGGCCCAGGCGGTGGAGGTCCTGCCGGTGGAGTTCGAGGGCGACGACATCAACATCGCCTTCAACCACCAGTTCCTGCTGGAGGGCCTGGGCGCGATCGACTCGGACGTGGCCCGGCTGAACTTCACGACCTCCACGAAGCCCGCCATCCTCACCGGTGGAAAACCTGTGGATGAAAAAGCCATCGCGGACTACCGCTACCTGATCATGCCCATCCGCTTGAGCAGCTGACGCTCCCGAACCCCCAGACGTTCGCGGCAGGACCGTATGATCTACCCCCGTGCCGGGTAGGGCGCTCACGATGAACCAAGAGGGGGGTGGCCTCGATGCAGATCGGCCTGATCGGGCTCGGGAAAATGGGCGGCAACATGGCCGAGCGGCTCCGCCGCGGCGGCCATGACGTGGTCGGATACGACCGCGATCCGAAGATCAGCGACGTCGGGAGCCTGAAGGAGCTCGTGGAGCGGCTGGCGGCGCCCCGGGCGGTCTGGATCATGGTCCCGGCCGGTGACCCCACCCAGGCGACGATCAACCACCTGAGCGAGCTACTCGCCCCCGGGGACATCATCATCGACGGCGGCAACTCCCACTATGTGGACGACCAGAAGCACGGCGCCGAACTGGCCGCGCGGAACATCGGCTTCGTGGACGTCGGCGTCAGCGGGGGCGTCTGGGGCCTGGAGAACGGCTACGCGCTGATGGCGGGCGGCACGGCCGAGGACATCCAGCGGTTGCGGCCGATCTTCGAGACGCTCAAGCCGGTGGGCGCGGACGGCTTCGTCCACGCGGGCGGGATCGGCGCGGGCCACTTCGCCAAGATGGTCCACAACGGCATCGAGTACGGCATGATGCAGGCCTTCGCCGAAGGCTGGGAGCTGCTGGAGGCCACCGACATCGTCACCGACGTGCCGGGCGCCTTCGCCAGCTGGCGGCACGGCACGGTGATCCGATCCTGGCTGCTGGACCTGCTCGTACGGGCGCTCAAGGAAGACCCGGAACTGTCGGAGCTGAAAGGTTATGCACAGGACTCGGGCGAGGGCCGGTGGACGGTGCAGGCGGCTGTGGATCACGCGGTCCCGCTTCCGGTGATCACCGCGGCGCTGTTCGCCAGGTTCGCCTCCCGGCAGGAGGATTCGCCCGCGATGAAGATGATCGCGGCGCTGCGCAACCAGTTCGGCGGGCACGCGGTGAACGCGGTGGAAGGCCAGACCGGACTGGGCGCCGACGCCCCCGGCGCGGACACCGTGCCCCCGGTGGAAGCCGAGAACTGAGCGGCGGCGGCAAGCGCGCTCAAGATGTCGGTGGGGACCGCTAGCGTTGCGGCATGCACGTCGCCCATCTCTCGCTCACCGACTTCCGGTCCTATCCCGGGGTGGAGCTCGCGCTCGACCCAGGCGTGACCGCGTTCGTCGGCCCGAACGGGCAGGGCAAGACGAACCTCGTCGAAGCGCTCGGCTACGTGGCCAGCCACGCCAGCCACCGGGTGGCCACCGACGCCCCCCTGGTCCGGCACGGCGCCGCCCGGGCGGTGATCCGCTCGATGATCGTCAAGGACGACCGCCGCGCGCTGATCGAGCTGGAGCTCAACCCCGGCAAGGCCAACCGGGCCCGGATCAACCGCTCCCCCCTCTCCCGCGCCCGGGATGCCCTGGGGCTCCTCAGAACGGTCCTGTTCGCCCCCGAGGACCTCGCCCTGGTGAAGGGCGACCCCGCCGAGCGGCGCAGGTTCATGGACGATCTGCTGGTCGCCCGCCATCCCCGGTTCGCCGGGGTCAGGGCCGACTACGACCGCGTGCTCAAGCAGCGCAACGCCCTGCTCCGCACGGGGGTTCTGGCGCGCCCTGGAAGGCGTCGTAGCGCCCGCAGGCAGGACGAGGAGAGCGGATTCGCGGAAGCGGGCGCCGGTGACGTCCAGAGCACGCTGGAGGTCTGGGACAGCCATCTCGTCCGCCACGGCGCGGAGCTGCTGGCGGCCCGCCTCGAACTTGTGGACGAGCTGCGCCCGCTCGCCGCGAAGGCCTACGCCACCCTCGCCCCGGCCTCCGACGCCGCCCAGCTCGAATATTCGTCCACAGCCCTGGGGACAACCCGCGACGACCTGGCGGGCCAGCTGCTCGCCGCCCTCGCCGAAGCCCGCAAATCCGAGCTCGAGCGCGGCATCACCCTCGTCGGCCCGCACCGCGACGACCTCCAGCTCCGCCTCGGCGAGCTGCCCGCTCGCGGCTACGCCAGCCACGGCGAATCCTGGTCGTTCGCGCTGGCCCTCCGCCTGGCCGCCTACGACCTGCTCCGCGCCGACGGCGGCGACCCCGTGCTGATCCTGGACGACGTGTTCGCCGAACTCGACACCCAGCGCCGCCGCCGGCTGGCCGAGATGGTCGCCCCGGCGGAGCAGGTCCTGATCACCGCCGCCGTCCCCGCCGACGTGCCCGGCGAGCTCATCGGCGTGCGTTTCGACGTGACAGAAGGGAGCGTGACCCGTGTCTGAACCCCTCGGCTCGGGTGGCCAGTCCCCGCAGAACTCGGCGGCCAAGGGCGCCGCCCTGGCCAGGGAGAAACTTGCTCAGGCCAAGGCCGACGCGCTGCGCCGCGGCCAGCTGCCGCGCAGCGAACCGCGGCGCCGCAAGAACGGCGCGCGGCGCGACTCCGCCGATCCCCAGCTGTTCGGCGGCGCGATCCGCGACCTGCTGGCCGAGCGCGGCTGGGAGCAGTCGGTCGCCGTCGGCGGGGTGTTCGGCCGCTGGCGGGAGATCGTCGGCCCCGAACTCGCCTCGCACACCAAGCCGGAGACTTTCGAGGACGGCGAGCTGCTGGTCGCCGCCGACTCCACCGCCTGGGCCACCCAGGTGCGTCTGCTGGCGGCGTCCCTGGTCAGACGACTGAACGAGGAGTTAGGCGACGGCACGGTCCGCCGGGTCAAGGTGCACGGGCCCAACACCGGCGTCCGTCCCGGTGGCCTGCGCGTTCACGGGAGCAAGGGGCCAGGGGACACCTACGGATAAAGTGCTGACGCAGGTCCGTACACGATCGAAAGTGAGCTGTGAAAAAGTCTCGCGGTGGCCCGAAATCGCGTCTGGCGCGAGGAACCCCTGTCTCGCGGGGTTGACATTAAAACCAAGATCATCGCATTAGCGGGCATCACAGCGCCCGTCAATGCCACCTCAGGTCCCGAAGACCGGTAGAATGAAAGTGGACTTAAGGACACGTCCGTTTGCGTGTCACCCCGGCCTGACGAGCCGACTCCCCTGGGTGAGCGCATCGGGGCACTCACGACGGTGACGGGCACGGCAGGGTAGCCATCCTCGGATGTCTCCTGCCGCGTGTCCGCGGCAGGAGGATTTCACACTTGTCCTACGACGCAAGCTCTATCACCGTTCTCGAAGGCCTGGAGGCGGTCCGCAAGCGCCCGGGTATGTACATCGGCTCGACCGGCGAGCGCGGCCTCCACCACCTCGTCTACGAGGTGGTGGACAACTCGGTCGACGAAGCCCTGGCGGGCGTCTGCGACAACATCGAGGTCACGCTGCTCGCCGACGGCGCTGTCCGGGTTGTGGACAACGGCCGGGGCATCCCGGTGGCGATGCACCCGGTGGAGAAGAAGCCGACCCTGGAGATCGTGCTCACCGTGCTGCACGCCGGCGGCAAGTTCGACGGCCAGTCGTATGCGGTGTCGGGCGGCCTGCACGGGGTGGGCGTCTCGGTGGTGAACGCGCTGTCCAGCCGCCTGGAAGCGGAGATCAAGCGAGACGGGTTCCACTGGCGGCAGTCGTACATCGGGTCGAAGCCGACCACGGATGTGATCAAAGGCGAGGCGACCGACGAGACCGGCACCACGATCACGTTCTGGCCCGACGAGGGCATCTTCGAGACGACCACCTGGAACTTCGAGACGCTCAGCCGCCGGTTCCAGGAGATGGCCTTCCTCAACAAGGGCCTCACGATCATCATGAGGGACGAGCGCCCCGACCACTACGTGGAGGAGCCGGTCCAGGTTGAGTACTGCTACCAGGGCGGCCTGTCCGACTTCGTGGCGCACCTGAACTCGAAGAAGGAGACCGTCCACAACTCGATCATCGACTTCGAGGAGCACGGCGACGGCATCTCCGCCGAGATCGCCATGCAGTGGAACGGGTCGTACTCGGAGTCGGTCTACACCTTCGCCAACACGATCAACACCGCTGAGGGCGGCACCCACGAAGAGGGCTTCCGGGCCGCGCTGACCACGATCGTCAATCGGTACGCGCGCGAGCAGAAGTTCCTCAAAGAGGGCAAGGACGACAACCTCACCGGCGACGACGTGCGCGAGGGCCTTACCGCGATCATCTCGGTGAAGCTGGCGGAACCGCAGTTCGAGGGCCAGACCAAGACCAAGCTGGGCAACACCGAGGCCAAGTCGTTCGTCCAGAAGGCCTGCAACGATCACCTGCGGGACTGGTTCGAGCGCAACCCCGGCGAGGCCAAGGAGATCATCAACAAGTCGCTGCAGGCCTCCCGGGCCCGGATCGCGGCCCGCCAGGCGCGCGACCTGACCCGGCGCAAGTCGCTGCTGGAGAGCGGCTCAGGACTGCCCGGCAAGCTGGCCGACTGCCAGTGGAGCGAGCCCGAGCGCTGCGAACTGTTCATCGTCGAGGGCAACTCGGCCGGCGGCTCCGCCAAGGGCGGCCGCGACTCGAGGTTCCAGGCGATCCTGCCGATCCGCGGCAAGATCCTCAACGTGGAGAAGGCGCGGATCGACAAGGTCCTCAAGAACACCGAGGTCCAGTCGCTGATCACCGCGCTCGGCACCGGCGTGCACGACGAGTTCGACCTGTCCAAGCTGCGCTACCACAAGCTGATCCTGATGGCCGACGCCGACGTCGACGGCCAGCACATCACCACGCTGCTGATGACGCTGCTGTTCCGTTTCATGCGCCCGCTGATCGAGGCAGGTCATGTGTACCTGTCGCAGCCCCCGCTGTACAAGATCAAGTGGGACCGCAAGGGGGAGGACGCGTCGTATGCGTACTCCGACCGGGAGCGGGACGCCGTCATCCAGGCCGGGATCGACGCCGGCAAGCCCGACCCGCGGCCGCGTGACAACGTGCAGCGCTTCAAGGGTCTCGGCGAGATGAACGCCAACCAGCTGTGGGAAACCACGATGAACCCGGACACCCGGCTGCTGCTGCAGGTCACCCTGGACGACGCGGCCCAGGCCGACGAGATGTTCAGCGTCCTGATGGGCGAGGAGGTCGCGCCGCGCCGCGAGTTCATCATCAGGAACGCGCGCGACGTGCGATTCCTCGATGTGTAATCGGCCTGCCGTACAGAGCAGAAAAGGATTGACGTGACGGAAGTGAACCTGCCTCCGGGCCCGCCGGCCGATCGTATCGAACCGGTGGACATCCAGTCCGAGATGCAGCGCAGCTACATGGACTACGCGATGTCGGTCATCGTGTCGCGCGCGCTGCCGGACGTCCGTGACGGGCTCAAGCCCGTGCACCGGCGGGTGCTGTACGCGATGTTCGACGGCGGTTACCGCCCCGACCGCGGCTACTTCAAGTGCTCCCGGGTCGTCGGCGACGTCATGGGCTCCTACCACCCCCACGGCGACACCTCGATCTACGACACTCTGGTACGGCTCGCGCAGCCCTGGTCGCTGCGCTACCCGCTGGTCGACGGCCAGGGCAACTTCGGCTCCCCGGGCAACGACATGCCCGCCGCCATGCGATACACCGAGTGCAAGCTCGCGCCGATCGCCATGGAGATGCTGCGGGACATCGACAAGGAGACCGTCGACTTCCAGCCCAACTACGACGGCCGCTCCCAGGAGCCCGTCGTGCTGCCGTCGCGGTTCCCGAACCTGCTGGTCAACGGCTCGGCCGGGATCGCGGTCGGGATGGCCACCAACATCCCGCCGCACAACCTGCGCGAGGTCGGCGCGGCCGTGCAGTGGGCGCTCCAGCACCCGGACGCCACCGAGGAGGAGCTGCTCGAAGCCCTCATCGCCCGGGTCAAGGGCCCCGACTTCCCCACCGGCGCGTTGATCGTCGGCAAGCGCGGCATCGACGAGGCGTACCGGACCGGGCGCGGGTCGATCACCATGCGGGCCGTGGTGGAGGTCGAGGAGGACACCAAGGCGCGGCAGTGCCTGGTCATCACCGAGCTGCCGTACCAGGTCAACCCCGACAACCTCGCGCTGTCCATCGCCGAGCTCGTCAAAGAGGGCAAGGTCACCGGCATCGCCGACGTCCGGGACGAATCCTCCTCCCGGGTCGGCCAGCGCCTCGTCGTCGTGCTCAAGCGCGACGCGGTCGCCAAGGTCGTGCTCAACAACCTGTACAAGCACACCCAGCTGCAGACCACCTTCGGCGCCAACATGCTGGCCCTGGTCGACGGCGTGCCGCGCACGCTCCGCCTGGATCAGTTCGTCAAGTACTACATCGGCCACCAGATCGAAGTCGTCGTCCGGCGCACCCGCTTCCTGCTGCGCAAGGCCGAGGAGCGCGCGCACATCCTGCGGGCCCTGCTCAAGGCCCTGGACCGGCTCGACGAAGTGATCGCGCTCATCCGCCAGTCGCCCTCGGCCTCGGCCGCCCAGCAGGGCCTGATGAGCATGCTGGAGATCGACGAGATCCAGGCCCAGGCCATCCTGGACATGCAGCTGCGCAAGCTCGCCGCCCTGGAACGCCAGCAGATCCAGGATGAGTACGAGAACCTGATGGCGCAGATCATCGACTACCAGGACATCCTCGCCTCCCCCAGCCGCCAGCGCAGCATCGTGGCCGACGAACTCGGCGAGATCATCACGCGGTATGGCGACGACCGGAAGACCGAGATCATCGCCTACGAGGGCGACATGTCCATCGAGGACCTGATCGCCGAAGAGGACATGGTCGTCACGATCACCCGTGGTGGTTACGCCAAGCGCACCAACACCGATCTCTACCGGGCGCAGAAGCGCGGCGGCAAGGGCGTCCGCGGCGCTCAGCTGCGCCAGGACGACATCGTCGAGCACTTCTTCGTCACCACCACCCACCACTGGCTGCTGGCCTTCACCAACAAGGGCCGGGTGTATCGGGTCAAGGCGTATGAGCTGCCCGATTCCGGCCGCGACGCGCGCGGGCAGCACCTGGCCAACCTGCTCGCCATGCAGCCCGACGAGCACGTCGCGGAGATCCTCGACCTCCGCGACTACGAGGTCGCCCCCTACCTCGTGCTGGCCACTCGCAGCGGCCTGGTCAAGAAGACCAGACTTTCCGAATACGACTCGCCGCGCTCTGGTGGCCTGATCGCGATCAACCTGCGCGAAGATGACGAGGTGATCGCCGCCAGACTCGTCTCCGAGGAGGATGATCTGCTGCTCGTCTCCAAGGGCGCGCAGTCGATCCGCTTCACCGCCTCCGACGAGGCGCTGCGCCCCATGGGCCGCGCCACCAGCGGCGTCATCGGCATGCGGTTCATCGACGGGGACGAACTTCTCGCCATGAATGTGATGAGCCATGGCGACGACGTGCTTATCGCGACCGAGGGTGGGTATGCGAAGCGGACCCCGGTCGACCACTATCCGCTTCAAGGTCGGGGCGGCAAGGGCGTGCTGACCGCGAAAATCGTGAGCGCCCGTGGCAAGCTGGTTGGAGCGGTCATGGTGAGACCCGAAGACGAAGTCTTCGCGATCACCTCAGCCGGTGGAGTGATCCGTACCAGCGCCGGCGAGATCAAGCAGTCCGGACGCCAGACCATGGGGGTTCGGCTGATGAATCTCGCCGAAGGCGACAGCGTCGTGGCCCTCGCCCGGAATGCCGAAACCTTGGCGGCAGCCGAAGCTTTGGAGACAGTGGAGAATGGGGCAGGAGACGAGGAATGACGAACTCGGGGAGCGCCAGCGCCAGAACAAAGAAGGGCTCGGCCGCCAAGCCGATGACTTTCTCGATGCGTGACGGGGTGTCCGAGCGGATCGAAGACGAGGGGCCGGAGTCTCGTCCCGCCGAGGAGCCGAAGTCGGACGACTCCACGGTTCGCATCCGCACATCGGGTCCGGACCCGAAGCCGTGGTCGCCCGCCGCGCCCGACCTGAACGAAACCAACCCGCGCCCCCCCGCCGTCCCGTCCGTCGGCACGGCCGCCGACCTGACCACACCGGCCGACCGGCCGATGCTCAAAACCCAACCGGCAGAAGACCGGAAACCGGCCATCCGCGCCCCCCGGAAGGCCCACCTCGTCCTCCGCCGGGTAGAACCCTGGTCCGCGATGAAGTTCAGCTTCGTCGTCTCCCTGGTCTGCTTCGTGGTCCTGTTCGTCGCGGTCGCCGTGCTGTACGGCGTGCTGTCCGCCATGGGCGTCTTCGACGAGATCGTCAAAGCCGTCAACCAGCTGACCGTCGGCGAGGGCGCGACGCCGTCCTTCGACGTGGCCAGTTGGTTCGAGCCGGTGCGCATCCTGGGCTACACGGCCCTGCTGGGCGCGATCAACGTGGTTCTGATCACAGCCCTGGCCACGCTGGGCGCCGTCATCTACAACCTCTCCGCCGACCTGGTCGGCGGCGTCGAAGTCACCTTCAGCGAAGCCGAGTGACCTTCGTTCCTGTACGGCCACCGGTCGCGCGTGGCCGTACAGGAACGACGGTGCGAGGAACCCCTCGGACACGGTAAGCTTTTCCTCGTCCAGCCAAGACCTACGGGTCTTGAGCGTGGCTGGGGGCTATAGCTCAGACGGTTAGAGCGCTTCCCTGATAAGGAAGAGGTCCCAGGTTCAAGTCCTGGTAGCCCCACTCGTTTGACCAGCCCAAAGGCCGCTATCCGATCTTCGGAAAGCGGCCCTTCTTCGTTCTGAGTGTCTATGTGAGTGGCTAACGTTCCTGCCCGGCTCAGGCAACGTCAGCACCGCTGAGTCGCAGTCTAGGAGGGCGCGGCCATGGTGGAGATCAATTGGCACGTGGTCAACAACGGCTTGGACTTCTTGGCGAGCGCAGTTGAGCTACTCAAAGCTGGCGGCGAGAGGGACATGAAATACGCCGCGCTCCATCTCAGCGCAAGCATCGAGACTCTGCTCAAGGTTCGGCTTGCCCGGGAACACTGGACACTCGTCATGGCAGACCCTGGCATGGCCAAGCGGGCCGACTACGAGGCTGGCAACTTCAAGAGCGTCTCCATCGATCAAGCTCTAGACCGTCTCACGAGCATCGCGAGTGTGACGATCTCTAAGAAGGACATCGATCGGATCAGGCATCTGAATCGGACGCGGAATCAGATTGCTCATTTCGCGCTCATCGGCGAAGCGCCCTTGCAGACGCGCGCTACTGTCGTGCGTGCGATGGAGTCCCTCATCCGCTTCATAGAGAAGGAACTCGCTCCCGGGGCTCCAGACGATGAACGAGAGATCATTGACGCTACATATAGCAGCGTCATGGAACAGGTCCGCATGATCGATGTGATGGTGCGTGAGATCATGAACTCCCTCAAGCCAACGATTGCAGAAGCAACCGTGCCCGTGGTCAAGTGCCCGGAGTGCTTGCAGGACGCCTACTGTTTCGGCGATGGCAAGCCAGGTAGATGCCTGTTCTGCTCATACGAGCAGTCTGGATACGTCGCTGCTGCGGACTACGCGGGCAATGTACTGGGGGAGAGTGAGTACCGGACAGTGAAGGACGGCGGTGAGTGGATCGTAAGTCGCTGCCATATCTGCTTCGACAGCGCGCTTGTTGATGGGATCCAGACGACTGCCGAAGTCGATGCCACCCAGGGATGCTTCGGGTGCGGCTACTTCGGTGATCTGGAGGCTCTCGAGCGGTGCGCCAGGTGTGGAGAGTGGACATCGGCAAATCCTGACTCAATGGCCGTGTGCTCTGATTGCTTCGACTACTACGCATCCGCCGACTGAAGCAGACGTCCCCCACCTTTGAACTGGCGAGGGACGGGACGACGTGGTCTGGGATTCACATCTGAAAGATCCGATCCATGACCGTCGCTCCTCCTCGAAGTACCGGTCGGATCTGCTTGCGGTAGACCAGTTCTGTCACTGCCGTGCTGCTGTGCCGGACCAAGCGGGAGATTTCCTCCAGGGGAGTCCCGTTGTCGGACAGCAGAGACACGAAGCTGTGTCGAAGCTCTCGGGGTGTCCAATCCTGGGGGTCCAGGCTCGTATGCTTGACAACACGGCGGAATGCACGTCGCACGTTGGCCGCGTCGAGCTCGGTGCCAGCGGCGGACGCAAAAACAAGACCGCGCTCTGACCAGGAATCGCCTTGCTCTTCCTGCTGAGCCCGCCGTTGCTCAATTAGCACGTCAACGCACCGTTTGGGCAGCGCGAGCGTGCGACGAGACTTGCGAGTCTTGGTGTCTCCTCCACTCCGTACTGAGCGCCATACGGCTACGTACGGTGCTTCGGGCCGGGGTGCCGCATCGAACGTGCCGCCGTACAGGTGTACGCGCTCCCGCATTCCGGGAAGCCCGTGCCCCCGGTGCGGCCCGGCCGCCCGGCGGCCTTGCCCGTCATCGGTGATCTCGATGGCCACCTCGTCGACTCTGTAGTGCACGTTCACCCTGGCCGAATCGGTGGCCGCGTGTTTGACCACGTTGGTCAGCGCTTCCTGGACGATCCGATAGGCCGCCAGATCGATCCCCGCAGGCAGCGTATGGCGCTGGCCAGTGGCAGAAAGATCCACCTGGACACCTGCCCCGGCGCTCTGTGCCAGGAGTCGGTCGAGGTCGGCCAGTCCTGGGGCGGGCGCCGTTCCCGGCGGATCGCCCTGGTCTTCCACGCGTAGCACGCCCAGTAGCCTTCGCATCTCGGCCTGGACACCCCCGTTATCCGCCGCCCGTTTCCGATAGCGGGATCGTGTAGCGCGAACGCAACGACCCCGCACCCGAGCGGCCAGCCCATCCAGGCACCTCGGACTCAGCCGCCCGATGACCCGTGAACGTGGCCTGGCAGGTGTGATGAGATGCACGGGCCAAAGGCTAGGCATGCTCAGGCGCCCGGCACATCGACCCAAAGGCTGGTTCATCCGAGGGCACCGCCACTGGTTCCGCCGGCCGAGGTCATGCCCACCGCGAGCCTAAAGGCCGGGGTAAATCTTGATGGGCTGACCTGGACCGAGGGGGCGCTGACGTCGTGCCATGACCCGGTGAAATTCCTGCGCCCACGCGTGTACGCGTGCCGAGAAGCTGGATCTACCTGACTAAATGCGGCCGTCACCTAGGGACGAATTCCACTTACGTCCGCCGTGACCGCGTCGTTATATCAGGAAGAGCGCCGCGGCTCGCGAGCGTGGTGAGGACCGGTACGCGCGCGGGAGAAAGGGGCGGTCGTGGCTGTCGAACGCATTGACGCGGTTCCTGGATTCCAGGGGGCCCAGGCGGTTGCCGACGCGATTCTGTACGAGGGCTACCTGCTGTACCCGTACCGGCGTTCCTCGGTGAAGAACCGGGTGCGCTGGCAGTTCGGGGTGCTGCTGCCGGAGCCGTGGGCGAAGGCGAACGGGCTGGCCGATGTGCGCGCGGGCGTGGCGGGTTCGGCCGAGTCGTGGTGGCAGCAGACCGAGTGTCTGGTCAGGGCGTCGAAGGATGTCCTGGTTCACTGCCGGCTGCGGTTTCTGCAACTGCGGCACAGGTCGGTGGAGGAGAGCCTTCCCGATGGCACATATCGTGCGGTCGATCAGGCGGGGTCGGCGCTGAGCTTTGACGAGGCGGTCGCCCGCGAGTTCGACGTCCACGTGCCCGTTGGTGAACTGCTGGCCGGCGAGAAGCGGTTCGAGGTTCGGATGCCGGGCGGCGTGGACGTGGAACGGCTTGCCGAGGGCGGGCGGTTGCGGTGGGAGGTGTGGCCGCTGCGGGCGTCGCTCACCTTGTCGATGGTCGCCTGCGATACCCCCCTGTTCAGGTTGCGGGCCCATGTCGAGAACACCGGGCAGGCGTCCGCGCCGGACGCCTCGCGGGATGAGGCGCTTCGCGCGTCGCTGATCGCCTCGCACGTGCTGCTGGCCGTGCCTGGCGGCTGTTTCGTCTCGCTGCTGGAGCCCCCGGAAGGAGCCGAGGCAGCCGCGAGCGCCTGCGCGAACGTGCGGACCTTCCCGGTGCTGGTCGGCGCCGAGAAGGACAGCGAGGTGGTCCTGTCCTCGCCCATCCTGCTCTACGACCACCCGAGGATCGCCCCGGAAAGTCCGGGCGATCTGCACGACTCAGCGGAGATCGACGAGATCCTGTCGCTGCGGACGCTGACACTGACCGAGGCCGAGAAACGGGAGGCGCGGGCCACCGACCCTCGCGCCGCCGCGATCCTCGACCGGGTCGAGGCGATGCCGCCGGACGTGCTGGCACGCCTGCATGGAACCACACGCCTGCCAGTGCCCGCGTCTTCCGCGCGCCAGGCCGTCGATCCGGCTCGCGAACCCGCTGCCGCCGATCCGGTTCGCGGAGCCCAGGTCTCGTGGTGGAGTCCGGAAGCGGACGCCGCCGTCGCTCCGGAGATCAACAGCGTCATGGTCGGCGGCACGCTGGTGCGGCGCGGGAGCCGGGTACGCCTTCGCCCCCGCCTACGCGGAAGCGACCCCCAGGACATGTTCCTCGACGGCAGGGCGGCCAGAGTCGAAGCCGTACTGCTGGACGTGGACGGCGCCCACCACCTCGCCGTAACCCTGGAGGACGACCCCGGCGCCGACCTGCACCAGTGGTACGGCCGTTTCCGCTACTTCGCCCCGGACGAGGCGGAGCCCTTGCCCGACGGAGAACCGGCATGAGCGGCCGGGTTCTCGTCGCGGGTATCGGCAACGTCTTCCTGGGCGATGACGGCTTCGGCGTCGAGGTGGTCAACCGGATTGACGCGTCCGCCCTCCCGTCCCGCGTCGACGTCGTCGATTACGGCATCCGCGGCGTGCATCTGGCGTACGAGCTGCTCAACGGCCGGCACGACACCTTGATCATGGTGGATGCCGTGCCCATCGAGGGCCCGCCGGGCACCCTGGCCGTTCTCGAGGTCGATGACGCGGATGCCGTCGTCGCGGGCCCGGTGCCGGTGAACGGGCATGGCATGCATCCGCAGGCCGTACTCGATCTGTTGCGGAACTTGGGCGGCGGGGTGCGGCGGGTGCTGATCGTGGGCTGCCGACCCGCGGTGATCGACGAAGGTATGGGCCTGTCCGCCCCGGTTGCCGCCGCCGTTGACGACGCGGTCCGGCTGGTGGTGGATCTGGCCAGGCGGATCCAACAAGCGGACGTGGAGTGTGCTGATGCATGAGACGGGATTGTGCGACGCGATCGTTCAGGTGGTTCTGGACCGGGCCGATGGCCGGCGGGTGAGCGCGGTCCGGGTCCGCGTCGGCGGGCACGTCGGCGGGCACGAGATCAATCCGGACATCATCGATCAGGGTTTCCGGGTGGCGGCTGCCGGGACGCCGGCCCAGGACGCCGATGTCGAGGTGGTGATCGAGCCGCTGTCGGTGCGCTGCCGGGGCTGCGGCGGTCAGGGGCCTGCCGTGGAGGCGTCGGCGCTGGTCGCCTGCGCGCGGTGTGGCGGCGTCGACATCGAGGTGACGGGCGAGGCCGAGGTCGAGCTGGAGGCGATCACGTTCGCGCACAGAGTTGACGGAGGTGTGACATGACCGGATTCAAGGAGATGCACATCCTGTGGATCTCGGAGGGCATGAGCTGCGACGGCGACACCGTCTCGGTGACCGCGGCCTCGCAGCCCGCGATCGAGGACGTGGTCAACGGCCTGGTCCCGAGGTTGCCGAAGGTGCACCTGCACAACAAGGTGCTCTCGCCGACCGTGGGCGGCGAGGACTTCCTGGCGCCGTTCCGGGCGGCCGCGCGGGGGGATCTGGCGCCTTTCATCTTCGTCATGGAGGGTTCCGTCCCCAACGAGAAGATCAACGGGGACGGTTACTGGACGTCGTTCGGCAACGACCCGGTCACCGGCGAGCCGATGCCGGTGAACACCTGGATCGACATGCTGGCGCCGCGGGCGTGGGCGGTGGTGGCCATCGGAACCTGCGCGACGTACGGCGGCATCCACGCCATGGCCGGCAACCCGACCGGATGCATGGGCCTGGCCGACTACCTGGGCTGGGATTTCCGGTCGGCCGGTGGACTGCCGATCGTCAACGTCCCCGGATGCCCGGTTCAGCCCGACAACTTCATGGAGACCCTGACCTGGGTGCTCTACCACGCCGCGGGCAGCGCACCACCGCCACCGCTGGACGAGATGCTGCGCCCGCAGTGGCTGTTCGGCCGGACGGTGCACGAGGGCTGCGACCGGGGCGCCTACTACGAGCAGGGCGACTTCGCGCGGGACTACAACTCGCCCAAATGCCAGGTGAAGGTCGGCTGCTGGGGCCCGGTGGTCAACTGCAACGTGCCCAAACGCGGCTGGATGGGCGGGGTGGGCGGCTGCCCGAATGTGGGCGGTATCTGCATCGCCTGCACGATGCCGGGCTTCCCCGACAAGTTCATGCCGTTCATGGACATGCCGCCGGGCGGCAGCCTGTCCACCATGTTGATCAGGCCGTACGGCGCGTTCATCCGGCGGATGCGCGGCATCACCAATCACACGGCCAACAGAGAGCCCCGGTGGCGGCACAACCGTGATGCTCTGACCAGCGGATTCAACCCGCACTGGCGTCCTTAGACAGCAACAGGAGAGACAGGAGCACGGGGATGGTCATGGAGCAGGAAGCCACCGAGGAGGTCGGCAAGCTGGTCGAGATGTCGTGGGATCCGATCACCCGCATCATCGGGAACCTCGGCATCTACACGAAGATCGACTTCGCGAACCGGCAGGTCGTGGAGTGCCACAGCACGTCCTCGCTGTTCCGTGGCTACTCGGTGTTCATGAAGGGCAAGGATCCGCGGGACGCGGGATTCATCACCAGCCGGATCTGCGGCATCTGCGGGGACAACCACACCACCTGCTCGGTGTACGCGCAGAACATGGCCTACGGCATCAAGACCCCCAAACTCGCCGAATGGATCATCAATCTCGGCGAGGCGGCCGAGTACATGTTCGACCACACCCTCTTCCAGGACAATCTCGTCTTCGTCGACTTCTGCGAGGCGATGGTCAAGGACACCAACCCGGGCCTGCTGAAACGAGCCAGGATCACCGAGGCGCCGAACGCCGCCATGCACGGCAAACGCACCATCGCGGACATCATGGAGGCGTTCAATCCGTTCGAAGGGGACATCTATAAGGAGGCGCTGCGCGTCAGCCGTACCACCCGGGAGATGTTCTGCCTGATGGAGGGCAGGCATGTGCACCCGTCGGCCGTCTATCCGGGCGGCGTCGGCACGATGCCCACCCCGACGGTGTTCACCGACTACCTGTCCCGGTTGCTCGGCATCGTGGATTTCGTGAAGAAATCGGTCGCGTTGAACGATGACGTCTTCAACTTCTTCTACGAGGCGCTGCCCGGCTACGAGGAGGTGGGCCGGCGCCGGGTTCTGCTGGGCTGCTGGGGGGCGTTCCAGGATCCCGACGTCGTCGACTACCGCTACGAGTCGATGAACGAGTGGGGCAAGGCGATGTACGTCACCCCGGGCGTGATCGTCGACGGCAAGCTGATCACGACCAATCTCATCGACATCAATCTGGGCATCCGCATCCATCTGGGCAGCTCGTTCTACGACGACTGGGTGGCCGAGGATCCGTTCGTCACCCATGATCCGCTCGGCAATCCGGTGGACATGCGTCATCCGTGGAACCAGACGACGTTGCCCGCGCCGCAGAAGCGTGACTTCAAGGGCAACTACAGCTGGGTGATGAGCCCGCGCTGGCTGGATCCGCGCACCGGCGATCATCTGGCGCTGGACACGGGCGGCGGCCCGTTCGCCCGGTTGTACAGCACGGCGCTGGCCGGTCTCGTGGACACCCCGTACGTCAAGTCGACCGGTTCTTCGGTGCGGATCTCGCTGCCGAAGGGCGACGAGTTGCCGGAGACGACGCTGGAGTGGAAGATCCCGCGCTGGTCGAACGCGATCGAGCGGAACAGGGCCCGGGTGTACTTCGTGGCGTACGCCGCCGCCATGGCCGTCTACTTCATCGAGCAGGCCCTCGGGCGGGTGCGCGGCGGCGACACCAAGGTCTTCCAGGACTTCGAGGTGCCGGACGAGGCGATCGGCGCCGGATTCCACGAGGCGGTGCGCGGGGTGCTCTCGCATCACATGGTGATCCGGGACGGCAAGATCGCCAACTACCATCCGTACCCGCCGACGCCGTGGAACGCCAGCCCGCGGGACGAGTTCGGCACGCCGGGGCCGTACGAGGACGCCGTCCAGGGTATGCCGATCTTCGAGGAGAACGGCCCGGACGACTTCAAGGGCGTCGACATCATGCGCGCGGTCCGCAGCTTCGACCCGTGCCTGCCCTGCGGCGTGCACATGTACCTCGGCAAGGGCCGCACGCTGAAGAAGCTGCATTCGCCCATGTTCGGGGCCGGACATGGGTGAACGCCTGGACGACCGGACCGTCGCCGTCCGGCTGGAGGTGCTGGAGGAACTGCTCGCCGAGCTGGAGGCGACGGCCGCGGAGACGCCGCTCGACGCCGTCGCCCTGCTCGCCGAGGTGTACGGCGAAGCGCTCGCCCGGGTCATGGAGCAGGCGGAGCCCGAGCTCCAGACGGTTCTGGCGGGAGACGTGCTGCTGGCGCATCTGTTCGCACTGCACGGGATCCGTTCCGGGCAGGCCGACACGAAGACGTTCATCCCGACGGACGCGCTGCTGCGAAAACCGGAGGTGACGACGTGACCGTGCTCGATCGGGTGATCAACAGGACGGTCGTCCGGGAACGGCGGGCCGCCGAGCCGTGCGAGCTGTGCGGTGCTCCCCTGGCGGGCGCGCACGCCCACCTGTACGCGGAGCAGCAGGAACACCTGCTGTGCGCGTGCCGGGCCTGTGCGCTGCTGTTCGAACGCGGCGGGGCAAGTTTGGGCCGCTTTCAACTGGTTCCCGACCGCCGGATCCGGCTCACCGGCCCGGCCGACCTCGGCATCCCCGTGGGCTTGGCGTTCTTCGTGCTGCGCCCGGACGGGGTCGTCCTGGCCCACTACCCGAGCCCGGTGGGAGCCACCCGCTGGGAGCTGGACGTTGACGTATGGGCGCGCATCACCGGCCAGTACGAGCCGCTGCGATCGATGCGGCCGGGGGTGGAGGCGTTCCTGGTGGCCGTCGTACGCGGCATGGACGAACGGTGGCTGGTCCCTATCGACGACTGCCACCGCCTGGTCGCGCTGGTACGCGGCGAGTGGAAGGGCATGTCCGGCGGCCAGGAACTCTGGACGCGGCTGGCCCGATTCTTCGCCGAACTCTGAAAGGGAGGACCGACATGGCTGGAATCCGCGTGGGCAAACCCGACGTGGCACCGGACACGACCGCGCACGTCAAGGGCGTACGCCAGGGGAATCAGCGGCGCGCCGGCCGCTGGCAGGTGGGACACCACAAGGACGGCACCGCCGACGCGCGTCGGTCCACCGGGGTGCGGCCCAAGAAGGAGAACCCCATCCTGCCGGTCATGCCGAACCTGCCGCCAGGCTGAGAGGAGGTGTGACATGCGACCGAACAAGAAGATGCTGGCCCTGCTCGGCGGGGCCCTGCTGCTCGCGCTGTTCTGGCGGGAACTGCCCGCGATGAAGCGCTACATCAAGATCGAGAGAATGTGACGCAAGATGTGCCTGGGCATTCCCGGCGAGATCGTCGAACTCCTTCCCGGACCGACCGAACTGGCCACGGTCGACGTCGTGGGCGTCCGGCGGGCCATCAACATCGGCCTGCTGGGCGAGCAGGGAGTTCGCCCAGGCGACTGGGTGCTGGTCCATGTGGGCTTCGCCCTGTCCAAGATCGACGAAGCGGAGGCGGCGGCCACGCTGGCCCTGCTCACCGGTCTCGGGCAGGCCTATACCGATGAGCTCGAAGCGCTCGCGGAATCAGACATCACCTGAAAGGCGACCGACGTGCGGTTCATCGATGAATATCGCGATGCGGGCAGGGCCAGAATGCTGGCGTCGCAGATCCGGGAGCTCTGCGAACCGGGTCGTCAGTACACGTTCATGGAGGTGTGCGGGGGCCACACGCACACCATCTACAAACATGGGCTGGAGGACTACCTGCCGGAGGCCGTGACGCTGGTGCACGGCCCCGGCTGCCCGGTGTGCGTGATCCCGATGGGACGCGTCGACGACGCCATCGACCTCGCCCGCCGGCCGGGGGTGATCATGACCTCGTTCGGGGACATGATGCGCGTGCCCGGCGGCCAGGGATCGTTCCTGGACGCGAAAGCGGCCGGGGCGGACATCCGCATGGTGTATTCGCCGCTGGATGCCCTGAAAATCGCCCGGATGAATCCGGATCGCACGGTCGTCTTCATGGCCATCGGCTTCGAGACGACGGCGCCGTCCACCGCGATGACCGTGCTGCGGGCCGCCGCCGAAGGGCTGTCCAACTTCTTCGTCTTCTGCAACCACGTGACCATCATTCCGGCCATCAAGGCGATCCTGGACTCGCCGGACCAGCGGCTGGACGGCTTCATCGGGCCCGGCCACGTGTCGACCGTGATCGGCTGCCGGCCGTACGAGTTCATCGCCCGCGAGTACGGCAAGCCGCTCGTGTGCGCCGGGTTCGAGCCGCTGGACATCCTGCAGTCGATCCACATGCTGCTCCGGCAGCTCGCGGACGGCCGGGCCGACGTGGAGAACCAGTACACGCGGGTGGTGCCGTGGGACGGCAACCGCACGGCGCTGGAGGTGATCTCCCAGGTGATGGAGGTGCGGCCGTTCTTCGAGTGGCGGGGGCTGGGGTTCATTTCGCAGTCGGCGTTGCGGATGCGGGAGGCGTACGCCGCGTACGACGCCGAAGTGCTCTTCGACGTGCCGGGCGTGCGGGTGGCCGACCCCAAGGCGTGCCAGTGCGGGGAGGTGCTCAAAGGGGTGCTGCAACCGTGGGAGTGCAAGGTCTTCGGGACGGCCTGCACGCCGGAGACGCCGATCGGCACGTGCATGGTCTCTTCGGAGGGGGCCTGCGCCGCGTACTACAACTTCGGCCGGTTCACCCGCAGCCGGCACAAGGAGACGAGCCGTACATGACCGCCGACCAGACCGCCGCGTGGGCCGAGCAGGCCATCGCCGAAGCCGCCCACGAGCCCGGATCCGCGCACCCGTCCCGGGAGGAGCAGGTGCTGCTGCGGATCGAACGCGCCCGCCGCCGCAGGCCGAAGGTCAGGGAGGAGCGGATCACCCTGGCGCACGGCGCGGGCGGCAAGGCGACCCGGACCCTGATCGACGCCGTCTTCGTGGACGCCTTCCGCAATCCCGCGCTCGAGCCGCTGGGCGATGGGGCGGTCCTCGACGTCAACGGCGGGCGGCTGGTCTTCACCACCGACTCCTACGTGGTGTCGCCCCTGTTCTTCCCCGGCGGGGACATCGGCGACCTCGCGGTGAACGGGACGGTCAACGATCTCGCGGTGTGCGGCGCGCGCCCCCTCTACCTGTCGGCCGGGTTCATCCTGGAGGAGGGATTCCCCGTCGCCGACCTGCGCCGGATCACCGCTTCCATGGCGGCGGCGGCCGCGCATGCGGGCGTCACCATCGTGACCGGGGACACCAAGGTGGTGCAGCGCGGCCGGGGAGACGGCTGCTATGTCACCACGTCCGGGGTCGGCGTGCTGGAGCGGGAGATCACCCTGGGCGAGCCGATGGTACGGCCCGGCGACGCTGTGATCGTGTCCGGCCCGATCGGCGAGCACGGCATCACGATCATGATCGCCCGGGGCGAGCTGGACATCGAGGCGGACCTCGCCTCCGACACGGCGGCCCTGCACGACATCGTCGCGACGCTCCTCGACGCCGTTCCGGTGCGCATGCTGCGCGATGCCACGCGCGGCGGGGTGGCGACCGTGCTCAATGAGGTCGCCCAGGCCGCGCAGGTGTCCGTCGTGATCGAGGAACCGGCGATACCGGTGCGTCCGGTCGTGACCGGGGCCTGTGAACTGCTCGGCCTGGATCCGCTGTATGTCGCGTGCGAGGGCAGGTTCGTGGCGGTTGTGGACGGCGATCACGCGGCTGCCGCGGTGGCGGCGCTGCGCGGGCATCCGCTTGGTGAGGGTGCCGCAGTTGTTGGGGTGGTTGAGGCGGATCCGGCGGGGCTGGTGCTGCTCAAGACGGCTTTCGGGGGTACCAGGATCGTCGATGTGCTGGTCGGGGATCCGCTTCCGCGCATCTGCTGAGGCGATCGCGGGCCGCGGCGACCACTGCTTGGCCCAGGGAGATGCCGCCGTCCCCCGGTGGCACCCGGGAGTGGACCAGGACCTGGAGGCCGTGTCGCTCCAGTCCGGACACCACCAGTTCCAGCAGGACGACGTTCTGGAAAACGCCGCCGGACAGCGCGACCGTCTCCAGCCCGGTACGGTCCCGCAGCGTTCGCACCGCCCGGACGACGGCGGCGGCCAGCCCGTTGTGGAACCGGGCGGCGATGCGTTCCACGGCGACGCCGGATCGCACGTCCTCGGCGGCGCTTCGCACCAGATCGCTGCCCGCCAGGACCAGCAGGTCGCCGTCGTTCACTCGCATCGGGTAGGCGCCTTGTTCGGCGGGGTCCACGCGGGCTTCCAGTTCGGCCGCGGCCTGGCCCTCGTAGGTGATCACATCGCGGATACCGGCGACCGCGGAGACGGCGTCGAACAGCCGCCCGGCACTGGAGGTGAGTGGAGAATTCGTTCCGGTTCGTGCCAGCGCGACGGCCGCTGCCCATCGGTCGTGGTACCGCCGTCGCACCGGGAGATCGGGGACGTCGTCGCCGTAGCCGCGGTCGAGGAAGGCGGCCGCCATCCGCCAGGGCTGCCGGATCGCCGCCGCGCCGCCGGGCATCGGCACCGCCTCCAGGTGGCCGGCCCGGTGAAAGGTCGTGAGGTCGGCGATGAGGAGTTCGCCGCCCCACAGGGTGCCGTCCGCGCCGAAGCCGAGGCCGTCGAACGCCACCCCGATCACCTGGCCGGCGTACCCGTTGTCGGCCAGGCAGGAGGCGATGTGGGCGTGGTGGTGTTGCACGCCTACCAGGTCAGGTTCGTGTCGTTCCATGGCGTATTTGGTGGAGAGGTACTCCGGGTGCAGGTCGTGAGCGATCACGGCGGGGCGTACCCCGAAAATTCTGCAGAAATGGTCGATGCCTTCGGTGAAGGACCGCAGGGTTTCGTAGTTCTCCAGGTCGCCGATGTGGTGGGAGACGAACGCCTGGCCGCCCTTGGCGACGCAGAAGGTGTTCTTCAGTTCGGCTCCACAGGCGAGCACCGGGCGGGGGAACGGCCACGGCACGGTGATGGGCGTCGGCACGTAGCCACGGGAACGGCGGATCGGCAACTCCCGGCCGCGGTAGACGCGGATGAGGGAGTCGTCGGCGCGTACGTGGATGCGCCGGTCGTGCAGCAGGAACCCGTCGGCGACGGAGGACAATCGGCGCAGGGCGTCCTCGTCCTGGCAGGCGATCGGCTCGCCGGAGAGATTTCCGCTGGTCAGCACGAACGGACGGGCGGCCTGCCCGGCCAGTAGGTGGTGGAGCGGCGTGTGCGGCAGCATCACCCCCAGGTCGCGGCTGCCCGGGGCCACCGCCTCGGCGATGGCGGCGTTCTCGCGCCGGGGAGCCAGCACGATGGGCCGGCGGATGCCGGTGAGGAGCCGTTCCGCCTCGGGCCGCAGGTGGACCAGCGCTCCGGCCGCGGCCAGATCGGGCGCCATCACGGCGAAAGGACGCGTCTCCCGGCGTTTGCGGGCTCGAAGTACGTCGACGGCTCGCGCCTGGTCGGCGAGGACGGCCAGGTGATAGCCGCCGAGTCCCTTGACCGCCAGGACGCGACCCTGGCGAAGCCACGTCACCGCCGTCATGATCGGATCTCCCGGCACAGGCAGGCCATCCGCCCCGAGCAGGCGCAGGGCCGGTCCGCAGGACGGGCAGCAGACCGGCTGCGCGTGGAACCGCCGATCATGGGGATCGCGGTATTCGCGCTCGCACGCGGCGCACATGGCGAAGTCGGCCATCGTGGTGGTATGCCGGTCGTAGGGGACTCCGGTGACGATGGTGAAACGCGGCCCGCAGTTCGTACAGTTGGTGAACGGGTGGCCGAAGCGGCGGCAGGCCGGGTCGGCCAGCTCGGCCAGGCAGTCGGCGCATGGCGCGGTGTCCGGCGCGACCAGGGCCTCGCGAAGCGCGCCGCCTTCGCTGGCGACGATACGAAACCCCGTCTCCCCGGTTGGATCCGTCGTCTCGACGGTCACCTGGTCGACGATCGCCAGCGGCGGGGTCTGCTGGCGCAGTGCGGCGACGAAGCCGTCCAGGTCCGGCCGTTGCCCTTCCGCCTCGATGAACACGCCGCCGGCGTCGTTGCCCACGAAACCGGCCACGCCGTGCTCGCCTGCGAGTACGCACACGAAAGGACGGAACCCGACCCCCTGCACCAGCCCCTGGACCCGGACTCGGATGCGCTCCACGCCGGTCATCGGAGTGCGGTCAGCTCCCACAGGACGTGATAAAGCGTGATCTGCGCTTCCTGAATCCGGTGTACCGACGTGGACGGCACGACGAACAGATGGTCGGCCAGGTCGTCCCGCGCCATCGTGCCGCCGTCGTAGCCGACGAGACCGATCGTGAGCATGCCCCGCCTGCGTGCCTCCGCCAGGGCGTTGAGCACGTTGGCCGAGCCGCCGCTGGTGGACAGGCCGATCGCGATGTCACCACGGCGGCCGAGGGCGGCGAGCTGCCGGGCGAAGACCAGGTCGTAACCGACATCGTTGGACAATGCCGTGAGCACGGCCACGTCCTGGGCGAGGGAGATGGCCGCGACCGGACGCGCCCCCGCCGGCGGATTGGCGAACGTCTGCGCGATGTCCTGCGCGTCGGTGCTGCTGCCTCCGTTGCCGAAGGTGAACAGCCGCGCACCGCCGTCGATGGCCGCAGCCATCGCCTGGGCGCAGGCGACCAGCCGCTCTCCGTGCAGGTGGGCCAGCGACCGGCGCAGCGTGACGATCTCGGCGATCTTGTCCTGGGTGGATCGGCGCAGCTGCGTTTCGTCAGGGTCGGCGAGGCCCGCGTACAGGAAGGGGTAAAGGGTCTCCAAGCCACCGGGCTCACTCATGGACTTCCCCTTGTACGGCGATGGCCTCCTTGGCGTGGACGAGCACGATGTCACCGGGCCGGGCGTCCACCAGGGCCACGCTGATCTCCTCCGGGCCGGACTCGGTGTCCACCATCGCGAGGCCGTCGGGCAGCAGCCGGTTCACCCGGCGGGGCACGGCGACGTCGGAGCAGGTGACGCAGATGTCGGGGCGGTCTTCGCCGGTCATCGGGCGGCCGCCGGGTCGGGCTGCTCGATGAAGACGTGCACCAGCTCCCAGAGGAGGTGGTAGATGGTCACGTGAACCTCCTTGACGACGAGCGGATCGCTGGAGCGTGCGACCAGCAGGTGATCCACGGCGGGTGTGTCCCGTTCGCTGGTGAGCGCCACAGTGAGCAGGCCGAGCTCGCGTGCCGCGTCCAGGCCGCGCGACACGTTCGCGCAGACGCCGTCGGCGGAGATGCCGATGGCGATGTCATCGGGGGCGGCCAGCAGCCGGAGTTGGGCGGCGAAGATGTCGTCCAGCCCGTCGGTTCTGGCGATTCCCGTCACGAGCGCGACGTCGTTGGTCAGGGAGACGGCGGGAAGCGCCTGTTTGCCGACGATGACGGGGTGGACGAACTCGACGGCGACATGCTGGGCGTCGGTCGCGGATCCCCCGTTGCCGAATACGATCAGCTTTCCGCCCTGCTGGAATCGCAGCGCCATGTCCCGGCAGGTGTGCAGGATCCGGTCCGCGTCCTCGGACAGGGCGGTGCCTGGACTTACCCGGCGTTCGAAGGCGGCTGTCACGACGCTCTCGTGCATGGCGGACCTTTCTACGTGTACTGCGCAGTCGGGACGGCCGGGGTGATCCGCCGCCAGCGGGTCAGGCAGGACTCCACCACGTTGCTGAGTTCCGTCAGCCGGGCCATCCAGGTCTCCAGCGCGGCCATGCCGGTCGCGGTGAGTTCGTAGCGCCGGCGGGCGGGTCCGGTCGCCGAGGCGACCCAGGTGGAGGCCAGCAGGCCTTCCCGCTCCAGGGCGCGCAGGACCCGGTAGATCTGACCGGGTTCCATGTCATCGGCTCCCAGCAGGGAAAGGCGCTCGATCAGGTCGTATCCGTGGGCGGGGCGTTCGCAGATCAGGAGAAGCAGGAAGGGGTGGAGGAGGCTACGGATCTCACTACCGGGCATGGCGCTCCTCCTCGCGGGACCACTCGTGCCCGTTGGTGACCTGCATCAACTAGGACGGTAGACACCGTGATGCCGGTGTTCACGGCGCGCGCGCGGCACTTGTGGCAGTCATCGCCCGCTTAAGGGGAGAAATTGGCACCGCGCCCTGAACGCCCGTCTCGTGCGCGTCCCTCTGTCTACAGCGTCGTCCAGTAGGTGTGGAGGCGGTCGGCGAGTTCGGCTGGGCGGCTCAGCATCGGGTGGTGGCTGCCGGGCATGACGTCGGGGGTGATGCCGAGCCGGTCCTCGGTGACGGCGCGCATGAATTCGAGGGGGAAGAAGCGGTCATCGGCGCAGATCAGGGCGCGGGTCGGGACCTTGGGGAGGGCGGTTGCCGGCCAGGCGGCGTTCGTTGACGTGTCGGCTTGATCCCGGCTGTCCGCCAGTGCGGCGTCGGCGAGATCGCGGGGCACGTCGTGGAGGAACAGCGCGTACACATCGGGGTCGGGGTCGTGGCGGAGGTTGCTCTCGGCGAGGGCCGTCGCGTGGTCGGTGTTCTGCCACCAGTCAGCCGGGCGCTCACCTGGACGGGGAATCATCCCGGCGACGAAGACAAGCAGGTCGACCGCGATCCGGTCGCAGACGAGCGGCGCGGTGAATCCGCCGAACGAGTGCGCCACCACGACCAGGTCGCGCTGGCCGCCGATGGCCTCGACCACGGCGTCGGCATACTCCGGCAGACCCGCCGTCTTCTCCTCATACGGCAGTTCGACCGCGACGGCGCTGTGACCGCGCCCGCGCAATTCCGCCGCCAGCAACGACCAGTAACCCGGTCCGGAACCCCCACCGGGGATCAACGCGAAGGTAGCCATGAACCACTACTACCGGTTCCCACCGACAATCCTGCGACGGGCACGTGGCGGTTGCCGGCGATCGCGAGCACGGGCTGGTGTAATTCGCGGAGTCGGCGCATCGGGGAGCGCCCATTGGATGGCCTGGTCACACGAGTTATCAAATGACGGTGTGGCTTGCTAGGGGAGGTGGCTCAGCGTGTCATCTGTCCGGATTCGCGGTGGGTGACCCATTGCCACCACGATGTTCATGGAGAGAACATGCAGTTCTGGCCGTTCCACCGTCATCGTTGGCGGGAGATCGAGCGAATCGGGACGGTTTTTACTAGTTGGTGTCCCTGCGGCAAGACCAAGACGCGAGTTGGTGAGGCCGTACCGGAACGATCCAGGAACGTTCTGCCCGCGAGCCCAGGCAGTGCGGGTAGCCACGACCACGATCCGGCGCGGAGCGGCGTCTGGGATGCGATCGTCCGGGATGTGACCGTCCGGGATGTGACCGTCCGGGATGTGACCGTCCGGGATGTGACCGTCCGGGATGTGACCGTCCGGGATGTGACCGTCCGGGATGTGGAGGGCGTTCGGGGGCGGGAGCCGGAAAGTCCGGTGACCTGAAACGCGAAAGGCTACGCACGTGGTGCGTAGCCCGCGGGCGGGCCGCTCGGAGGGGACGGCGGCCCGGGATGTTCTGCCTTTGACCTGTGCGATTGGGCGTCAGTCGGATCAGTAGCTGAAGGTGGTGGCGCCCTCGTCACCGATCCACTGCCACATGGGGACGGTGCCGCCGAGTTCGGCGTTCTTGATGAGCGTGCTCTTGTCGAGCTTGCGGGCGTCGAAACAGATCGGGCAGACCAGATACTTGCCACCGGCGGCCTCGTACCGGGCGACCAGGTCGGCCAGCGGCGGGCAGCCCTCGCAGGCGACGGCGTTGGCCACACCCTCGGTGGCCAGGCGGGAGGCTTCCTTGGTGAGGAACATGAGCGTGGGGCGGCCCTGCTCGGCCGCGCCGAGGGCGACGAGGAAGGCCACGGTGACGCGCTCAGGGTCCTCAAGACCCGTGATCAAGCTGATGACGGCCTTTCCGGCCATAAGGAACTCCTAGATTGGATCGGGCTGGTTTGTCACCCCAAACCATGCTCGATCCCTGTGTGATGGAGCGTGTGATAAGACCGGCTGAGCCGCAAAGCCGGTGAGCGCCATCACGCGGAGCGCGGCTGACCGAAGGCGTCGATCGCGGTGCGGATCTCGGGGGCCAGCTTCTCGTATTCCTGGTCCGGTACGGTTCCCACCGCACTGACCACCCCGCTGAAGAAGCGACGCAGGCAGACCGCGAGCACGACCTGGAAGACGTCGACGTCACTGAGGCCGTACTGCCGGAGGGTTTCGGCGTCGGCTTCGGTGATTCTGGTGGGGTCCAGGGCGACCTTCTCGGCGAAGTCCATGATGGCGACGTCCACCGGCGCGAGTCCCGCGTTGCGGTGGTCGCGGAGGATCGCGCTCAGGGCCTCGTCGTCGTAGAACTCTTCAAGTTTGGTGGCGTGGGCGAGACCGCAGTATTTCGAGTCGATCGCCCGGGCGGCGGCGATGGTGACCAGTTCATACCGCCGCAGGTCCATGCCAGCGCGGATCGCGCCGCCGAGCTGGAGCCAGCCTTCGTAGACCTCGGGCCGGAGCGCGAACACACGGGTGTAGTTGGGAACAAAACCGTAAATGGCCGCGTCGGCCTCGTACAGCTGTGATTCGTCGGGCGTGCTGAGGTAGGTCATCGTCTCGCTTCCGGTGAGGCCGTCGAGGAGTTACGGTATTTCGCTGGCCGGGCCGAGCGCTTCGGTAGTTCTACTTAGGTTTCGGCTTCGTAGTGAGATCCAGACGGTACGCGACGGCGGCGGCCTGACCACGTCCGCCCAGGATGCGGAGATCAGGTTTGCCCATGGCCGCGGGGATGCAGTGGTCCGGAGATGTGATGGTCCACGGTGTTGGCGGATAGGGGCAGGCGGCAGGCGATCGCGGCATTGGGCAGGCATTCCTCGGCTAGTCCGGCCAAATGGGCCTGAAAACGCCATGACCGCCGGTGGCCACCTGGGCGACGGCGGCCGCGAACACGTCGCTGCCGACCCGCCCGGCCGCGGGCGGCATGGCCGGCAGGGACGGGTATTCCTCCACCGGCATGGTCAGCAGGGTGAAGCGCTGCCGTGGTGTCACCCGGCCCAGCGCAGGCCAGTGCCACCCGGTTCGGCGAGCCAGTGGCACCCGGCTGGGGCCGGACCAGTGGCACCCGGCTCGGGGCAGCCAGGCGGAGGCCCTTGCCGAGATCGGCGTCATTGTGGGCGAGGTCCAGGATTGAGCTTCCGGCCGCCGCGCGGACAGCGGCCGGAAGTGCTCGGGGGTCTAGCTCCCGATTTAGTCGAGTGCGTTGAGCGTGATCCCGGCCTGGGCTACGGCCGGGGCCCAGAGCAGGACCAGGCTGATCACCATTGCGAAAGCTGCGGTCAGCCATCGACGTGCGCGGCTGCTCATCGCCGCCTCCTTTCATCGGTTCGGGGGGAAGAATCACCGTGTATTCGACTTCGCTCGCGTCGTGGATTGGCGGGTGTTGAGGCGAGCTGCCTGAATCGTCAGATAGTTGCGTTCGGGCAGGCTGTTGGTCCCTCGGGGCCAACAGCCAGCCGCAACATCCCCCGCACCCGCACCCGCGGCTTCGACTGCGACGGCACCGGCCACACGCCCTGAGGAGGTGAACAGGGCCGCGACCTTGTTCCGCTCCAGCGAGGTCCCCCGCCGTGTCGAACAGCGCCGACAGCTCCGCCTCCCGCCGGGCCCGTCGCTTGCAGCCGGGCGCGTAAGCCGAGGATCTGAGGCCAGTTGGCCTTGTCGGTTCTCGCCAGCCATCGGCTCAAAGCTCATTTCAGGAGGAAGGGTGCGCTGGCGCGGACCGTGCCGTTGATGATGATCTCTAAGGTTCGAGGGCCGGGGGGTTCGTTTCTGGTCGTGACGGGGCGGAAGGAGTGGGACTTGGCCACGGTGATCGGCTGGCCGGGTTTTGGGGTGGGGCGTTCGGCTAGGTGGAAGATGCGGTGGGAGCCGTCTCGGCGGATCGCGTACTTCAGGACGAGGGGGCCGGGGTGGTCGGCGGTGAGGGTCACGGTGAAGCGGAGGCGATCTCCGATCGCGACCTGGTCCGCGTCGAGGGTCAGATCGTTGACGGTGCCGCTGCCGGGGAGGGCGCCCATCAGGGTGAGGGCGCGGGGATGGCCTGCTTTGATCAGTCCGCGGGCGGCGTGCCGGAGGACCCTCTCGACGTGGGAGCCGCCTTGGTCCCGCCATCGGCCGAGGAGGTCGATCGCGGTCTCCGGGTGGTCTTTGGCGATGTCGTTGACGTGATTGGCCACCGAGCGGCGCACGTATTCGCTGGGGTCGTCGCGTAGGGCGTCGAGGATGGGGATGGCCGGGCCCGGTTCCATCAGCCAGCGCACCCGGGATCCCCAGGGCAACCGCGGGCGGGTTCCTTCCGAGGCGAGCCGTCTCAGGTGCTCGTCAGGAGAGTCGGCCCAGCGATACATGATCTTCAGTGCGTCCATCTGATGGCGCTCGATCAGCGGCCGCACGGCGAATTCGCCGGTCGAGTGGGGTGTCAGCACGGCTAGGGTCGCCATGGATTCGTCCAGATGCTCAACCCCGTGGGTGCCGACATGTTCCGTGGCCGGCCAGCCACTCCACAAATCCAGCCGAACCTGCCCAGCGCTCTCCCTGAGCACCTTCGCGGCATCCGGAAACGGCAATGGCAGCGCCTCGTGCAGCGCCCGCGCGACATGCCGCACCCGATCCTTCAACTCCAGCCCGGCAAGCCCGGCCAAAGCGGACCGCACGAACGCCGCCCGCGCGAAGGGTGCCCACACGGCCGCGATCCCGTCCGCGAGAACCCCCACAGACCCGGCATTGATCAATTCCTTCAGTGGTTGAGCCACAGCGACACGCTGCCACACGCCACCGACAATTCCGGGTCGCGCTACAAGTCGAAGGCTGGCACGAAGCGCCTAGGAGTCTCGCGCCCGGACGGCCTCCTAATCGGCGGATGATTTCGCGGGCCACCGCGTCGGCATCGGCCCGCGGCGGATGATTTCGGCGTAGGCCCGCGGCGGACGATTTCGTCTAACGTGCGCCTTCGCGTACTCCCCGTCATCCGGTCTGGCTGACCGAACGAGATGCCCTCCTAATTTGGCCGTGGCGTACTCCCCGTTGAGCACGTCTGTCACCCGGATTCAGCAGGCGGATTGCGACAGATCCTCGGAGGGAACGTTCCTTCCGAATGGGGTCAGACCAGACCACGTGGTCAGAGCTCGGTCGAGCCAGGGCGGGCCGTCGAGGATGGCACCCGTGGGCGGGGTCGAACCGGATTGCCAGCGGATCAACCAGTCGGTGTTCGTGGTGAGGACGCCGTCCTCGGTGAAACCCGGATCCTCCAGGCAGACCTCGTTGCCGGAAACGCTCAGGACCAGCCAGTAGCGCTCGGACCTGTCGGTCAGATCGAAGCGGAGCACGACGCGCGGGCAGGGCAGAAGGGCCGGTTCGATCAAGCGGGACATGGTCCACAGCGCCAGGTAAGGATCATGATGTGACGGCTGGGGCTCCCGCCACCGGGAAGCCCACATCCCGAGGGCCATGCAGACATCGGTGAGTTCACGGCCGCATTCGGTCAGGTGATACTCATGATCCCGGCGTTCGACCACACCATCCTCTTCCAGCCGGCGCAGCCGCTGGGAGAGAACGCTGCGCGGAAGGCCAGGGGCCCCTTCCAGGATCGTGTTGAAACGATGGCAGCCCACCATGAGGTTGCGGAGAATGATGGGCGTCCAGCGTTCGGCGAAGACTTCGGCGCCCAAGGCGATCGGGCAGTGCTGCCCGTAACCCTTCTTCACAGGGCAACCATGCCAGGTGACAAGTCCCCTGTTAGGCCGAATTTTCAATTGTTTACCTGGCGTATTTATTACACGGAAAGGGCCAGACCCACCGGGCCTGGCCCCAACCACCGCACACTCACCCGATCAGCTCGCTGAGCTTCGCGGGAACCGCGAAATCGCCGGTCAGCCTGTTCTTGGTCACCGCCACCGCGATCCCGGTAGCCGTGTCCGCGTACGCCGCGCTACCCCCCGCCCCCGGCATCCCGAAAACCGACGCCGTGGCTTCGGCGTCCGCACCGGGACGGCCGATCGCGAATCCCAGCCCCCACGTGGCCGGATTCCCGAACACCTGATCCACCCCAACGAACGACACCGCCGAAATCTCCCGCAGCCGCTCCGGCGAAACCAGCCGCACGCCGTCCACCTCGCCGAGCAGCGCCGCGTACATCCGGGCGATCGCCCGCGCCGACGTCTTCCCACCTGCCGGGATATCGGCCGCCAGCACATCCGTACGGTTCCCCAGCGTCGCCGACGGGAACAACGACATCGGCCCAGCCTTGAACATCGGCAGATCGGTCGGCATCTCCCCGGTCCACGCCGCGGCCACCGGCTCATCCTCCAGCACCGCCAGCCGCCCATGCTCGGCCACCGGCATCCCGAAGTAGATCTCATCCGCCACGCCTAGCGGCCCGGCCACCTCCTCCCGCAGCACCTGCGAGATCGGCTTCCCGGTCGCCCGCCGGACGATCTCCCCCACGATGTAGCCGAAGCTGTACGCGTGATAACCCGTCTGCGTCCCGGGCTCCCACCACGGCTCCTGATCCGCGATGGCCGCGCACATCTTGTCCCAGTCGCAGATGTCGGCAAAGGTGCTTTCCACCGGAATGCCGGGCACCCCCGCCGTGTGGTTGAGCGCCTGCCGTACCGTGACCTGGCCCTTGCCATGAGCGGCGAACTCCGGCCAGAGCTCCGCGATCGGGGTGTCGTATCCGAAAAGGCCGCGTTCGACGAGCACGTGCAGCACGGTGGAGGCCGCGCCCTTGCCGATCGAGAAGTTGTAGAACACCGTGCCGGAGGTGACCTCGCGCCCCGTCTCCGGGTCGGCGACGCCGGCCACCGCGTCCACGACCAGCTCGCCGCCGGAGTAGACGGCCACCTGCACCCCTCGCTCGGCCCCAGATTCGACGAGCTCGTCGATGGCCGCCTGCACGTTCTTCTGAAGATCACTCATTGTCGTTTCCGTTTCTGTGCGTCTACGTCTATGTCGAAACGAAGGGGGACGTTCTCGACAAGGTCAGGCGGGCTGGTAGGTGAGGATCGTCAGGCCTGACGCGAACGTCTCGGTGTTCGCCAGCGTGAACGCGGCCTTCGTGCCCTCGCGGAAGAGCCGCTGCCCCGCGCCGACCGAGACCGGGTGCACCCACAACCGGTACTCGTCGAGCAGGCCGCTCTCCCGCAGCGCGTCGGTCAACTGCCCACAACCGTAGATGAGGATGTCCCCGCCGGGCTGTTCCTTCAGCCGGGTGACCTCGGCGATCAGGTCGTCGCTCGGGATGATCGTGGTGTTGTTCCAGTCGGCCTTGTCCAGAGTGGACGTGACCACGTACTTGTCCATCGCGTTGATCCGGTCGGCGAAGTCGTCCGCGCCGGCCCGGCCCGGCCAGGCCGCGGCGAAGCCCTCGTAGGTGACCCGGCCCATCAGCAGGATGTCGCTGGCGAACAGCAGGGCGTGGGCGTACTGGGCGGCTTCGTCGCTCCAGTAGTCGAACGACCACAGGTGCGGGTTGTCGATGAAGCCGTCGAGCGTGACGTACGTGGAAGTGATGATCTTGCGCATGATTTCTCCTATGGGAGGTAAGGGCGCTTGGCGCGGGCGTCCCGCAGCGCGTGGGCCCACCAGGACAATTGATCCAAAGTGGTTTTCAGCTCTGAGTTGCAGGCCGCCGTCGGCTTGGGCCAGCTGCCGTCGGCCGCGAACAGCTGCCAGTAGGAGGGCAGCGACACCCCGTCCCTGATGGGCACCGCGTGCAGTTCGGTGAAGACCTGCCGCAGTTGCTCGGTGGCGTGCCGTCCGCCGGACTCCCGGCCGTACGAGATGAAGGCGACCGGTTTGGCGTGCCACTCCGTGTAGAACCAGTCGATCGCCGTTTTGAGCGGAGCCGGGAAGCTTCGGTTGTATTCCGGGGTCACCACCACGAAGGCGTCGGCGGCGGCCAGGCGTGGGGCGAGCAGCCGTACCGGGCGCGGAAGCGGGTCGTCCTGGTCGCACAGCGTGGCCGGCAGGCCGGTCTCGGCCAGGTCGATCACGTCCAGCTCCAGCTCGGCTCGGCGACGGGCCCGGGACACCAGCCAATCGGCCACGGTGGGCCCGAAACGCCCGATCCGGGTGCTGCCGATGATGACCGCGAATCGCAGCATGTCCGCCTCCTTTCTGACACCTCCAAAGCTGCCAGGAGCGGCTTACGGTCTCCTTCCCGTCCTCTTACGACCAGGCGTGCGGCGGCGTAAGCGGCTAGCGTGGAGGCCATGCGCTTTGGGGTGCTCGGGCCGCTTGCGGTGTGGACGGCGGACGGGCGCGCGGTCACGATCCCCGGTCTGAAGGTCCGCGCTCTCCTCGCCGACCTGCTCATCCACGAAGGCCGGACGGTGTCGGTGGACCGGCTGGTCGATGACCTCTGGGGGGAGGACGCTCCGGCGAACCCGTCCGGCGCGCTTCAGGTCAAGGTCTCCCAGCTCCGCCGCGCCCTGGACGAAGCCGAACCGGGCGCCCGCGATCTGGTCGTATCACTCCCGCCCGGCTATGCCCTCCGTACCAGCCCGGAAGCGGTCGACTCCGCGCGTTTCACGCACCTGACCACACAAGCCCAGGACAGCGCCGACCCGCGCACGGTCGCCGCCTTGCTCGGCGACGCGCTCGCCCTCTGGCGTGGTACGGCTTTCGCCGACTTTTCCGACGATGACTTCACCCAGCCCACAATCGCCCGCCTCGACGAGCAGCGCCTGGCCGCGCTCGAGCATTGGGCCGAGGCCCGCTTGGAGCTGGGCGAGCACAGCCTGCTGGCGGGCGAGCTGGCCGATCTGACCGCCCGCCATCCGCTCAGGGAACGCCTGCGCGCCGCTCAAATCCGGGCTCTCTACCTGGCAGGACGCCAGAGCGAGGCGCTCGCCGCCTACGCCGACCTGCGCGAGCGGCTGGCCGAGGACCTCGGCCTGGACCCCAGCCCCGACCTGGTCGCACTCCACCAGGCGGTCTTGAACCAGGCGTTGAGCACGACCTCTGTTATCCGCACGAACCTGCCCGAACCCCTGAGCGACCTGATCGGTCGGGAGGACGCGGTCACCGAGGTCCGTACCCTGCTGGAAAAGAACAGGCTGGTCACCCTTACCGGATCCGGAGGAGTCGGGAAAACCCGGCTTGCTTTGGAGACCGCCCGCGGGTTGATCTTCCCTGACGGCGTCTGGCTGGTCGAGTTGGCCGCGCTCGACGGGTCCGGCCTGGCCGAGGCGATCATGGCCGCGCTTGAGGTCCAGGACTTCGGCGAGAACCGGCTGGTTGACGCGATGCGCTCCCGGAACCTGCTGCTTGTGCTCGACAATTGCGAACACATCATCGACGACGTCGCCAAACTGGCCGACGCCCTGCTCCGGGCCGCACCCAACCTGCGCATTTTGGCCACTAGCCAGGAAGCCCTCGCACTCCCCGGCGAAACCGTGTGGAGCGTGCCCCCTCTGGATGTTCCCTCCCCAAGCGCCGACCTCGCGACGCTCGACCAGTCCAGCGCGGTACGGCTGTTCGTGACCCGGGCCACGGCCGCCGCCCGAGATTTCACCCTTGACACCGACACCGCCCCCGCGGTCGCGACACTGTGCCGTCGGCTGGACGGCATCCCACTGGCTCTGGAACTGGCCGCCACTCGGGTCCGGGCGCTCGGCGTGCACGGCCTGGTCGCCCGTCTCGACGACCGGTTCCGCCTGCTCGCCACCGGTCATCGCGGTGCTCCGCCCCGCCAGCAGACCCTCACCGCGATGATCGACTGGAGCTGGGAGCTCCTGACCGACCCCGAGCGGATCGTCCTGCGGCGGCTCGCCATCCACGCCGACGGCTGCACCCTCGAAGCCGCCGAAGCCGTCTGCGGCACGCCGGACGTCCTCGACCTGCTGGCCCGCCTGGTCGACCGCTCCCTGGTCACCGTCAGCCACGGCCCCGAAGGCCCGCGCTACCGCCTGCTCGAATCCGTCGCCGCGTACTGCGTGGACAGAATGCGCGAAGCCGACGAATACCACGAACTCCAGGACCGCCACCGCGCCTACTACACCGACCTCGCAGAACAGGCCCAGCCCCACCTGTACGGCCCCGCGCAGCGCACCTGGCTCCGCCGCCTCGACGCCGAAGCCGCCAACTTCCGCACCGCCGTCAACCTCCGCCTGGTCAACGCCCTGACCTGGTACTGGTTCCTCCGCGGCCGCCTCACCGAAGCCCGCCGCGCCCTCGAAACCGCCCTCGCCCAGCCCGGTACGGCACCCGCCGCCGACCGCGCCACCGCCCTCGCCTGGCAGGCCGGAATCGCCCTCCTCCATGGCGACACCGCCGACAAAACCGCCCGCCGCGAGGCCGCCCTCGCGCTCTTCACCGACGACCCGGCCAGAAAGGCCAGGGCGCAGTGGTTCCTCGCCTACACCGCCTCCGACACCGGCGTGGCCGCCTGCGCCACGTTGCTCGACGAGGCATTGGCGACGTTCCGGCAACTCGGGGACCGCTGGGGGGAAGCGGCCGCGTTGAGCACCCAGGCCAAACTCGCCCACGTACGAGGCGATCTGAGCGCACTCGGCACCGCGGCCGAGCGGAGCAACGTGATCTTCACCGAGCTGGGGGAGCGCTGGGGCCAGCTGGAGGCCACCGGCTGGCTCGGTGCCCGGGCCGAGCTGATCGGCGACTACGACGAGGCCGAACGCTGGCAGCGGGACGGTTTGGCGATCGCCGAGGAGTTCGGCCTGTGGACGGAGGTATCCACGCGGCTGTCCTGGCTCGGCTGGATTGCCCTGCAACGCGGCGACTATGCGCAATCACGGCTCTTCTCCGAACACGGGCTCCGGCTGGCCGTCGAGCAGGCCCACCTGCCCGGGCTGGTCTTCGCCGAGATGACCCTCGGCTTCGCCGCCCGCAAGGACGGCCTCGCCGAGCTCGCCGAAACCCACTTGCGCAACGTGCTGGAGCGTGCGCACCCGATCGACGAGGCCAGCCCGCCGCCGTTCCTGCCGATGGTCCTGGCCGAGCTCGGCCTCGCCGCCGGGCAGCGTGGCGCCCTGGCCGAGGCGGTCGAGCTGCACCGCCGGGCGTTCACCACGGCGCTGACGTTCGACGCGCCTCGGGAGCACGCCCTCGTCGCCGAGGGCCTGGCGGGCGCGCTCGCGCTGGCGGGCGATCACTGCCAGGCGGCGCGGTTGCTTGGCGCGGCAGCGCAGGTCCGTACCACGAAGGAATTGCCGCTGGCCCCCGCCGAGGCGCGCGATGTCGACCGGATCACCGCCACCACCCGTGCCGCGCTGGGCGAGGTGGCCTTCGAGGCCGAGTTCAGCCGGGGTGCCGCCCGGCCCTTGGATCGCCAATTCGATTGAACCCGCCGACCGGGCGTCGCGTACCTCCCCGCGAGGAGGCTGATGATGCGCTGGATTCTGGCGATTGCCACGTTCCTGATCCTCGGGTGTTCGGCCACGGCTGACGCCCAGGACCCGGACGTGCGCTTCTCGCTGGAGATGATCACCCATAACCGGCAGACCCTCAGACTCGCCGACATGGTCAAAGGCCGCAGCACCGATTCCTTTGTCACCGGCCTGGCCGCGAAGCTCAAAGTCGACGAGCGCACCGAGATCGACGTCATGTCCACCTGGCTCCAGATGTGGAACATGCCGCCACCCAAAGGCACGACCTACCAGATGCCGGGCAGCGTGACCACCGCCGACTACACGGCGCTCCAGAGCCGATCAGGCCCGGAGTTCGATAAAATGTGGCTCACCACGCTCAGCAGACACCTCACCACCGGCGTCATGATCGCCCAGGTCGCGGTCGCCACCGGCGATCACCCGCCCACCGGCGACCTGGCCCGGCGCATCGTTCGGGAGCAGCGCGAGAACATCGCGGAGATCGGCCAGCACATCAGTTGATGCTCCACACGTGTGCCCGCCCCCGATTCGGGGGTAGTGGCAGTAGAGCGTGGAAAGGCGGCGAGCAAGGTGGCGGGCATCCTGCTGAGTCTGGAGTTCGAGCATGGCGCGATCACCCAGATCCGCCATCTCGTCCAGCGCTCCGCCGCCACGGCCGGCCTCACCGGCGCCGCCCTCGACGATTACGTGCTGGCCGTGCACGAGGCCGTCACCAACGCCGTCAAGTACGGCAACAGGCCACGCAGCATCTCCATCTGGGAAGAATCCGGCGCATTCTTCAGCGAAGTCCGCGACAGCGGGCCCGGCATTCCGTACCAGACCCTGACATCTAACGACCTGGCCGAACGCTCCCCCTTCGGCGGCCGGGGCCTCTGGCTGATGCGCCACCTCACCCGCACCACCATCCAGACCGGCCCCGACGGCACCACGATCCGACTCGCCGCCGCCCTGCCCTGAGGTTCGCTCAAAGCTGAGCCGGTGCGGTACGGCATACGCCCGAAACCTGTCCGAGATAGGACCTGTTCGGTGCATTACTACCGAAAAGAACAAGGCTAGTGAGCCTCATCCAAGGTTCACTATCACCAGATTCGGTACAACCAGTTATCGGGCAACCCCAGGGTCACACCGATCCCTTGCTAGGCTGGCGGGAACCTAGTTGGAACCGGGCGTTGTCTCACCCGGCTGGTGAGACCGTTGGGAAGTGGGGTCACACCATGAAGAAGCTGCTCGTTCTGGCGCTTGTCGCTATTGGGGGGCTGCTGGTCTGGCGTAAGGTGCAGTCCGACCGCGCCGAGCTGGACCTGTGGACTGAGGCGACCGGCAGCGAGAACTGACGACCACCCGGAGATGGGTTTGCTTGATCGTGGCGAAGGTGCGGGTATGACCCCCGTCAGGCTGGCCTGCCTGGACCTGGCGGGCACCACGATCGGCGACGTCGCCATGGTCGACCGGGCTTTCGCCGAGGCGATCGCCACCCAGGGAATCGTTCCCGGGACCAGTGCGTACGCGCGGGCCATGGTCCACGTTCACCGGTCCCGGGGGTGTCCCAAGATCGACGTCTTTCGTGGCATATTTCCGGACAACGAAGCGCGGGCTCAGGCGGCCAATCTGACCTTTGAGCGCTCGTATGAGGGCGCCATCGAACGTACGGGCCTTATCCCACTCCCTGGCACTGTCGAAGCCCTGGAGAAGCTCCGCGCCGCCGATATCCAGGTCGCCCTCATCACCGGTTTCAGCCGGGGCACACTGGGGCGCGTGCTGGCCGCCCTTGGTTGGCACGACAAGCTCAACCTGGCCATATGCCCCGAAGATGCGGGACGTGGTCGGCCGTACCCGGATATGGTGCTCACCGCCGTACTCAAACTCGGCATCGACGACGTCCGCCAGGTGGCCGTCGCCGGCGACTCGGAGAACGACATGATCTCCGGCCGCCGCGCCGGTGCCGGCCTGGTCGCGGGCGTCCTCACCGGCGTCCACAGCCGCGAACGCCTCCTCGGCGGCGGCGCCACCCACATCATCGACTCCATTGCCGACTTCCCCGCCCTACTCCTCGGCCACCATCAGGCGATCCCCGCAATCCGTTAGGGCTTCTCGCGGGCTACACAGGTTCGGTGTCCCTCCCCGAGGGACGACTGCTAGCTATACGACCACCCTCGCCAGTGCTCCACAACGATCGCGACAACAGGACCTTCGGGCCGATGATCCCGATATTGCCCATAACGCGCCACCAGCCGCGCAATCCACTGCCCCCGGGTCACCTCGTCCTCAACGATCGACGCACGCCCATCCGCTCGCACCCACCACAGCCGCGTCCAGTCATCCTCATAGTGATCAACCAGCAGGCATACCCGCTCATTACTCACAATGTTCCGCAACCGACGAAGATCCATCGTCCGCTTCGGCTTGTGATCGACCGCAAACGCGATCACATCCCCCTCAACCGCGAACACGATGGGCACAAGGTGAGGACTCCCCGTCACATCCACAGTGGCCAACTTCGCCGACCGCGCCGCCACGAACCTCTCCCGCGCCACAAGTTCATCCACAACCTAGACCTACCCGCACCCCAGCCAGCCGCCGCCCGTCACCAGGTACCCGAGCTTGGCCGGCACCCCGACTACCTCGACGATCTTGGACACCAGCTCGAGCTCGTCGTCAACCAGAGCCCAGATTGACGGATGATCATCCGCTTGGTGGGTGCCGAACCCGTCTCCTGGCGATGGCATCGCGATACCGAGTGGCGCGATGACCTACGCTGTTGCTACGGTGTACGAGCCGGACAGAGCCGCGGCCAGCTCTAAACATGCAGGTCAGCGACTAGATTCACGGGGCCTTAGCTCAGCTGGCAGAGCGCCTGCTTTGCAAGCAGGATGTCAGCGGTTCGAATCCGCTAGGCTCCACCAGCCAAAACGCCGCTTTCCTGATCTAGGAAAGCGGCGTTCGTGCCATTAACGTGCCATTAGCCGACGGGAACCAGCGCGCCGGACAGGCCGTCGTCGTCGTCATCCTGATCTTTGCGTTCGGCCTCCACACGAGCGCTCAGAGCATCCGCGATCTTCTGATCCGCTTCCTTCGTTGCGTGCTGATAGATCAGCGCCGCCCGGTCGCTGTCGTGCCCCATCCGCGCCTTGAGATCGGCCAAGCTCGCCCCTGACTGCGAAGCGAGCGTGTTCCCCGTGTGCCTGAGATCATGGAAGTGCAGGCCCTTGACTCCCATCTCCTTGATGGCGTCCGCCCACTTGGCTTCACGCCGGAAGTTGTTACCGCGCAAGAATCCCCCCTTCTTGCCGAGGAACACGAAGGCTTCATCCGCGCTATCCACGTACGCGGCGAGGTGATCGGTCAGCGCCGGAATGATCGCCGAAGGAATGCCGATAGTTCTCCTTCCTGCCCGCGACTTGGGCGGACCGAGCACCATCGCCCCGCCCTCCAGTTCAAGAAGCTGTTCCCGGACTCGGACCGTTCGCCTCTTGAGATCGAGATCCGACCGTCGAAGGGCAGTCACTTCGCCCCAACGCAGACTTGCGAAGGTGGTCAGCAGCACCAACGCGCGGAACCTCTCGTCGGCCATCCGATCTGCCAGCTCGAAGACCTGAGAGACAGTCAGAACCGGCCGCTCCGGAGTCTGTTCGTTGTCCGCGCCCTTGATCCTGCACGGGTTGCGAGGAATCATCTTGTCCTCCTCGGCCGCAGTCATCAAAACGGCCCGCAGCAGCCGGTACGCTTTTGCTGCCGTCGAGATCGAGACGCCATTGGCCAGCAAATTAGCCCGCCACGAGCGGACCATCTGAGTGGAAAGCTTGCCGACCGAGACACCGCCGAGGCCCGGCATGAGGTGCCGGTTCAAGAGGTAGGTGTACCCCTCGATCGTTTTCGGACGCAGGCCCGGACGCTCCTTGATCCAGGTACGTGCGTAGTCGCCGAGGAGGACCTTGCCACGTTCGGGATCTGTCCAGTTCCCCGCGATCATCTGAGCCTCGATGAGAGTGAGAGCCCGATCGGCGTCCGTCTTGGTCGCGTAAGTCGTCTCTCCCGTCCGCAGCCGACCATCGGGAGCGGGATACCGGATCTGGAACCGCCCAGAGGGAAGCTTGCGGATGTTGCCGAAACGCCGATGGTTGTCCCTGTTGGCCATTAGGCCGCCCTCCTTTGCTTGGGGATCGTGATCGGGGCGACGGTGCCCGCAAGGACGAACGTGATCAGTGCTGACTCGGTGATCCGTACGTGGCGGCCAACCTTCACGAACTCGATGCGCCGTTCCGCAATCAGGCGGCGGACGAAGCGGACGGAGGTATGCAGTAGGTCGGCGGCCTCTTCGACGGTGAGCAAGGGGTCCATTACGCCGCCTCCTCACCGATTGCCGAAAGATCTTGGCCGTCTGCTTGGGCTTGGAGTTGTGTCATGTGGTTGCGCCAGCGTTGGCGTTCGTGGACCGCGCGCAGGAGGCGTACGCCGATCGGGGTGAGGTTGGCGTCTCCGGCCGGTATCGGTGACCAGGTGTACCGGTGCGGGTCGATCGGCTCGTCGGCGATTCCGAGGGCTTGGAGCACCCAGGTGCGGCGGTCCTGTTTGTGTTCGGTCAGGGTCTTGTTGGACCACTTGCGGGAGACCAGGACGCGACGGCCCGCGTAGCCGAGATGCTCGGGGCTGTGCGCTTTGCCCCGGCAGCGGCCGGGGATCAGGCCCGGTTTGGCGTTCTTGGGCTGGACGCCGTAGCGCAGCCAGTTCGCGCAGGCCGCCGAGCACGGTTCCCACCGCAGCGCGTTCATGAGCCGTTCGGCGTGGAGGTGTTGGGCGTCGCCGGCCCCGTCCATGCTCTGGCCGAGGGATTTCGTCAGGTACTTCGACAGGTAGCCGATGCACTGGTCTGCGTCCTTAGTTCCGGCCAGGACGCCTTGAATGTCGGTCTGCACCCCGAAGCGCGCCACGTGTACCGGTTCGGCGTCCTGGTCGTTGGCGAACTGGTCGAGGGCTTCATCCCAGGTCGGCAGGACTTCCCCCGTGGCAGGGTCGAAGTAGCCGACGCCATCGGCCCACACGGGCAGATGTTCGCCGTCGAAGCGGACCGTATCCTGGCGTGGCCACCACACTTGGTGGTAGGTCGCGGCCACGACCTGACGCAGTTCGGCGCGCGGGAGGGTGCCGCGAATGGCCATGTGCAGGTGCGGAGCCAGCCGCTTCTGTGGTTCGACGGTGGCGAAGTACTGCACGTCGAACCCGGCTACACGGCGCAGGTTCTGGACGAACCGGTCGACCAGCTTGGAGAAGTGCAGCGCGTCCCGGGCCGCGGAGGCGTAGTCGTAGCGGTCCGGATCGACCGGCACGCCGTCGCGGATCTTCCCGTAGGAGGGCAGGGTCAGGGTGAGGAACATCGACGGCCGGAAGCTCTTGCCGTCCGAGGAGTGGAAGACCCGCCCGAGGGTGGTCTTGGCCATGGTGCGGCGGGGCAGATCCGGCGCGTCCTGACGCCGTCTGGTCGACCTGGACCGCTTGGGAGTCGACCGTCCGACGACGCTGCCGCGTAGTCCGGCCTGGTTGATCTCCTCGTCGAGTTCGTCGATGGCCAGATCGATGTCCGTCACGTCCTGGCCGGCGCTTGCCGCCCGGTCGCGTTCGGTCTGGAAGCTGGCCCGCTGTTCGACCAGGTGGGTTTGGTAGTCATCGGCCGGGCCGGGGGTGATGGCGGGTTCGTGTTCCAGGTGCCAGCCTTCCCGGCATTGGGCCACCCGCAGATGCCGGTTCCGTTTGGCGCAGGAGGGGCATTTGGCTTCCAGGGTGGCCCCGCACGGCACATCGATGACCTCGGAGACGCCGGTGGCGGTGTCGACCCGTCGCAGCGGGACGGGCCGGATGCAGACGCCGTTCTGTACGGCTATCGCCTCGACCACGTCCCGGGCCAGCGGCATCGACATGCGGACCGCGCGGGGTGTGTGACGATCGGTGGGGTTGGTCACGCCTCACCTCCGTAAACGGTGAGGGTGGTTGCCTTGCTGCCGCATTCGCGGCACTCGACCACGCCCCGGACCGGGTACAGCCACAGGGAATCGAGCGTGCCGCAGGCCGAGCAGCGCAGGTCGTCCAGGAAATCGGTCAGCTCAGGCATGTTCGCCGTCCTCTACCAGGTCGGCGTCCAGGCGGGTGTGGTCGCTGTAGGGGTGGGTGGTGATTTTGGCGTCGGCCAGGTGCAGGACCCGGACCCCGCCCGAGGCCACCAGGTGGACGATCACCAGCTCATCGCGGACCTGGGTGATCTCGTCGAGGGTGCCGCGCAGGGTCAGCCTCATCGGCCCTCACCGCCGCTCGCGAACTGGGCGACCATGGCTTTGATGTCGGTGTCGGAGACGTAGGCGGCGCGGACCCGGATCGGGTCGGGGCTGGTTTCCAGCCGCAGGTAGGCGATTCCGGCGCCGAGTTCGGGGATGGGTGAGATGTGGTCGGCCAGCGCGCCCCGCTCTCGTGCGCCGTCGCCTAACACCATGTCGACCTGTTCGGATTCGTCGAGCCGGAGGGCGATCTTGTCGGGGAACAGGTTGCGGATGGTGATCACGTCTTTGCGTGGGTCCTGGAGTGCGGCCAGGACGCCGATTCCGACCGCTCGGCCTTGGGTGGTGAGGGTGGCCAGCGCCGCCGTGATCCTGTGCCGTAACGCTTTGTCGGATTGGTAGGCGGTCAGGAACGCGACCTCGTCGACGACCACCAGGATGAACGGGTCGATGGGGGTGGGGGTGTGGGAGCGCTGGTGTCCGGCGAACCGGTCGGCGCGTTCCTGCATCTTGGCGACCGCAGCTTCCAGCAGATCCGCGCATCTGGCAGGGTCGGCGGCATACCGGGGGCCGAACAGGGCACGCCCGAACGACAGTTCCATGCGTTTGGGATCCAGCGCCCAGATCTCGACCAGTCCGGCTTTCACGGCGGGGAGCAGGCCGCGAATGGTCGACCAGATGAACGAGCCTTTCCCGGCACCGGTGGCACCGGCCACCAGGACATGCGTGCCGTGGACTTTGAGCAGGAGGGGACGGCCGTCTTCTTGGCGTCCGATCTCGACCGGTCCGACCGAGGCGACCGCGGGGACCGGTATGGCCGGGATGGGAGCGGCGAGGGGGTCGCGGCGGGGGAGGGTCAGCACCAGTCGTCCGGCTTTGGCGATGGTGATGCGGCAGGAGCGGGAGCCGAAGCCGTGGGCGAGGTGGTCGATGCGGTCGGTCCAGTCCTTGACCGTCTGGCCGCCCAGCATGCGCACGTGGACCCGGTCGGCCCAGCCATCACAGGAGACGCGGACGAGGCGGGGCAGGTAGTCACGGCCGCGCAGGTGCCGGCCGAGCCCGGAGACGACCATGACGGGTTGCCAGTGCCGCCGGTAGATCCACAGCCAGCGGGCGAAGGCCAGCAGCCGCCAGGCGACCAGCCGCAGGAAGGATGGCCGGCCCAGGAACGCCCAGGCAGCCAGGGCGGTTGCGGCTATGTCGATCAGGATGAGCAGGACGCCCCACCCGTACATCTGCTGCACGGCGGCGAGGGTGGCGGGGATGGCGACCGCGATCGGGTGCCGCCAGAAGATCCGGATCGTGCCCGTGATCAGTCGCCACGACCAGATGACCAGGGTGATGGCCGGGGTTTTGACGACGGCCGGGCGGAAGACGATGGCGGTGTCGGGGGTGGTGGTGACGAGGTTTCGGGCCTCGTCGCCGGGGAGTTTCTTGAACATTAGACTTCGTGTCCTCTCGGAGCATTCGCGTGTGAGGGAGAGATCGGGGGCCGCCGGAAGTTCCCGCTTCCAGCGGCCCCGCCTTGCCTCAGGCCGCCGACTCCCGGGGAACCGGCGCCTGGTCGGTGGTCTCGGTGGTCTCGGTGGTGTGGGTGTCGGCCTGGTCGGCCTGGTTGGTGTGGAGGCGTTCGCAGTCGGCCAGGTAGCGCGAGGCGGCGGTGAAGAGCTCCCGGGCCAGGGACAGGTCTCGGTCGGTGATCGCCAGGTCTGCGCTGGTGGACAGGTAGATGTCGGCCTCGCGGGAGGCCAACCAGAGCAACGGCCGCTGATCGTTGACGAGCAGGGCGCGCACGTCCAGGTCGGGGCTGGTGAAGTGCACGGCCACGTGAGGCTGCTCGTCGGGCCGCATCGACACCGTGACGCTGGTGCAGCGGGTGGTGTGGGTCATGCCGAGATCTCCTCAGCGAATCGGCGTTCCAGGGTGCGGGCGAAGGAGGCCGCCTCACGGGCCAGGCAGCGGGCGAACTCCAGGTCATCGCGGGTGACGTGGTCAGCGGCCGAGGTGGTCAGGAGCACGTGAACGCCCGCGAAGACCAGGCCGAGAACGGGCGTGCGGCGGGGGTAGGCGTGGTTGACGGCCAAGGAGCCGGGACCGGTCTTGAGGCTGATCGCGGTCGTCGGGATGGTGGCGGTCGAGTTCGGGGTCTGACGCCCGCTCATGAGGCGTCCTTGGCGTCCTTGTCGTAGGCCGGGGGTTTGGTGGTGGCGCGGGGGGTGCGCATGGTCCGGGCTTTGATCGAGTAGGCCAGGCGGCCGGCGGGGTTGACCCAGGGGGTTGCGTTCATGCCGTCGAACTCGACCGGCGTGAACGGCAGTCCCGCCACCGTGGCCGGAGCGACCGGTTCGACCGGGGAGACGAGTTTCACTGAGACGGTTTTGCTGGCGGCTTTGACGGTGGGGTCGCCGTCCATGACCGCGATCTGCCAGAGGGGTTCCCCGGTTTGCTTGTCGCGGGCTTGGACGAATCGGTCGGGGGTGGAGGCGTCGAAGTCTCTGACTTTCTCGACTTCGCCGACGATGTAGCAGCCGTGCGGGAAGACCTGGGTGAAGTGGACGGGGATGGGGCCTTGCAGAGCCATGCATGTGCTCCTGTCGTGTGGTTGTCAGCTCGTATTGTCGAGCTGTCTTCGACAGTAGCACACGATTCCGACATCTCGACAAGTCAAGTAGCCGAGATTGCCGGAACTGTCAGGAAATCAGCAGACATCCGAGAAGCCGCCGCGCGAGTACTGTCGGCTTGTGGAAGATCGCGAGCAGTACGTGAGGTATCAGCAGGACCGGACCGTGCTGGCGGCGATCGGGGCTCATCTCGATCCCCAGGTCAGTCGGATCCGCGTGCGGTTGCCACGGTCCGTGGCCGAGTCGGCGGTCGCTGCCTGGGATCGCGAGGAGTTGGGTGGGATCGGCGAGGAGAGCCGTGAAGAGTACAAACTGCGTGACGATGCCGCCGAGCTGGCCTTGATCGGCTTGGCGATCAGCTCGCGCGGTGTGTGGGATAGCGAGGATGTCGTCGTCGACCTGGATGTCGCCCAGATCTCGGCGGCGTTGCGGGCGAACCTATCCGGTCACTAGAGGGAGTAGGAGTCTTCCAGCTCGTAAAGATCCCCCGGCAGCACGATGTCAACGATCAGGACCGGCCGACCGCCCCCGTTGAAGACGCTCGCCACGATGCCGAGAACCGGCGCGCTCTTGCGCAGCCCGAGCAACCTCGCCTCCTCAGCCGAAGGCGTCCGCGCGCTCAACCGTTCGGCCACGTGTTCCAGCTTCAAACCCTTGACCGCGCGTAGATGCTGGCGGATCCCGACACTCAACGGCTCCTGGCGCCCCAGGTCCGTACCCTCCGCCAGTTCGAGCGGACACCACACGGTGACCAGTTCCGTTGCCCGGTCGGCGTCGCTGAACAGCAGACGGCGCATCATGACCGGCGTCTTGTCGGCGATGCCGAGCAGTTGGGCGACGCCGACCGGGGCCGGATGCGGGCCGACCGCGACCGTCTTGCCGTCCTCGTCGGCTTCGGGACGATCCAGCACCGCACGGCCGGGACGGGAGGCTTCCTCCTCGGGAACCGGCCGGACCGCCTTCACATACGAGCCCTTGCCGTGCTCCCGGTCGATCGTGCCCCGCAGCTGGAGAACTTGCAACGCCCGGACCACGGTCGGACGGCTGACCCCGAACTCCCGCACCAGCTGGGTTTCCGAGGGCAGCAGCGACCCGGGAGGATAGGTGCCATCCGCGATCTTCCGGCGGATGGCGGAGACGATCTGGACGTACTTCGGCGGCGCGTACTCTTCATCCGACGTCATGACGACTTCCCTACAACTCGACTTGTCGTGAAGTCTAGCCATGCCGCTTCGCTATGTCACCCGCTCCCCGGGAACCAAACCCACCCGCCAGGAGTTCCACACGCCACCCTCACCCGTGCACCCTCACACGTCCCAGTCCGGCCACTTGTCCTCCGACTCCGGGAAGCTGCCCAACTGCGCGATCGTGAACACCCAGCCTTCCTGACGCAGATACTCGATCGCCCTTCGGACCGTGCCCTTACTGGCCGCGTACTCCGCGACCATCTCCTTTTCGCTGGGAATGGGCTTGCCGATCGGGAACCGGCCCGATCGAATCGCCTGAGCCACCGCAGAGGCGATCTTCCGATACCGGGGCATCCCCAGCAGCACCGGGTTCACTTCCCCATCGGCGGAGGCGACGTAGTAGCGCCTGCCCCGCGAGAAGACGATCACGCCCTCCTCGTGCAGTTCCCGCAGCGCCCGACGCGCGGTCTCCCGAACCACCCCAAACCGGCGGCATAGTTCGGACTCACTGGGAACCTGCATCCCCGCAGCCAGCTCTCCCGCCTTGATACTGGCGCCCAGAATGTTGGCGATCTGCCGGAACACCTTGATCGGAGCGTCCCGGTCGATCTCGGCACAAGCAGCCAGCCAAGAGGGTTGCTCGTCTTTCGCAGGAACGGACACGATCACTCCAATCACGAAGGCCCCGCGACAGCGAGGCAGGAAGGAACAAGAAAGGAAAGAAGGGGGAGACAGGGGGAGATGTCTCCGGGCGCGAGCTGACCGGCGATGCCTCACCACGCCGCACGACCCGGATGCCAACCCGAGGGCCGGCAGGGTCCCTATCGCGGGTAGGGCAGCCGGTAGCCCGGCAACGGCCGCTCCCGACGCACCACGTCGTACCGCAGGGCCACGCGCCGAGCGGCCAGACTGACATCCAGCGCCGCACTGACCGCGTAAACGGGCCGCCCGAGGGCCGAGACGCGCCCCGCCGCCCACCAAAACCACCGGCCGTTACTCCAGACCAGCAGATCAGCCCACACCGACAGGAACGCCACCCCATGCCCCGCGTGCAGATCGGTGACGATCCCGTAATGCTGAACCAGCACCGTGCGCAGCAACTCCGCAGCCCCACGGCCGTCGAGAGCGACCCCCGGGGACGAGCCATCCCACCAGAGGGAATGCACCAGCTGATCCGACATCACGACGACTCGTCGACCGGCTCGACCGAGCCGCGCCCTTGACATCCCAGGCATTCGACCGTAACCGCCGAGTATGCTCCGGTTTCGGGCGACCCCTGAGCCGCCACGATGCCGCGCCGAGGTCTGGCGTATTTCCAGCCGCGCCCCGCGCACAATGCGCACTGACCTGCCATAACCCCGAGAATGACGCGGCGTCATGTATCGTCTCGACCGCGCCCATATCTCGCTTGCGCGGTTTATGTCTCATCTAGCCTCGTCTATTGCTCCTCCTGTCTCGCCCGTCCCGATTAATCTTGGTTGTGGCAGGGCTTCCGACTCCCGAGGCGTAGACCATGACCGAGCAAGCGATCATGCTGAGAACGCTCCTCCGGCAACGCCATTGGCAGAGCTACACCACGTTCTGCCGGGAGTACGACAAAGCCGCCAAACAGGTCGACCCCTGCTTACTGGGCAAATGGCCAAGCCGCGCCCAGTTCAGCCGCTGGCTATCCGGAGAACTCAAGGGACTGCCCTACGCCGATCACTGCCGCGTGCTGGAAGCGATGTTTCCCGGCATCACCACGGCCGAACTGTTCTCCACCAACGCACCAGCTGTACCCGCACCAAGAAACAGCCAAGAGGCCACCCCCGTCGTCGGCGCACCCGTACCCTCCGCAACCGCCGACGTGAAAGCCGTCTACAGCAGCCGCTCCGCCTTCACAGCAGCCCACCCTCCATCGGCCCTGTTCGACTCCGCCACGAGCATCGACGCCGCCGGCCTCTCCCTGAATGTGATCTGCCAGAGCTACCCAGATCACCAGCTCACGCGGCTACTCGAAAACGGCGCGCGCATCAGATGTCTGTTCCTGGACCCCAACGGAACCGCCATCCAAGCCCGCGAGGCCGAGGAGAACTACACCGACGGCACCTTGCAGACCCTCACCGCGCTGAACATCAGCATGCTCACCCGCCTGAAGGCAAGACTCGATCCCACCACCGCGGAACGCCTGGAACTGCGCGTCTACGACGAGACCATCCGCTTCAATATCCTTCTCGTGGACGGAAGGACCTGCGTCGTCCAGCCCTACCTGCCCGCAGCCCGAGGAGTCGATTCCCCGACCCTGGTCATCACCAACGACGGCACCGAAGCCGGGCTGTTCCCCGTCTTCGCCCAGGTCTTCACCTCACTGTGGGAGCGGAGCACACCCGTATGACCATCGACGCCCGCGAGCTACTGCCCCTGGCAGAGCAGGCCGTCAGCATCGCCCGGGAATTTCTCACCGAACTTCCCCGAACCGTCACCGCCAAGGGCGACCGCGACATGGTCACCGAAGTCGACTACGCCATCGAACAAGCCGTCCGCGACTTCCTCGCCGGCGAAACACCAGAAATCGGCTTCCTCGGCGAAGAAGAGGGAATCACCGGCAACCGCAACGGCCTCATGTGGGCACTGGACCCCATCGACGGCACCGCCAACTTCACCCACGGCATCCCGCTCTTCGCCATCTCCCTCGGCCTGATCGACGACAACCGGGCCGTCCTGGGCGTGATCGATCTCCCGTTTCTGGGGTCGCTCTACAGCGCGGCAGAGGGAGCAGGGGCCACCTGCGACGGCGAGCCCATCCACGCCAGCGCAACCGACACCCTGAACGCCGCCATTGTGTCCATCGGCGACTACGCGGTCGGAGCCGACGCGGAACAGAAGAACCGACTCCGGATCCCGCTCAACTACCAGTTGGCGACCCGCGTTCAACGCGTCCGCATGTTCGGCTCCGCCGCCATCGACCTCGCCTGGGTCGCCGAAGGCAAATCCGACGCCTGCATCATGCTCTCCAACAACCCCTGGGACACCGCTGCCGGCGTCGTCATCGCCCGCGAAGCCGGAGCCTACGTTCTTGACATCGACGGCAGCCCTCATTCCATGACCGCCACCGCCACCATCGCAGCCACACCAAAGATCGCCGCCGAGCTACTCGCGATGATCGACCAGGCCCGTACTGAACTGGGCGCATAACTCTGCCGAATTGGGCTTTTAGGGATCAAGCGGCGTCCTTCTGCCACACGCCGCCCGGGCGTGCGGCCTGGAGGCCGGTCCCGGTCGGCGGCGGCTCTGGCTAGCTCACTGTAGGTACCCAAGAGCCGATGTACTCGCTCCGCCATGAGCACCGCGAACTGGGAAAGCCTCGTGGTGTGTGTCCCATCCGCCCAGAGAGTGCGGCACAGGTCAACCGAACAGTGCACAATAACAAACCATGTGGTCAACCTTTCTCACGCTACTAAAGACAGAGCCAGCTATCCTCGCAGCTCTGCTAACAGCAACCAGCGTCCTTGTCGTTGGTTTAGTGACCTGGTGGACCCAGAGGGCGATTACCCGCCATCGCATACGTTGGGAAGCGCATGCGGAGATCACTCGATGGGACGCGGCGCGGCTAGAAAAGGTACTCGACGCGTTGATCGAGTCCGCCGATGCAGCTAACCGCTACGTACTGGCATCACCGGACATCGATATAACTTCCTGGGAAGCGCGGAAGCCGTATGTATTTCCCATCCTAGATCCCCTAGGAAAGGCGCGCGCCGAACTAGCAGCATCTCCCGATTTTCATGAAAATAAGGTCGTAGTCCAAGCCCTCGAAATTCTGGACGAGATGTCCAGCGAGCCAAGTAGCAAATCACATGTACTTAAGGCATGGGATTCGCAAGCTGTGGGGCGGGCTATAGAAAGTTTAAGTGCCGCCCGCCGCGACAAGATGCTTACACTGGCTCACCCAAAACGGCGACACCTCAAAAACACTGCCTCCGGCGGGGGTACTCCGACTCCGGGATGGTGGCCGATGCGTGACCGCAAGGCCGTAGTTGGCTGAGGTAGGGCCTGATCGTCCCGTCTTCCATCGACTCGGGCAAAGCCGAGCAGACCAGGGGCCAGGGGCGCCAGGTCGTTCGTCCGGTGGGGCGCTCCACCTGGCACCCCTGGCCCCTGGCCCGCTTCCCTTTCGGGCGGGTCGACGGCAGACGGGATGATCAGACGGGCGGGGTGTGCACATTGCGCAGGTCTTGGTCTGGGACGATCGGTGGTCTCAGACCTCGTACCTCAGGCCCCGGCCCGACCTAGGTTGTGGACTCGTCAATGGGTTGCAGTTCATCGCGCTGTCAGGCTGTTCCGGGAGGACCGGGCAGCCTCGTTGGTCCGGTTTGGGGTTCTGCTTGGGGAGCATCTCCCGGCTCACCCCGCCCGTACCTGAAGCCTTTCGGGGTGCGGACTTCTCCCGTGTTCGGAATACTGTTCTGGACACGCCTACGGGAAGGTGGCCATGGCGATCGAGTGGAAGTTCCTGGAGCAGAAGAGCTTCGACCGCATAGTGGAATCCATGATCCACCGCATGTACTCCGGCACTGCCACGGTTGAGGTCGTGGATGGACGGGGCGGCGACGGTGGGCGCGACATCGTAGTCACTCAGGGTTCCCGTGTCCGGATCTTCCAACTCAAATTCTTTCCGGAAGGTTTCCCCAAGGAGAACCGCCCCAGGCGACGCCAAATCAAAGACTCCTTCGCGAGGGCTATGGAGCACAACCCCTACGAATGGACGCTGGTCGTTCCATGCAACCTCACTCCCAACGAGCGCGAGTTTGTCAACGAATTGGCGATCGGTCATGAGGTTCGAGTGTCCATGATGGGGCGTGTGGAACTCGACTCAAAGATGATCGACCTTCCCGATCTGGAGGGCTACTATCAGCGCGACCACCTCATCGAGCATGTCAAAATCTTGAATCAGGAGAAGGCGTTCCTCCTTGGAGGTCCCGGCGACCTGGACAGCCGTGTCCTTGACCTCGGCAAGGTCGTGGACAAGTGCGACAAGGATTGGACGTTCGACTTCTCTCGTCAGGGTGATCAAGTGTTTCGCACCCTTCGCGCTAAACATCCACGCGCACACCAGACGAGCCCGATCTATATCACCTTGGAATGCTCTTTGAGCGAGGACTCGGAGCTCAGTCAGCAGATACGGCGGACCCTCGGCTACGGGACCGGCGAGAAGGTCGTGTTGCCGGCGGAGATCGTTGAGCGGCTGACCATCGAGGGTCCCGAATGGCTGAGCGAGACGGTGGAACATGTTCTCGTAGAGCTGCTCCCGAATACGCCAGCAGGCGACCAGGAAGTCCGCATGGAGCTCAGAATCCTGGACAACAACGGCCGTTTGTTGGCCTCACACCACGCGAAGGTGCAACACGGCAACACCGGCTATGAAGGGCGCTGCCTCAAGGCCACCTTCTATAATGTGGCCGAGTTGATCTTTATGTTCCCCCACGATGAGGAGCAGCCGACCACCCTCTCGTATGCATACCAGGTGGACGAGACCAGCCCGGCGGACTTGCTCCGTGCGATGCGACTCATCAAACAGCTACACAAGAAGTGCACGGGAGAGATTTATCTCAACGGTCAGCGTCTGGGTGTGGTCGGCTTCAGTGCAAAGGATCACTCTTCTGACACGCGCGCTCACCTGGATGAGGTGCGCCGGTGCGAACAACTTGCTGAGGATCTGGACATCGTCCAACGCCATTGCGACAACTTCTTTCCAGTACCTGCCCAATTGTCTGGCGTTGAGCGAGCCGCTCTCCGCATGGTAAGGCTCCTGGCGGAAGGCAAGTGTGCTGTTCATCCAATGGCCCGGTTCTTGACAGCCACCCTCACTGGTTCCGAGGGCGAAGAGTTGCGCCTGATCCTCTCGGGGAACCCCCAGAGTATCCGTTTGGATCTATCCGAGTGCACCATGGAGATTGCCGGCCACGAACTCGTGATCGGCGATGTGATGTTGTTCCACACTCGCGTTATCGCCGTGAACGCGGGGCAAGTCTTGAAGGCGCTCGACGCAGGGTCGGCAGAAGGTTGTGCCCTCAAACTCCAGCCTGAGGGTGAGGAGCATTTCCACGCCTTCATACCAGCCAAATGGCCCAGTGATTCTATGCCTGTGGTCCCCACGCCATGGGGACTCCCCGAACTGGCCGAACCCGCAGCCTGACGGGAGTTGGCAGCTTAAGATCCCGTCAGCCGCAGAGTCGTCGAGTGCTAGCCATGGTTCGTCCTGCTCAACGACGTAGGCGAACGGTTGGATTCGCCCCACCGATTAGTGTTCATCTGGCCGATATTGCAAAGGTAGTGTTCACTGCGGATCGATCGCCCCCATCAGGAGGGCGATAAAGGCAATCGCTGACTTTCCCACCGACACGCTGCTTCTCTCGGCCAGTCCCAGATCGGTTGGCCAGCAGGTGTCTTTACGAGGTGCGATGAATCACAGCGAGTCCTGAATGAGTTCACTTAGCCGGTCATCGTCAGCCGGACTTCGCCAAATTATCACATAAACAGGAATCTCGGCCGGGGGAGCCGACTCCATGCGACGCTCGATAGCCGATTTGGCTGTTTCGTCATTTGTTATAATGACAAACTTGGCTATTTGCCCAGAGTCGACGGAAACTCTATGGACCCTATTTACAACACCGGAAATCCAAGGTGAGCTAATACGTGTACGGACACGAAGGAATTTGATTTCAAAGAGTATTGTTCCCCGAGGAGTGCTCAGTGCTGCATCGTACTCTGCTCGCCGGTGAATGTGACTTACTGTCAAGCCTTTAAGCTCTCCCGAAACCCGGCCGATGGCATCGATGACGTGTCGCTCGTAGCTCGCATACGACGCCCAGGTTCCAGCCGGTTCAGTCGAGTCTGGCCACCAATCCGCAGGCTGGAGGGCTGCAAGGGGAAGGCTCACCGTGACTTCATCTTCGTCTCCCGCACCAGGAAGATCTACCCGAACAATGGCTCGCCCACGCGGGCTGTCCGTGTTCACGTCGAGAACCGTTCCGTCTAGCACGTCGAGGCCCCATGCGATTCGGACTCGCTCCCCCACTTTGGGAACGCTCAAGTCATCACCCTTCACCATGGCCTTTGACCTCCTATTAGCCGAGCGAGGTAGTCGGCTACTACATCGTCCATCGCGGTGGCCAGCGCGTCGAGGCTCACCCTCCACTTCTTTGCCACGCCTAAGGTCACCGTCGGGTAGCCGAGTTGTTGGAGTCTTGCCAATCCGCCTGGGTCGCTATGCGCAATTGCATTCCGTGCAACATTAAGTGCCTCCAAGTGCTTATTCCATGTTTGTGCCCTAGAGTTCACTTTTTCCAATGCGGGCCATAGTAGCAAGCCCAGACGGCCAAAGTCCGCACCCAGCGATCCCGGATTTGCGTTGCCCTTATCAAGATTTCTATTTCGTGTCATTTCTAGCTGAATAACATTGGCCAGCGCCGGATTCGTATTCGCTATCTCTGAAGCGCAGATGTCAACTGCAAGATTGTGCAAGTCGCGCGTAAAGCCCTGGAATTCGGCGGCTAAACGGAGCACGATGGACCAATTTACAGGCTCGGTTCGCCACCGTCGGCCTGGACCGACACCCCCCACTGCTGTATGAGCCGCTAGAAGGTGATCTATTCGGTGGGCTCGTAGATTGGCCCATACGGCGTGAGCTGTGGACGGCACATCAAGTAGCCTAATTGATAGATCACCCTAAACCGACTGAGTACTACCGTCGCCACCACGGCGGCCGAGGCGAGTCCGTGGCAGAGAGCCGGGCTGAGCGCCCGGGCCACCTACGCGGCATATCCTTCAGAACCGTAGCCAGTGCGGCCTTACGGTCGCCTGACTGGGGTTGCCACCGTAGGTGGTTGGGGGCGATCGGCGGGTTGGGACTTCGTTCCTAAGCGCCAGCCCAAACGGATGCCTAGGCGAGGGCCGCTGGAGGTACTGCAACGAGTACTGCAACGGAGGCGCGTAACGCCTCGCTTTGACGCCCTCCCACGAATGGTCATGGTGGGGTTGCGGTCCACTGATCACGGGCGGGATGGTCCTGATAAGGAAGGGGTCAGTTTGGGTCGGATCGGCTAGCTGGCTACAAGCGGAAAAGGTCCTGCCTCCGGCGGGGGCACTCCGGCTCCGGGATGTTGGCCAATGCTTGACCGCAAGGCCGTAGGTGGCTGAGGTGGGGCCTGATCATCCCGTCTGCCATCGACCCGGGACAAGCCGAGCAGACCAGGGTCAGGGGCGCCAGATCGTTCGTCCAGTGGGGCGCTCCACCTGGCCCCCCTGACCCTGGCCCGCTTCCCCTTCGGGCGGGTCGACGGCAGACGGGATGATCAGGTGGGAAGATGTGCGCGCCGCGCCCGGAACACATGTCGTGGGCATGATCGCTGTGCCATTAGCGTGCCATTAAGGGCGGTGAACAGCAGTCAATCACGGTCACTCGCGGGGTATTGAAGGCGCAGGCAGGAGCCGTACAAGGGAGAGATTGGGACGATTTGCAAGCAGGATGTCAGCGGTTCGAATCCGCTAGGCTCCACTCACACAAAAGCCCAGGTCAGGGACGATTCCCTAACCTGGGCGTTGATCTTTATTCGGGCTTCTCCCGCTTCCGTGCCCGATCCCTTTGAGAGCGCCCCTTCGATGAGATCACCGAGCTGTGCCAGCGGGGTGACCGTTTGGTCGGGCAGGTGGCCAAGGACTTCGATCTGACCGAGACCGCGGTGCGGGACTGGTTTTGCATCACGGATCATGCCAACCGCGCCCCAGCAGATGCTACGAGTTGCCGTGTTCGGTCACCTGTCCGGGCGTCCGGGAGCTGGCCAGCGCCGTGAGCTGGGCCATGTCTACCCCGTCGCAGGTGAGCTCCGTCGAGGCGAGCGTGGCGCGGATGACGGGATCAGCGGGTCCCGGCACGACCACCGTCGCGGTCTGCATCGCCGCCCAGTCGCGGAGCGCGTCGATCGACGGCTGCGGCAGCTGCGGCGAGTACTGGACGATCAAGGCGTTGTCCCGGACGAGCAGGTGCTCCAGGCTGCCGCCGGTGGGCACATCCTGGTCGGCCGGGGCGTAGAAGGACTGGTCGGGGTGGCGCCACTCGGTGTCGCCGGGCGCAGCCAGAGACGTACGCGGCCCTGATTCGCAGGTGACCGCCCCCGGCGGAGAACCGTCCTGTGCGCCGCACGCGGCGCACAGGACGAGCGCGGCCACGGCCGGGATGAGAGAGCGGCGCATCAATCCACTCCTGATTGGTCGCCAGGCCGGTGGCCCGAAGTACTCGGGCCACCGGCGGTGAGACGGACGGGTCAGTTGACCCGCAGGACCGCCGAGCGCGAGATGATCTCGCCGGTCGGGTCCGACGCGCGGACCCGATACTCGGAGCCGGCCAGTTCCGGCGTCGCGGTGACGGCGATCGCGAACGAGGTCTGGCCGGGCACGTCCGCCCAGTCGGCCGAGCCCGGCGCCTTGACCTGCCACTGGTAGGCGACGTTCTGGCCGTCGGCGGGCGCCGCGAAGACCGCGTCGTCACCGGGCCGGTGGATGGCCGGCACCGGCTCGGACAGGAAGCGCAGGATGACTGCGTCGTTGGCGAGCACCTTCATCCACTCGGCGAGTTCCTTGGCGCGCTCCCGGATCGGGGTGTTGTCGGGCCCGGGCAGGTTGGCCTTGACCTCCCGGCGGACGACCTTGGCCTGCTCCATGGCCTCGATGTAGTCCTTGACCAGGTACGCGTTGTACGAGGCGTCGATCGCGCCGTTCAGGGTGGCGGCCAGACCGGCCTCGACGGACCCGTCCGCCACTCCGGCCGCGACCAGCCCGCGCATCTCGATGTGGGTGGAGCAGTTCCCGGAGGACGCGCCGGCGGCCCACTTGATGCCTTCCAGGATGTTCTTCTGGAAGATCGGGTCGGCGGTGTTCTGCCAGTTGTGCAGGAGCGCCTGGGTGAAGGAACGCCCGCCGTCGTAGTTGGCGCACCACGAGATCGGGTGGTCGGGACCCTCGATTCGGCCCGCGCTGCTGCCGATGCCGCCCGCGTAGGTGGACTCGGTCAGCGTCTGCAGGACGTGCACCTTCTCGCGGGGAAGGAATCCCCGCCAGTTGTAGAGCTCGTCCACGATCGTCATCTTCTTGGCGAAGTGCCGGGTGGCCGGGTGGGTGCCGTCCTCGGTGACCAGTTCGCCGACGACGCAGCCGCCACAGGTGTTCTGGATGCCCCCGGCGTTGGAGCCGTGGTTGTCGAACTCGCCGCCGACCAGGTTCTTATACCAGTCCCAGTTGTGCATGGAGTCGGTGGCGCCGTGGATGGCGACGAAGCCGCCGCCGTTGCGGATGTAGGTCTGTAGCGCGGCCTGCTCGTTGACGGTGACGGCAGGGTTGTCCGTCGAGGGGCGGGCGGTGCTGAACATGTCGTTGCCGACGCTGGAGACGCCGACCAGGGCGTCGTACTGGGACAGGCGCTCGGCGCTTTCGAACGGGTTGCCCGGAACGGACACCTCGGGGCTGAGGTAGTCCCAGACGTCGACGTCGAAGGAGTTGGCCCGGCCGAGGTCCTGGATCACCGCCATCGTCAGCGGGATGTGCTCGTGCCGGAAGGCGCCCGGCCGGTTCCCGAACAGCAGGATCTTGAACTTGGGCCGATTGTTCCGTACGGCCTCGCCCGGAGCCCGGAACGGGTAGCGGTCCATGCCCTTGCCCGCGCTCACCGCGACACCGGTGACGACGTCGGGGTGGTCGACGCCCTGCAGTTCCTCCACCAGGTAGGCGGCGTCCTTGACCAGCGAGTCCCGCATGTAGCCGGCGGGCGTCACCTTCGCGGCCAGCGCGCCGAACTCGACCAGCGCCGACTCGGCGGCGCCGCCTTCGGCCTCGGTGAGCAGCGCCAGCAGCCGAGCACCGTTGGGCGCGGAGACCTTCCCTGCGGTCACGTACCGCTGGACCAGGGCGCGCAGGTCCGGGATCGAGGTGATGATCTCGAAGGTCAGCGTGTACTTGGCACCGTTGCCGGCGGAGTCGCCGATGTTGACGGCCCAGGTGTGCTCGCCGACGGCGAGGGTGGCCAGGTCCAGCGGCATCGGATAGGTCCAGACGCCGTCGATCCACATGTCCCGCACCGCCGCGCCGCCCGAGCCGGGGGTGGGGTCGGTACGGGTCGGTGTGATGGCACTGGCGACCGCGCTGTGCGCGACCTTGCCGTTGGCGATGCCCGGCCAGGCCGCCACCGGCACCTTGGTGTCGATCCGCACGGTGATCGTCCGGGCAGCCGAGGCGTTGCCGGCCGCGTCGAGGGCGACATAGCTCACATTGCTGTTGCGGTCACCGCTGATCACGTACGCGGCCGTGCCCCGCGTTCCGTTCTGCACGGCCGGCACGTTGACCGTGCTTCCCGCGATGGTCACCCGGAACAGGGCGACGGCGTCGTCGTCGGTCGCCGACAGGTTCAGCGTGACGTCGTTGCCGGTGAACCAGCCGCCGGTGCCGGTGGCGCTGGAGGTCACGTAAGCGTTGTTCGCCACGCCGTTGTAGTTCAGGACGGGGTCCACCGGGGAGAGCGTGGCCACGTCGAGGACGGGCGGGGCTCCGGTCTCGGCGGCGACGGCCACCCCGGGCGTGCCGATCAGCAAGACAGGCACTGCGAGCAAGGCGGTGGTTAACGATCGTGTGATGGGACGTGGTGGGCGAGAGGACGGCATGTCGCTCCTCTTATCGGGTCGTACAGGGGCTCCACCGCGCGTCTGGTGCCGACCCAATCCCTAACGCGATGAATGTCGGAAGTGTGAGCTTCGTCCCACCCCTTTGTCAACGATCATGCGAACTTGTGATTTTCATCGGCGAAAGTTTCCACCTAAAAGTTTCGTTCGATCATCCGCCGTACGCGGCCCCGGTCCACGCCCAGATGGTCGAGGGCCCCGCCCGGCATGGGATCCGGCGGAAGGTCCTCAGGATCGGCAACTCACCAGGCAGTTCCAGGAGTTCGTACTGCTCCTGGGTAGGGACCCGCGCCGAGACCAGGTCCACGCATTGGCGGGGCGGATAACCCAAGTTCGCCAGGAACGCTCGATCTTCCCCTACCGGAAGGGATGGGCGGCCTGCGTCTGGGTCACCACCCCAGCGGGCGACAGAACCAAGAAGTGGGCCCGCCTTGGTCGCTTGGTCCACAACCGCGTCCACGCCCGCCAGCGACCGGCGGATACCATCCCGATCCCGCACGTTTGCTACTGCGTACGGTAGTGGTGTGGCGATTGCGGGAGAGTATCGCTCCGAGATCAGCTTTCCCGAGACCCTCGACACGGTGCTCTCACCCTAGAGTTACGAGGAGGATGAGGGAGGATCAGGAGTTTGCGATAGAAGGTGTTCACGACATGCTGCGGCCGTGGATGTCAGGAGTTCGAATCTCCTAGGCTCCACCAGCCAAGACGCCCCGCTCTCGACCACGAGAACGGGGCGTAAGTGTTTAACTGGGTGGCTAAGGGCACCCTCCTGCATCACGGGCGGATCTGGAGGCGTGCTGCTTCCTCTGATCTTTTGGCAGATCGAAGTTATTTGATGACCTGGTGCACGGGAGGAGCCGTGTGCACCCTGGGTTCCGCCCTGCTGTCCCGCTGCCAGGCGAGCAGTGCGATGACAACAATGCTCTGTACCGCCAGGATGAGTGCTTGCGTCAGAGGTGAACTCACCGCGGTCAGGCTCACCGCGGGGTCGCCCAGGAGGTGTGCGAGCAGGGCACCGGCCAAGACGGTCGCCGGTGCCAGAACCAGCAGGAGCGGCACCCAGAACAGGCGCGTGCCGAGCCGGAGTCTCACCGTATGGGCAGGGACGGATTGACGGAGGCGGGCCCGGCGTGCCCGGATCACGATTGCGCCGATCACGGGGCCGAAGCCGCCGAGGAGGTAGGGGATGACGGTGGGGAAACTCATTGGCGATCCACCGAGTGCGATCGCGGTAAGCCAGAATGCCCAGGTCGTAGCGAATGTGACAGTGAAGAAAAGAGCAAGGCCGCTTTTCTGGCCGGCGGGGGGTGTGGCGGTCACGTCTTTCCCTTTCATGGGTATCGGGTGAGGAAGTCTCAACGGTTGACCGGGAGCCGGAGAGCAGCAGGTCAGGGATTCCTCCTTTGTGCGGGAGAATCCATGGGTTCTGTGGCGCGAATCTCCTACGGCCGGAGTCGGTGGGCGAGCCAGGCGGCCACCTGCGTAAGCAGGTCGGGGTCGATCGGCTGGCGCAGCAGCCGAGGATAAGAGCGCACCGAGGCGGGGCTGGGGTCACGACGCAACAGGTGGGTGAGGTCGGGGATCAGATGGATCTCGACCTCACCGGGCACCAGTCTGCGGATCTCCGCCAAGTCCGCGGGGTCGACCTGGATGTCCTTGCCGCCGGTGATCGCCAGGACGGGGGCCTTGATGGCCGCCAGGTCCGGGCGGGGGTCATGGATGAGCAGCTCGCGCATCCACCGCGCATTCACTGGCAGCCCGGCGACGCGGGCCACGTCTGTGCGGGTCGTCTTGATCCGAGCCAGGTACCGGGCGGCGAGGGCTCGCAGAGCCGGCATCAGCGGTTTCAGGATCGCCGGGAGATCGCGGGCGAGCATGCCGGCCTGCCAGCGCAGGGCGCTCTCACCCGGGCGGGCGAACCCGGCCAACAGCACTACCGCTGCGACCTCGGGGTGGGTGCCGAGGGACATGGCGTGGATCGCACCTTCGCTGTGCCCGACCACGCCGATGGCGTCGGCCCGGATGTCGGGTCGTGCGGCCAGGGCGCGTAGAGCGGCGGCGGCGTCGCGGTGGTTATCGGTGAATCCGGTCGCACGCCAGTTGCCGGGTGTGGCGCCGACGCCACGCCGGTCATAACGCAGCGTGGCTATCCCATGGTCCGCGATCGCTGCGGCCAGCGGTGGTCCGAGCCCCATGCGGAGCCGGTCGGTGTTGGCGTCGCGGTCCAGCCGGCCGGATCCCTGCAGGAGCAGGACGGCCGGGTGCGGGCCAGGCCCCGCGGGCAGGGTCAACGTGCCGGCCAGCGGCAGTCCGTCGGCTGCGATGGCTGTCATGTCGACATCCCGCATGCCTCGCTCACCATGTCTCTCATTTTTGGGGAAGTTCTCAATATTGAGAACTTTATCGTATGTGAGATAATTCGCCTATGGCAACCGCAGATCTTCTCCTGCACCCCGTACGGATGCGCATCCTGCAAGCGCTGTTCGACGCCGATCCGCTGACCACCACCCAGCTACGAGACCGCTTGCCCGACATCGCGCCGGCGACGATGTACCGGCACATCGCCCTGTTGACCGACGCGGGGGTGCTGGAGGTGGCGGGCGAGACACGCGTGCGCGGCATCATGGTGCGCAGTTACCGGGTTCGCGCGGAGAAGGCGGTGGTCGACCCGGCGGCGCGGGCGGCCATGACGCAGGATGACCACAGACGGGCGTTCACCGCGTTCGTCGCCTCGTTGCTGACGGATTTCGAGCGCTACCTCGGGCTCGAAGACGCCGATCCCACCTCGGACGGCGTGGTCTACCGGCAGGCGGCGGTGTACCTGTCCGACGACGAATTCGCGGCGATGATCGAGGAGATCGAGCGGGCGGTCGTCGCCCGGGTCGGTCATGCCCCGGGTGACGGCCGCACACGTCGCATCGTCAGCCTCGTCGTCCTGCCGGACAAGAGTGCAACGGAGCCTCGGCCGGCGAGCGTTGCCGAGTGACCAGGGGTCAGCGGCGCGGCAGGGTGGCCAGCACCAGGTTGGGGTCGGTGGCGGTGAGGTAGGCGGCGCTGAGCACGTAGAGGGTCCGGCCGCGTACGGCTACCGACGTGGGGTTCTGGAGTCCGGCGGTGAGAAGCGTGATGGCGTGGCCGTCCGCATCGATTCGTACCACCTTGTTCGGCGCGTTGAGGGTCGCGATGACCTGGTCGTCCCGGGTTCCGGCGAAGGCGATGTCGTCGATACCGGCCAGCCCGGCGGCCTTGACCTGTACGGGTCCGGGGCGGCCTTGCCTGATCGGGATCCGCAGCAGGGTGCCCAGGTCGAGATTGGTGGCCCAGACCGCGCCATGCCGTACCTTGATGCCGTTGGCACCGAGGAATCCGGTTGCGGCGAGTTCAGGTGCCGACGACCAGACCCTGGCGTTGCCGCCGTTGAGGGGCACCGTGGAGATGGAACCGAGAACCGAGTCGGTGAGGTAGAAGGTCTTCGCCGGTTCGTCGTACGCCAGGCCGTTGGGCAGCCCGGTGGCCGGCAGCGCGGCGATGCGCCGTGGCTGCTGCCCCGGACGCAGCCGGTAGAGGCCGGTGGTCGCGGCGTCGCCACTGGCGTACAGGAAGTACAGCGTGCCGTCGGCGGTACGGACGATACCCGTGGTGAGCGCGAACCCGAGAGCAGGAGTGTCGGCACCACCGTCGGCGGGCGCGGGGAGGGTCGCCAGGATCCGAATGGCGCCGGCCGGGCTGATCGCGGCAACCTGGCGGGCGCTCGCGAAGGTGACGTACGCCGTACCGTCCGGACCGAGCGCAACATTTTCCGGCAGTTGCCCCTTGGCCAGGTCGAAGTGCACCGCGATCCGTGATGTCACCGACGGGCGGGCCTGCGCCGCGTTCGACGTCGGTACGGTCACCAGTCCGATTCCGGCGGCGACCGCGAGGGTGAGCATTCTGTTGCGCATTCCTGGTCCTTTCTGCATGGCTTCGCGAACGTGGAGTTCGTGGGCGCGCGAGATGGGACGCTCCGTTCGGAGCGTCTGGGAAACGTGGGGAAGGAGTCAGCCGGTCATTTCCGCGTCGGCGCATCGCGCCGAGGGCCCTGAGCGGAGGCACGCCCGGTGACCACGCTGTGGACGAGCAGCGTCATCGCGGAGTGCGAGGGCGAGCCGGGTTCGGTGGTCGCGACGACCACCGCCTGGTCGTCGGCGGTCCGCAGCGTCTGCTGGGTCACCCGCATGGTGCCCACCAGCGGGTGCCGCATCTCGTAGATCGCGTCGCCGCCGGTCTTGACGCGGTGGTCGGCCCACATCGCGGCGAACTCCGGGCTCTTGACCGTCAACTCCCCGATTAGCGCGGCCAGCAGCGGGTCGTCCGGGTGGCGCCCGGAGGCCATCCGCAGGGTCGCCACCACGCCCTGTGCTTTGGCGGCCCAGTCGGCGTACAGGTCACGGGTGTGCGCGTCCAAAAACACCAGGCGCGCCATGTTGGGCCGCTGCCGCGGTGCGTCCGGGCCGTCCGGGTCCAGATGGCCGGCGTACAAGGCATGGCCCCAGGGTGTTCCACGCCAGCACATCGCTGCGCCGGCCGAGCACCACCATAGGCACATCGCCGAGCACCGTGATCAGCTGACGTGTCACCGGGCTGACCCGTTCGGGGACTGGTCGGCGCCCGGCGCCCCGGCGGCGGCCGCCGGAGGCCAGTTCATGCAGGTGCCGACGCTCCGCATCGTCCAGGCGCAGCGCCCGGGCCAGCGCATCCAGTACCTCGGGCGAGGCATTGGAGGCCTGACCCTGCTCCAGCCGTGAGTAGTATGACGCGCTCACCCCGGCCAGCAGCGCCAGTTCCTCTCGACGCAGCCCGGGGACTCGGCGTTGGCCACCGTACGTGGCCACCCCCACGTCCTCAGGTCGCAGCTGAGAGCGCCTTGTTTGAAGGAACTCCCCGAGCTGTCGTCTCGTGTTCATGGCTCACAGTATTCGCGGCCGGTTCGCGACCCAGCCACACTCTGCCAGTGATAGGCACGGCAGGCCCGGCCTGGCGGCACCTCGCGGTGTCATCGAGTCCTGATCGGGGAGGTCAGGCATCTTCCGGCAGCGGTTCGCCGGTCTCCAGCAGCGACTTCAGGCTCGCCACCACGTTCGGCCAGCCGTGGCTGACCATCTCGGCCAGGCTCGATCCGGGCTCGAAGCCGTCGTGCATGACGGTGAGCTTCACGACCTGCGCGGCGGCCTCCTCAATCGTGAAGGTGACCTTCGATCGGGCCTCGCCGGACAGCCGGGTGAGCAGTTCCTCGTCCCAGCCGAAGCGCTTGGCGAGCTCCGGGGTGATGGCGTGCCAGGTGTAGGAGAGCCGACTGTAGGGTTCGGCCTCCAGCACGACCTGCTCCGGGTCGCTGATCAGCACGCCGTGGTTGTCCCAGGTCATCGGCGAGCCGACGGACCAGTCCGTAGTGAACTCCGTGGCCCAGTAGCGGCGGGTGAAGGCGGGCTCGGTCAGCGCCTGCCAGAGCTTCTGCGGGGTGGTGCGGATGTAGGTGGTGTAGACGAAGGTCGGCGCGTCCATCGAGGTCTCCTCCAGGGCGAGTTTCAGGTCCGCCAGGGCTTGGACCCTGGCCTGGTCGTAGCGGCTGATCCACCGATGGGCGATCTCGTGCACGGGCGCGGCGTTGAGGTAGTGCAGCTTCTCCCGGCCCCGCCGCACGGTGGCGACGAGCCCGGCCTCCTCCAACACCGCGAGGTGCTTGCTGACGGACTGCCTGGCCATGTCGAGTCCGGCGCACAGCTCGCGCAGCGTCTGCCCATTGCGGGCGTTGAGCGAGTCGAGCAGCGCGCGCCGACTCGGATCGGCCAGCGCCTTGAACACCTCGTCCATGCTCGCCCCCGTACCCAGGTTGCCGCGTGTCGATATGCAGCCTTTCGGCTACCTTTAATTTAGGCAGCCAAATGGCTGCCTGTCAAGACGCGCGGGCGGATGCGGGAGCTGATCATCCTCGGCACGGCCTTGCAGGTGCGCGCACACCCAACAGCCTCCGAAGACACTTCGCGATAGCTGGGCGATCTGTGCCGACCGTCCTCGTCCGGCACGGAAAGAACTCTACCCAATGAGTATACTCGCCAGGTATAGTCGTCGACATGTCCGTTCCGTACACGCTGCTGGGGCTGATCGAAGAGAACGCTCGCCACGGCTATGACCTGAAGCAGTCCTACGACCGCCGATTCGGCGATGCCAAGCCGATCCGGTTCGGCCAGATCTACCGCATCCTCGCCCAGTTGGTACGCGATGGGCGGGCCGAGGTCGTCGGTGTGGAACCCGGCGCGGGACCGGACCGCAAGCGGTATGCGATCACTCCGGATGGTGTGGCCGATTTGGACCGCTGGCTGGCCGAGCCGGAGGATCCGCAGCCCCAGCTCCAGAACGTGCTGTTCACCAAGGTTGTGCTGGCGCTGATCTCCGGCCGCTCCGCCGAGGAGTTTCTCGACGCTCAGCGGGAGCGCCACATGGCCAGAATGCGTGAGCTGACCAAGCTGCGGCGCGAGGCGACGGAGACGCACGCCGCGCTGCTCGCCGACTACCAGCTCTTTCACATCGAGGCCGACCTGCGCTGGATCGACCACGCGGCGGGTCGTCTGGGCGCGCTCGCAGCGGAGGTGCGATGATGATGGACGCGCTGGCCTGCCGCGACCTGCACAAGAGTTTCGGCCTCACCCACGCATTGCGCGGCGCCAACCTCTCGGTGAGTGCCGGGGAGGTGCTGGCGGTCATGGGCCCCAGCGGATCCGGCAAGTCGACGCTGCTCCAGTGCCTGGCGGGCATTCTCACCCCCGACTCCGGCGAGGTGAGCCTCGACGGCATGCGGATCGACCTGCTCGGTGACCACCGGCGCACCCGGCTGCGACGGACGATCTTCGGTTTCGTCTTCCAGTTCGGGCAGCTGGTGGCCGAGCTGCCGGTGGCGGAGAACATCGCGCTGCCGCTGCTGCTGGCCGGGGACCGCCGCCGGGCCGCGCTCTCCGCTGCCCGGGATTGGCTGCCGCGACTGGGTCTGGACGGGCTCCACGACCGGCTGCCCGGCGACCTGTCGGGAGGGCAGGCGCAGCGGGTGGCGATCGCCCGGGCGCTGATCGCGGGTCCCCGGGTGCTGTTCGCCGATGAGCCGACCGGGGCGCTGGACTCTGTGGCCGCTGACCAGGTCATGGAGGTGCTGATGGACGAGGTTCGGGCGCAGGGCACCTGCGTGCTCATGGTGACCCACGAACCGCGGGTCGCCGCCTATGCCGATCGGACGGTCACCGTACGAGACGGGCGGGTCGTCCACCCCGCCAGGGAATGGGAGGCCGTGTGATGAGTGCGCTGCTCGGGTTAAGGATGGCGCTTACCGGCGGGCGAAGGAGCCTGCCCGGGCTGGTGCTGACGGCTGTCGGCGTCGCTGCCGGGGTCATGCTGCTCCTGTTCGGTCTGGCCGGCCAGTCCGCGCTCCAGGGGCGGTTGGAAAGGTCGGCGTGGCAGGACACGGAGGCCTCGACCGAGGCGACGGCGCCCGATCCGGCGCTGTGGCTCGCGGTCAGCGATCATTACGCGGACAGGCCACTGCACCGCGTCCATGTGGCGGCGCTTGGGTCGCGTCCCCCTGTCCCGCCAGGACTGGATCGGCTGCCATCGCCGGGCGAGGTCGCCGTCTCACCCGCGATGCGTGACCTTCTCGCGGCCACGCCGGACGATCAACTCGACGACCGTATCCCCGGCCGGGTCACCATGACCATCGGTGCTGCTGGGCTCCGCCATCCCGACCACCTCGTGGCGGTTATCGGCCATACGCCCGAGGAACTGCGCCGGCTCGGCGGAGCCCAGGTGGTGCACGGAATAGAGACGCAGTCTCTCGACCTCCTCGAGTTTCTCAAAGCCGGCGTCATGCTGGCGACGATCCTCATGCTCTTCCCGATCCTGGTCTTCATGATCATGGTCGCCAGGCTGGCCGCCGCCCGCCACGAGCAGCGCCTCGCCACGATGCGCATGGTCGGGGCGACCAGGCTGCAGACCGCGGCGATGGCAGCCGCGGAGACCGGGGTGGGCGCCGTGGTCGGCACCATCGCCGGATTGCTGGGCTATCTGACGGCGCGGCCGATCCTGGCGAACATCGTGGAATACGGCGGCTATCAGGGAGGTCACTTCTTCCCCGCCGACCTCGTCGTACCGCTCGACCAGCTGATCGTCGTCCTTGCCGGTGTGCCGGTGTTGGCGACGCTCACCACGGTCCTCTCGCTGCGCCGGGTGCAGATCACGCCGCTGAGAGTCGGCAGCCGCGTACCCCGGAGGCCGCCCACGGCCTGGCGGGCGCTGCCGTTGGTGGTGGGTGTCGCCGGGTTTGCCGTCGACGCCGTCGTGCTGCGCTACCGGCCCGACCTCATGGCCGCGAACGACTGGGTCATGCCCGCCCTGCTGCTGTGCAGCCTGACAGGTGCCGTCGTGATCGGGCCGTGGGCGTGCCTGGTCGTCGGCCGGGCCATGGTCCGGTACGGCCGACGTGCCACCACCCTCATCGCGGCACGGCGCATTGCGGGTGACCCATGGGCGGCCTACCGGTCGGTCGGCGGTGTCGCCGTGGCTGTGTTCGTCACCACGTTGGTGGCCAGCTTCTCCGGTATCGGTTCCACTGGGGCGCCTGGCGTGTCGTCCGATTTACGGCTTCGTCCCGGCGTGGTGGAGATCTACGCGGGCGGCCAGCCCGCCACCGCGCTGGCACCGCTGATGTCCAGCGGGGTGGTCGTGGCAGGTGCCGTACCTGGCGGCGGTGTTGCCGTGGCCTGTGCCGAGCTAGCCCGGGTCGTCCGCGTGACCTGCCCGCTGCCGTCGGAATTCCAGATGCCCGACACCGCCGCCATGGGGATGTGGGTCACGGGTGGGCGGGTGGTCGAGCCCGGGCCCGATGCCGCCGGCCTGCCGGTGCACGCCCTCTACGTGCAGACCGACGGCAGCGTCGCCGCCGAGGAACGCATCCGTACGCAGGCATCGTCCCTGCTGCCGCGGGCGATCGTCAGCACCAGCCGTGACGTCTTCCGCCAGACCGTCGAGTTCCGCGTCTTCTCCGATATAGGCACCGGGATGCGCGTCGTCATGCTCTTCGTCCTCCTGGTGGCGGGCTGCAGCCTGACGATCTCTCTCATCGGCGGGCTGACCGAACGGCGCCGACCCTTCGCGCTACTCCGTGCCGCCGGGCTCGGCCTCGGCGAGCTGCGCCGCATCGCGCTGCTGGAGACGACCGTGCCCCTGGTATCCATGGTGCTCCTGGCGGTCGGGCTGGCGTCGGTGCCTCCGGTGGCGATCTCGATCATCGCGGCGCAGCCGTACGCAGCGCCCGGCTGGGATTTCGCCGCGCTCCTCGGCGGCGGCGTACTGGCGGCCTTGGCCATGACGACGCTGACGCTACCCCTGATCGATAGCGCCACCAGGCATGACGCCGTGCGCTTCGAGTAGAGAAGGCCCTCAGACAAAGCGGACCACTGCTCTCCCTCAAGTCAGAGTCTGGCTCGCAGCAACCTCACTACCGCAGAGCCAAGGCTGGCGCATGCGGGATCCTCAGCGTCGTCTCCCGGTAGGCCCTACCGTGGGACAGTGGCCGCACCTCATTTCCCGATCGTAGACGTAACGGAGTGGGAGGTGGTCGCCTTCGAGGCCGCCGGTATGGATGAGAAGGTCTGGCTAGCGGATCCCGCAACAAGCGAGCTGTGGCTATACAAGCCGGTGACGCGACACCAGAACTGGGCCGAACGAAATCTTGATCCAGTACAGGGAGAGAACTGGGCAGAGAAGATCACTTCCGAGCTCGCGCGTCGGCTAGGAGTTCCCGCTGCTGCCATCGAAATGGCCCAACGGCTGGGCACTCCGGGCTGCATCTCGCTCAACCTGGTGCCGCCGGGATGGGAGATGCAGCCTGGAACGGTCTTGCTCAGCGAGATCGTCCCTGGTTACGACCCGACCCCGAGGGGAGGGCATCATGGCCATACGCTCGACAACATCCAGCGTGTCCTCGACGGATACTGCGCTCCCCTCGGCTGGACCCGCCTCCCTGCCGGATTCAACGCCTTCGATGTCTTCGCCGGCTACGTCGTCTTCGATGCCTGGATCGCCAACCGAGACCGCCACTCGGAGAACTGGGCTGTTCTGCGTGGCCCTCTGGGCGGCGGTCCGCCCAGTCTGTCGCCGAGCTACGACCACGCCAGTTGCCTTGGATACCATCTCACCCAACGTCGCCTTGAGGAGATCATCAACGGCCGCGGCGTGGGCTGGTTTGCCACTCGCAGGGACAGCGCCTACCGCTATGAAGATGGCATGAGCCAGACACTCGTAGAGTTCGCTCATTCAGCGCTCCGTGCGGCATCGGCGAGCGCGCGTGATCACTGGCTAGACCGGCTCGCCGCAGTCGACTCCCACGAGTGGGCGAGCATCGTCCATGCCACTCCGGAAATGTCAGAGGTAGCGCGTAGCTTTGTTGTTGAGTTGCTGGAGACCAACCGAAGGAGGCTGCTCGATGCGTAGCGTCACCCTGCCCGGCCTCGGAACCCATACTTTGGATCAGACCTTGCGACGCCTCATCGTTGCTTGGCAGCACCCAACTAGCCGCCTTATCTCAGCTGTCGGGGCCCTCGAGCAGCACGATGATGGCTACGCCTTCTCCTACCTCCGCCTAGCCGAGCAGGTCGAAGATTTCCGGGCCTTCATCGGCTTCCCTGACCTGTACCGTCGCTATGAGTCCACCCAGCTCTTCCCTCTGTTCCGGCAGCGTGTGATGGACCCCAAGCGCCCGGACTACATCCGGTATCTCGAAACTCTCGGCCTCGGCGAAGACGCCGCCCCAATGGAGATCCTCGGCCGGTCGTCCGGAGTCCGGCCCGGCGATGCCATCCTGCTGTTTCCCGAACCGACGGTCGACCCTAGTGGCTCCACCCACTGCACATTCCTTGTGCACGGCATGCGGCACATGGCGAAATTTGGAGTCCTAAGCCGCCTCTCGACCCTGCGTCCAGGCGATCAGCTCCGGTTGAAGCCCGACCCAACGAACCCCGTCAACAACCAAGCACTCATCATCACTTCGACTGACGATCACCCCCTCGGCTGGGTGCCGGATGTGCTCCTCAGCTATGTCCACACCGTCCTTGCAACCAGCCCCCTGACTCTCACCGTCGAGCGTGCCAACACCGCCAGCGTTCCTTGGCATCTGCGGCTATGCGTCAAGCTAACCGGCCAAGTTTCTCCTGGGTACCGCCCGTTCAACGGCCCAGACTGGCAACCGCTGAGTGGATAAACGGCTCTTCGCCCGTGCACCGTGGGCCTGCTGCAAGGGTCAGCCGGACAAGCGCTAGCAGTAAGTGGTCGGCTTCGTCGGCGTGTTCAGTCTCATTGGCCACGTGCCCAATGAGTTCGCCCTTCCCCGAGAACGCTCCCAGCCTCGCCTTCACCAAGCCCTTGGTATCCATGGTGCTCCTGGCGGTCGGGCTGGCGTCGGTGCCTCCTGTGGAGATCTCGATCATCGCGGCGCAGCCGTACGCAGCACCCGGCTGGAATTTCGCCGCGCTTCTCGGCGGCGGTGTGCTGGCGGCCTTGGCCATGACGACGCTGACGCTGCCCCTGATCGACAGCGCCACCAGGCATGACGCTGTGCGCTTCGAGTAGAGAAAGCCCTACTCCTCCTCATCCACCGGGAAGGACCCAATACAGGGCACGGTGTACACCCACCCCAGCAGGCGAAGGAACGCCAGCGCACGGCGAACGGTCCCCCTGCTCACGTGGTGCATCCGCATCATCTGGGCCTCGCTGGGCAGCGCCTCATGAGGCAGATAGCTCCCCTCACGAATGTTCTCCATGACCTCGTCGGCGATCATCTGATAGAGGGTTATCCGGTGAGGATGACGGGTCCGGGGAAGCGGCCGACCCGGATACCACCGGCCGACGAAGGTCCCGCAACCAGGCGCCAGGTACGCCACATTCTCATGTCGGAGGACCCGCAACGCCTTACCGGCGGTCTTGGCGGCCACCCCGAACCACTTCACCAACTCGGGCACGCTCGGAAGTGCGTCGTCATCCATCAGCTCGCGGCTGGTGATCCGCTCCCGGAGTATGCGCGCGATCTGCCGATACAGCGGAACTGGTCCCGTGCGATCCAGCTCCACCGCCCCCGGAGCAACAGCCTCTTGAACACGCCCGAACGATACGGACACGATCAGTCCCATCCCCGGCCTGCCCCCTCAGCCCGAAATCGCGATACCTGACAAGAAGATCTGCAAGCAATGGGCGACCCCCTCCGTCGCCGTCGTTCAACGGAACGCCAGCGCCGCCCCGGCGGGAAACCGGATCAATGAGCGTCCGGATGCTGGAGCCGTACCGCCTCAAACCGAAGAGCCACCCGCCGGGCCGCTGTCACGATGTCCCGGGCGTCGTGGAAGGCGTAGTCCGGATCCCACGGTTTGGACGGCCGCCCCGACGCCCACCAGAACCCGTAGCCGTCGCTCCAGACCAGAGACCCATCTTCACCGACACGAACGCGACCCCGAACCCGGCATGCACGTGACCGGTGATCCCGTACTGCTTGGACAGTTCCACCCGTAACGCTCCGGCTGCTTCCCGGGCGGCGTCCCCACCGGCATCGGTCAGCGGCGCTGGCCAGACCCGAAAATCCTGTGAGTGCTCGGCCATGGCGATCACGCGCCGAGCGTTCGGGTCGCATGTTCGTCCGGGCATCCGAGGCAGGCGACCCGCATACGGGAGGGCACTGAGGCGCCATCCCCGCCGTGCACGGCAATGACCGCCCGGCGGCGAGTGGCGTACTTCCATCCACGTTCGCCACACAAAGAGCACGACGGCGCAGCGGATGCGGTAGCTGTGGTGTCGTGGCTGATCATGCATCCAGCCTGGCCAGTTCCTTACGGCGCTCCCATCCCGCCCCGATATCCCTTGACGGGGTCGGCTACCGGCGCTGCACGATGGGACCGGCGCCCACACCCCGGCCCGTCGAACACGAAGGGAAGACCATCCCCGTGAAGCCCGACATCCCCGATTCACTGTGGGAGCGCCCCGACACGATCGCCGCCCTGCGCGCCCGCGACATCGGCCGCCTGTTTCATCTCCTGCGCCAGTACGCCGGACGCTCCCAGACCACCATCGGCAGCCATACCAACCTGTCCCAGGGCAAGGTCAGCGACATCATGAACGGCCGCCAGAAGGTCGTCGTCTTTGAGGTCATCGAACGCATCGCAAACGGCTTGTCCATGCCCGACCCAGCCCGCATAGCCCTCGGCCTGGCCCCTCGCAACGTCACCGCCCTGCATATCCCACGAAAGGATGACGCCCAGGGATTCGCCCCCCAGCAGGCAACTTCTAACGTGGAGGTGGTCCGGGCCTCAGACGAGGGGGAATCTGTGCGACGCCGTCAATTCGTTGGTCTCACCGGAGCCGCCCTGTTCAACGCGGTCATCGGACGTGGCCCCATCGGTCAAGACCCCCAACCGGAATCAAGCAGCATCGACGACCTGGCGGCCATCCTGACCGAACCATCTCCCACGCTCCTCAACGAAGCGCCGGACATCGAGGCTCTTGCCCGTGTGGTGGCAGCGGCCAAACAGGCATACCAGGCGTGCTACTACACCGAAGTCCTCGCCCTTCTCCCGCCGCTCCTCCGCACGCTGCGCATCGCTCCCAGCGTGATGGACGGCGATCAACGGCGACGGGTTCACGCGTTCTCGGCGGAAGCGCACCACGTGGCCGCATCGATCCTGCTCAAACAGGACGACAAGGGCCTGGCCTGGCTAGCCGCAGACCGGAGCCTACAAGCTGCCCATGCGTCCGAGAGCCCGCTCATGATCGCCTCCAGCGCCCGGATCATCACCCACGCCCTCATGGACGGCACCCACCACCGCGCCGCCTACACCAACGCAGCGACAGCCGCGGAACGCATGGCCGCCACCTTCACCCAGCCGACCCCCAACGACCTGTCGGTCTACGGCTCCCTGCTGCTCCGGGGAGCCATCGCCGCCGCCCAGCACGGCAACCGCACCACCACCGCCGAACTCCTGGACGAAGCCGACCAGGCCGGGCAACGTCTCGAGCACGAAGGCAACCACATGTGGACCGCGTTCGGCTCCGGCAACGTGCTGTGCCACCGGGTGAACATCGCCCTCAGCATGGGCGACGCCGGAACCGCCATCGAAGCCGCCCGCCGCGTTGACATCGACGCTTTGCCGATCAACGAGCGCAAGGCCACGCTTCTCCTGGACGCCAGCCGCGCGTTCCTCATGTGGGGCAAGCACGAACAAGCCCTCCACGTTCTGCGGGCAGCTGGGCAGATAGCCCCCGAAGAGATCACCGGCCGACCGGCCACCCTGCGCCTGGTCCGCGACCTCATCGAAACCGCACCGATCAGCACCCGCCGGGAAACCCGCGAATACGCCGAAGCCCTCGGAGTCACCCCGTGACCACCTCACCCGGCAAGGTCCTCTATATCATCGTGTGCGCCGCCGGCCCCGCCGCAGACGTCGGCAAACTCGTCACCATGGCCCAACGCCAGCAGTGGACTGTCCAGATCATTGCCACTCCACCCGCGCTGACCTTCATCGACGTCCAGCAGTTAGAGGAGCAGACCGGCCGCCCCGTCCGCAGCCAGTACCGCACGCCAGGCGAACCCAAATCCCCTAGAGCCGACGCCATCATCGTCGCCCCCGCCACCTACAACACCATCAACAAATTCGCCCAGGGAATCGCCGACACCTACGCCCTCGGCCTCCTCGCCGAAGCCCCCGGCCTAGGCATCCCCGTGATCATCCTGCCCTTCGTCAACAGCGCACTCGCCCAACGCACACCCTTCCAGCACGCCGTGGACACCCTGCGGACCGAAGGCGTACACATCCTCCTCGGCCCAGGGCAGTTCCAGCCTCATCCGCCCAGCTCAGGCGGCGATCGTCTGGACGCTTACCCGTGGGAACAGACGCTCAAGGTTCTTGCCGAATTGCGCTCATAGAGGATCAAGATGGCCCTGCGCTCGGCCATGCGCTGCGCGTGTGGCCTGCGGCCGTTCTCGCGCATGGCCGTGCTCGGGCCACGGTTGTTCGGCTTCGTGGGTTCGTCTTAGCGAGGCTCCGACTTCGAGCGGGAGTTCTCCTCATCGCCAGGCGGGATGATGCCATTGAAGAAATGCACGCTGAAGGCGAACGCCGACGCGCCCGTCAGAACTGCAAGCTGCCAGGAGCTGCCTGTGGAAAGGACGAGCGCGACGGTGATTGCCGCGACGACCGAGGCAGCGATGACGACTACTGCAGCGCGGACAGTTAGTAGGTACATCCAGTCTCCTGAGAACTGAGAGGCGCTCGCCTCCCATAGCGAACGCACGATAGACGCCCATCTGAGACGTCTTACTCATCCAGATTCAGGGCTGGTCGGAGCGGTTGATCGCTTCTGCCAAAGTCGGACCTGGGGTGTCATCGCCTGGATTGCGAATGTGAACCAAAGTTGTAGCGCAGGTCAGCGCGGCATTGTGGTGTTGCGACATGGCGTAGCCGAGCAGCCGGCGGGAGAACAAGTCCTCGACCGTGGCCAGGTACAGGTTGCCCTCGTCGGTGTCGATCATGGTCACATCGCCGCACCACAGCACGTCCGGAGCAGGCGCGGTGAACTTACGCCGGACCAGGTCCGGGGCGGCGTGCCGCTTGCCTTGGCAGGTCAGTGACGGAGGCTTGCCTCGTTGCCGGGCGATGAGGCCGAGCTCGGCCATCCACGCCGCGACCGTGTTCTCCGACATCCGCCAGCCCGCCTCGTGCAGGTCACGGGTGATCTGCGGCGAGCCGTAGGTGCCGCCAGAGGCCTCAAACAGGCGGGTGGTCCGCGCTTCCAGGTCGGCCCGCCGACATTCCCGGGCGGTTGGCGTTTCCTGTCCGATGCGGTTCTTCCACTTGTAGAACCACTTGCGACACCCCCAACGCCCGGCAGGAGGTGACGTGGTCGATGCCGTACTCGGTCTTCTGAGATGGTCTCGTTCGGACTGGTCCCCTGGCGTGCCGTCGCCCTCATCGTGCTCGCGGTCCTGTTCTTCGGCTTCACCGTCCGGGGCCTCGGCTTCGTCCCCACGTCCGCGGTGACCGCCCTGCTCACCACGCTGGCCAGCGCGCGCGTACGGCTGCTCGCGGCCGTGGCTGTGACCGCCGGGCTGGACCGTTGCCAGCACGCTCATCTTCGTCGTCGGGCTTCAGCTGCGGATCCCGCTCTGGGGTCCGTGGCTAGGGTTCTGACGCGGCATCCGGATTGAGGCATGGAACTTCTCGACAACCTCGCGCTGGGCTTCTCGACCGCCCTCCTGCTCCAGAATGTCCTCTACTGCTTCGTGGGAGTGCTGCTCGGGACGGCGGTCGGCGTGCTGCCCGGCATCGGGCCGACGGCGACGGTGGCGATGCTGCTGCCGATCACGTTCAACTTCGAGCCGGTGACGGCGCTGATCATGCTGGCCGGCATCTATTACGGCGCACAGTACGGCGGCTCGACGACCGCCATCCTGATCAACCTGCCCGGTGAGTCGTCGGCGGCGGTCACCGCGCTGGACGGACACGAGATGGCCCGGCAGGGCCGGGCCGGCGCGGCCTGGCCGCCGCCGCGGTCGGGTCCTTCATCGCGGGTACGGTGGCCACCGTCGTCCTGGCCGTCGCGGCCCCACCGTTGGCCCGCGTCGCGTTGCAGTTCGGGCCGGCCGAATACTTCTCGCTGGTGGTGCTCGGTCTGGTCGTGTCGATCGCGCTGGCGCGTGGCACGGCGCTCAAGGCACTGGCGATGATCGCGCTCGGCGTCCTGTTCGGCGCGGTCGGCCAGGACATCTACACCGGTACGCCCCGGTTCGTGTTCGACCAGCGCGAGCTGTACGGCGGCATCGACTTCGTGTCGGTCGCCGTCGGCATGTTCGGGGTGGCCGAGATCCTGCGACCCGAGGTCGCTGTTCCAGCTACCTCTTCTGCGTTCCATCCCGTTCCATCTGGACTCGCCTCCACCTGGACACGCTCGGCGAACGCGAGGCGACCTAGCTGCACAGACCTAGGGTGGCGATATGGGGACTTTCACGCCAGGTGAGACCTTGTTGATCACTGATGGTGGTTTGGCGACTGAGCTTGAGGCGCGTGGGCATGATCTTTCGGACCCGTTGTGGTCGGCGCGGTTGCTGGTAGACGCACCCGAGGAGATCAAAGCGGCTCACCTGACGTTTTTTGGCGCGGGTGCCGTGATCGCCACGACGGCGAGTTATCAAGCTTCGTTCGATGGGTTCGCGGCGCGGGGGATCGGGCGGAAGGACGCTGTGCGGTTGATACGACGGAGTGTCGAGTTGGCGCAGGCTGCTCGTGCCGAGATGGCCGGTGACGGGCGGGAGCGGTGGGTGGCGGCTTCTGTCGGGCCTTATGGGGCGGCTTTGGCGGATGGGTCGGAGTATCGGGGGCGCTACGGGCTGAGCGTGGCCGAGTTGGTGGCGTGGCACCAACCCCGGGTGGAGGTGTTGGTCGATGCGAAGCCGGACGTGCTGGCGTTGGAAACGGTGCCGGACATCGATGAGGCGGAGGCGCTGATGACGGTGGTTTCCAGGATGGGAGTGCCGGCGTGGTTGACGTACAGCGTTGATGGGGATCGCACTCGTGCCGGGCAACCCATGGCCCAGGCGTTCGCGGTCGCCAGGGATGTGCCGGAGGTCGTGGCTGTGGGCGTCAACTGCTGTGCGCCGTCCGATGTGCCGCAGGCCATCGCCGTCGCGCGCGAGATCACCGGAAAACCGGTGATCGTCTATCCGAACAGCGGCGAGGGTTGGGACGCGCAGCGGAAGACGTGGGCAGGAGCATCGCGCTACTCCGCCGAGCAAGCCCGGCACTGGGTGGCCGCCGGAGCGCGGATCGTGGGCGGATGCTGCCGGGTGAGTCCCGCCGATATCGCGGAAATCGCTATCCAATACACCCGCCCCTGAACCCGGCCGAGAAAGCGCAGCGCCCGTTCGGTCGCCGAGCCCGACTCCGCCGCACACGCTGTCCGTCCGGGCTGGTCACGCTCCAGGAACAGCTCGTTGCCGAGGGGAGTCCAGGGTTCATGTCGTTTCGCGAGCGACTGGGCCTTGCGCAACGATTCATGGTCCTTTACGCTCCCGGTCAAATTAGGAAACCTTCCTAACGATCCGTCCTTTACCTCTCGTCAGGAGCGCCAATGTTACGTGCGGAGCACCCACCGCCCCCCACGCAAGACCGCCCCAGACGCCGCCGCTCGCTTGTGGCGGCCGCTGTAACAGTGCTCACGTTCGCCGTACCATCCATGATCGCGACCCCAGCGACCGCCGCTCGCGCGCTGGGCGTCAGCGCCGCGATCACCGCGCCCGTCCAGCTCATCTCCAGAGGAAAGCCCGCCACGGCCTCGTCGATCGAGGGCGCGGGATTCGAGGCAGGCTTGGCGGTGGATGGGAACACCGCCAGCCGTTGGGCTTCGGCTGAGGGTATAGACCCGCAGTGGATTCGGATCGACCTGGGCGGCTCGTACTCGATTTCCCGGGTGCGGTTGAACTGGGAGGTGGCCTACGGTTCGGCGTACCGGATCGAGGTCTCCCCCAACGGCAGCAGCTGGACCAGCGTCTATTCCACCGGCTCGGCCGACGGCGCCGTCGACGACCAGACCGTCTCGGGGACCGGCCGCTATGTGCGGGTGTACGGCACCGCGCGGGGCACCGAGTGGGGCTACTCCCTGTGGGAGTTCGACGTCTACGGCACTCCAGCCGGGGGTGGCGATGACACCACTGCCCCCAGCGTGCCCGGCAACCTGCGCTCGACGGGCACGACCTCCAGCAGCGTGTCGCTCGCCTGGAACGCCGCCACCGACAACGTCGGCGTCACCGGCTACGAGGTCTACCGGGGCGGCACCCAGGTGGCCACGGTCACCGGCACCAGCCACACCGACACCGGCCTGACCGCCGCCACGTCCTACACGTACACCGTCCGTGCCCGTGACGCCGCCGGCAATCGTTCGGGGGCCAGCACCGCGGTCACCGTACAGACCGGAAGTGGCGGCGGAAGCACCCCGGCCGCGGCCAACGGGCAGCTCCGGGTGTGTGGCACCAAGCTGTGCAACGAGGCCGGCAAGCAGATCCAGCTGCGCGGCATGAGTAGCCACGGCATCCAGTGGTACGACCAGTGTCTCAACAACGCCTCGCTTGACGCCCTGGCCAATGACTGGAAGGCCGACATCCTCCGGATCTCGATGTACATCCAGGAAGGCGGCTACGAGACCAACCCCCGGGCGTTCACCGACCGGGTTCACCAGTTGATCGAGATGGCCACCGCGCGCGGCATGTACGCCCTGGTGGACTGGCACATGCTCACCCCCGGCGACCCGAACTACAACCTCAGCCGGGCCAGGACGTTCTTCACCGAGATCGCCCAGCGGCACAACGCCAAGAAGAACGTGCTCTACGAGATCGCCAACGAGCCGAACGGCGACTCCGTCACCTGGTCCGTCATCCGCAACTACGCCAACCAGCTCGTCCCGGTGATCCGCCAGTACGACCCCGACGCCCCGATCCTGGTCGGCACTCCCGCCTGGTCCTCGCTCGGCGTCTCCGGTCCCGGCGACCAGACCGACACCATCCGCAGCAACCCGGTCAGCGGGACGAACATCATGTACACCTTCCACTTCTACGCGGCCTCGCACGGCACCGCGTACCTGAACGCGCTGTCCCGCGCGGCCGACCTCCTGCCCATGTTCGTGAGCGAGTTCGGCACCCAGACTGCCTCCGGCGACGGCGCCAACAACCTCACCAGGTCCCAGCAGTACATCGATCTGATGGCCCAGAAGAAGATCAGCTGGGTGAGCTGGAACTACTCCGACGACTTCCGCACCGGCGCGGCCTTCACCACCGGCACCTGCCCGAACGGCCCCTACGCGGGGACGAGCAGGTTGAAGGAGGCCGGCGTCTGGGTCCGCGACCGGATCCGCACCGCCGACGACTTCTGATCAAGAAGTCCCACGGAACGCGCGAGGGCGCCTCTCGGCGGATGCGCCCTCGCGCGAACTACCCGGATTTCTTGATCGGCACTTGACCGAATGGTCGCAGAGGTTAGCTTCCTGCGCTGTTAGCGTGCTGATGACTTTGATCCAAATGGTTCGGAGTCCAAGAATAAGCTATTTCGGGGGAATCCAGGGGAATGAGCAGGCATTTCATTAGCACCCGTTTGATGGGACTGATAGGAGCAATCGCGCTCGGGGCGGGGGTGCTGACCTCAACGCCCGCCCACGCGGACACGTGCGCCGCGAGCACGGCGTGCAGCACCACGACCACGTTCGACGTGACTGCGGGCGTGCTGGACATCACCGTGCCCGATACAGCCGACCTCGCCAACGACGCAGCGCCAGGCGAAAACGCCTACGGACAGCTGGGGGCGATCACGGTGAACGACGAGCGCGCGTCGGCCACTCCCGCCTGGACGGCTAGCGTGGACATGACCGGGACGACGGGCTTTACGACCGCCGGCGGCGACGGCGCGGGCGAGGTCATTCCCGAGACCAGCGTGTACTACTTCTCAGGTAATGCCACGGCCACGACCGGCGACGGAACCTTCACAGCCGGCCAGCCGGGTACGTTCACCGAACCACCTACCACCCCGCAGGGGCAGACGCTGGCTGCCTCGCGCACCGCATACGGCCACACAGGTGGCACCGGCAACAACTCCGCGACCTGGAACCCGTACATCACGGCAGCACTGGCCCTCAGCAACGTGTCGGGCCAGTACACCGGCACGATCGCCCACACAGTGGTGTAGCCACGTGACACTGCGTTCCAAGCTGCTCACCTCCATTGGGGTCCTTTGTCTTCTGCTGCATGGAGCGTTGGGCGTCTCGGCGCTCGCAGAAGGTGGCTCGGGTACTTCGTATCCGAGCCACCGGGAGCCCGACGGCAGCATCGGCATCAAGTTGCTCGAAGCCTCATCTAATCGTAAGAACGACCCTCGCGCTTACCTCTATATCGTCGACCACATCAACCCCGGCACGAGGGTCTCCCGGCGATTCGAGATCAAGAATACCTCCAGCAGATCCCAGCGCATCAAGCTTTACCCAGGCGCAGCGGAGATTCGCCACAACACGTTCGTGCCGGCGGCAAATCGCAATGCCAACGAGCTGGGTTCGTGGATATCTATCGACCGCTCCGAGCTTATCGCGCCGCCAAACAGCCGTATCCAACTGAACGCGAAGATCAGCATCCCGAAATCCGCATCCGAAGGAGAACGGTACGGCGCCATCTGGGCCGAGGTGGCCTCCCCCTCCGTTAAGCCAGGGTCTGCCGGAAATATTCAGTTGATCAACCGGGTAGGAATAAGGGTCTATCTCGACATCGGGCCAGGCGGTGATCCACCATCGGACTTCCGCATCGAGCAACTGACACCCGGCCGTACCGAGGTCGGCATGCCAGTGGTGAAGGCAACGGTCAACAACACGGGGGAACGTGCCCTCGACCTGGGCGGACAGATGTGGTTGTCCGACGGGCCGGGTGGGCTCAATGCCGGACCATTCCGCGCGCAGGTAGGTACGACGCTTGCACCCGGCTACAGCGCGCCCGTCATGGTCATGCTCGACGACCGGTTGCCTGACGGTCCATGGCAGGTCAAACTCATGCTGGAAAGCGGCCGGGTCCACCACACGGTCACCGGCACGCTCACCTTTCCAGAGAAGCCTGCGACCTGGGGCCTGCCAGCCCTCCTAGACTCGTTCCTACCGCGGGCTCTCGTCATCATCGGGTCGCTGGTGGCGGTCGCCCTCCTGGTCCTCGCCGTACGTCGCTCGCGCCGCTGGCGCCGCATGGCCCAATAATCCGATGCCAACGGCCTGGAGTTTCTTCACCGAGACAGGGGTGCACACGACGACGCCGCCACGAGAGCTTCGGAACCATGGCGCCGTACTTCGATTGGCAGAACAGGAAGAGCGAGCGACAATGATCGACAACACTGTTTGATCTTAAGATGGTGGGCATGCGCGACCGGTGACGGGGCAGATGTCCAATCCGTATTCCCGTGTCTGGCGGAGTGAGTCCTTCAGGCTTGTTCGATGAGTGACCGAGCAGACTGGTCACATATCCGACGGGCGATGACCACGATTGTCACCTCTGCCGCACCGGCTTTGAGGACGGTGGAGGCAGCCGATTGGGCGTGGCCTCCCTGAACCCGAGTGTCCTCCAGGACGACCATGTGGTGCCCTTCTTCGGTGACGCGCTGGACGAGCTCCCGCTGGTCCCTCTCCGAGGGCGCACGGTGTAGTGCCGCGACCAGCGCGGCACGTTCCCTGCTGTCCCAACGAGCCAGGTGGCCAGACTAGTACCAGGTCGCCGACCGCACAGCTATCCCTCGATATCGAACGTGCATACTAATCGCGATGAAACTGTTGGTGATCTCTGAGAGCGTGTGGTGTGGCGGCCGAGGTAGTACTGCGACATCAGACGGCGTACGCCGAAGGGCGTCACCGCAGCATGGCCGGGGTGACCGCCGGGTTCACGGTTCGGGGACGTGATCGAGAACTCGGCAGACCTCGACCCGGTCCGGTGTTATGAGCAGGGCCGGATCCTCACCCGGAGGAAGCGGCGTGGTGTGGACCGTCCGGGAGCCGGCTTCCAGCGTCTCCATGGACGTGGCCAGGGCAACCATGCGGATCGACCTGGCGTTCGGCTGCCAGAGGAGGAGTCCGCGAATGAATCCCTCGGCTGTCGCGCCTGCCGGCTTCAACCGCTTCTCGTGGTCACGCATACCGGCCTCGAAGCGGGCGGCACTCACGGGCCCTTCGAAGACAGCGACGGACGCGGCGTGGGCTGCCTGCTCGGCCGCCGGGCCGTACCAGTCGTCGAGCACCTCGTAGACCTCATCGGCACTGCCGACGCTCTCCTCGGAGAGGGTAATCGTGATCTGTCGCCCGTCCCCGACATGCTGGAGCAGGTAGCGCTCCGCGGGCGCGGATGGGGCGGTGTCGTGGAACGTTGCGTACATGCGGGTCATCTCCATAAGGCGATCCTCGCCGGGACAGGGCGGACTCACCTCGGTACTGGTACGGAGGTCAGCCACGTATCCCGGCGCGCAAGGCCCAGGCGGTCAGCTGGGTACGGTTGGCCAGCCCGAGCTTGCCGAGGACATGGCTGACGTGGGTCTCGACGGTGCGCTCCGACACGACGAGCCGCTCGGCGATCTCTCGGTTGGCCAGCCCGGCCGCGACCAGTGCGGTGATCTCTCGCTCCCGCTTGGTGAGCGCAGCCGGGCCGCCGCGGACTCCGGCGAGCTCGTCAGCCAGCCGAGCGGCCGTCCTTGCCGCTGGTGCCATGCGCAGGCGGCGGGCGGTGAGCGCCGCCTGCTCGGCGAGATCCAGAGCGCGTGTACGGTCCCCGGTCGCGCCGCGGGCGAGCAGCGTCTGCGCGTGCGCGAGCTGGGCCAGCGCCAGGTGCGGCAGCGCGGCGATGCGGCGTTCCATCGTCGCCGCGGTAGCGAGGTGCCGGTCGGCGTCGTCAAGCCGGTCGGTCGCGGCGGCGAGGATGCCGAGAGTACGGGCAATCGCGCCATTACAGGCGGCGGCCTGATTGTCGTAATACCCGCCGTACGGCAGGAGCAGCCGATAACACAACGCGGCCGTGTCCCGATCGCCCAGGGCGGCCGCGAGCTCCCCGGTGGAGGTGACGATCGTCGTCCAGCGCTGGTTGATCGGCAGTGCGCCGATGCTCGGCCAGTTCACGGCGTCGGCCGACAAATGCGCCGCACACGCCCGCAGTCTCCCAACCCACCGACCCGCACGCCACAGTCCAGGGGGCAGCCATTGTCAGCTAGGGCAAGGTCTCGTACGGGATGCCTCATTGTGGGCGGGTGACCGGGACCACGGTGAGGAGGTGGTCGAGGCCCTTGAAGTCCTTCGGGTTGCAGGTGTAGAGGGGTAGCCGGTTGGCGATGGCCACGCAGGCGATCATCAGGTCCGCTGTTCGGGGGCGAGGTTTGCGGCCCGAAGCGATGACAGCGGTCCACAACTGGCCGTACTCGCGGGCGGCGGTGTCGTCGAAGGGCAGGGGATCGAACTCGGCCTCAACGGTCTGCAGGATCTTCATCCGCTGGGCGAGTTCCTGTGGTCCGCTCGTCACCAGCACGCCGACGGAAAGTTCTGCCGTGGTGATGGCGCTGATCATCATCTCGTCAGGCAGTTCGTCAGGGTCGATGCCCGCGCGCAGGATGAGGATGTTGGTATCGAGCAATCCTTGCGTGTGGGTCATTCGTCGTCCTGCGCGAACTCACCTCTGCCGTAGGCGCGGTCGTAAGGATCGTAGAGATCGTCGTTGACGTGGTGATCCATGTCTTCGCGATACTTCCTGTCGTCCAGACGAGGCATACCTCGGGAAACGGCCGCGAACTCTGCCCGAGTGACAGCCCGGCGCCGACGACGGATGGGCACCAGGTCGCCGATGTGGTGCCCATTGCGGGTTACGGCGTATCGCTCTCCCCGTTCCAAGCCGTCCATGATCTCGGCTGACCGGTTGCGAAGGTCGCGCTGGGAGATCTGGTGCGAGGGGTCGGGTTCGGGAGTACTCACTCCTCAAGTTTACAGCGGATGTGCCATCAAGTGCCACGTGGTAGCACAAGATGCGCGGTCAGAATGTGTACGCGGGATAGAAGGCCAGCATCCACACGCCGAACGCGATCTTCAGGAGGCTGTCCGACAGGAAGAACGCCCTGATAGGTGCCTTGGTGAAGAGGCCGATGGTGGCGTTGATCGCGGTCAGGATGCCCAGTGCGGCGATCAGTGGGCCGTGGGCCAGGCCCATGATCACGAAGTGCAGGCCTACCACGAGCATGATGCTCAGGGTTAGGCGTCGCTCGTCGCTGTCGCCGATCTTCTTGACCAGGTAGACGATCACGGCTGCCTCGAACGCGACGGCGACCACGAGGGCGGCGATGTTGAGAACGGAGGGGGCGCCGAGTGAGGGCAGGAGTGCGCTCAGTCCTGAGCCGGTGAAGCCGACGATGAACCCGCCGGCGGCCAGGGGAATCCACCGGCGCGGAAGAACAGCCCGAGGAAGAAGCCGAGCCCTACGCAGATGAGAAAGATGCCACCGCCCCGAATCAGCGGGAAAGGATGGGTCAGGGCGGCTAACGATGCGGTCATGGCCTCGTCTCTCGGCGGAGTGAGGCGACATTATTGCCTACTGGGCATGTTTTGGACAAATCGCCACTTATCGACCAGCGTCACCCCCGTCTCGGGGTGGTCGATCAAAAAAGGGTTGGGGGTTCGGCTGGCATTGGGTCGGGGAGTGGGTCGAGGGCAGGTAGCCGGGTGCGTACGTCGTCGTGAAAGCGGCGGGCGAGTATCAAGGCATCCGCGTTGTCGGGCGTGTGGATGAACACGGTCGGCGAGCGCCCTTCGCGGAGCCACGTGATAACAGTGTCGACCCAGGGCTGCCAGCCCTCGACTGTGCGGGCTGTGGAATCACGGCCGAGATAACGGACGATGGGGCGGTCGGTAAGCGCCCGCATGCGGCGAGCCACGCGAGGCTTCCTCATCCAGGCTTCACGTTCGGCATTAGTGGTCGGCGGACTCTCGAACAGAGTCGTCGTATCGAAAGGAATCCACTCCGCGTTGGCGTTGACAAGCACCTTTTCGAGAAGCTGCGCGGACCGCGGGTCATCGAAGAAAGCACGATGGCGGACCTCGACGGCATAGCGCTGTGAGCGCGGAAGACGGTGCAGGAAAGCCGCCAGCGTGCCAAGGTCGGCAGGCCCGAACGACCCCGGAAGCTGCACCCAGAGCGCGTGCATCCGCGGACCGAGCGGCTCGATCGCGTCCAGAAACGAGCCGAGGTCCTCGTCGGTATCGGCGAGCCGCCGCTCATGCGTGATCACCTTGGGCAGCTTGACCACGAAACGAAACTCCGGAGCGGTCTGCTGGGACCACGACTCCACGGTGCTCCTCGCGGGCGTCGCATAGAAGGTCGTGTTGCCCTCAACCGCATCGCACCAGGTCGCGTACGCCTTCAGCCGCTCCTTGGGCGAAAGCGGATGAGGCAGGAAGCGCCCCTGCCAAGGCGCGTGAGTCCACATCGCGCATCCCACATGAAGCCGCATGGCCCCGACGCTACCCAAGGGGGCGTCGCAGGTGGCTGGTGACGACACCCGGGCGGGTGCTGTGTAGCGTCGAAAGGGTGACCGTAGAGGAATGGGCCGAGCATCGGCCGGCGGTGTTCGGCGTGGCGTACCGGCTGCTCGGGACGGTCAGTGACGCCGAGGATGTCGAGCAGGATGTGTGGTTGCGCGCCGCCGCGGCCGATCTGTCCGACGTGCGTGACCTGCGGGCCTGGCTCGTCACCGTGGCCGCGCGGCGTGCGTACGACATCCTCAGATCGGCGCGGGTGCGCCGCGAGACCTACGTCGGGCCCTGGCTGCCGGCGCCGCTGCTGACCGGTCCGGACGCCGCCGAGCCCGTGCTCGTCGATGACTTGGTGAACACCGCGATGCTGCTGGTCATGGAGGAGTTGCGCCCGCAGGAGCGGGTGGCGCTGGTGCTGCACGACGTCTTCGAGGTGCCGTACGCGCGGATTGCCGAGGTGCTCGGCACGACGATCGCGGCGAGCCGTCAACTCGCCTCCCGCGCGCGGCGGCGCGTCACCGCGGTCAAGGAGCGTCCGCGGGCCGGCCGCGCGGAGCACGAGCGGGTGGTCAAGGCATTCCGCTCCGCGTACCTCGGCGGTGATCTGAAAGGACTGGTCGAGCTCCTCCATCCCGACGCCGTGTACCTTACGGACGGCGGCGGCCAGGTCTCTGCGGCCCGCAAGCCCATCATCGGCGGCGAGCGGATCGCGGCCGTGCTGGTCCGGCTCCGGCGCCGCAACCCGCTCGCCGTCGCGGCCATCTTGGAGGTCGGCGGCGAACCAGCGGTTCTCATCCGCCGGGCCGGGTTGCTCGTTGTGGATACGTTCGATATCGCCGGCGACGGCCAGATCCGCACGATCCACCGGATGCTCAACCCCGACAAGCTCGCCCACATCGACGGTGCCGTCACGCCGACGGCGGCCGTCTCGTCTCCCTGACGACCGATAAGGAAACCGATAGAGAGAAGGGAAGACGCCATGTCGCGCATCAACGTTTCCGAGACCGCGCCGGACTTCTACCGAGCACTGGTCCACACCGAGGGCGTGATCCGCAAGGGACCGCTGGACCCCACCGTGCGCGAGCTGGTCAAAATCCGGGCGTCGCAGCTGAACGGCTGTGTGTTCTGCATCGACATGCATTCCCACGAGGCGCTGGACCTGGGTGAGACGCAGGACCGGATCTTCCAGCTCTCCGCTTGGCGCGAGTCCGAACTCTACACAGCGGCCGAACGCGCCGCGCTCGCGTACGCCGAGGCGGCGACGGAACAGCCGAGCGGCGTGACCGACGAGGTCTGGGACGAGGTCACCGCCCACTTCAAGCCGGAGGAGGCCGCTCACCTGGTCGCCCAGGTCGCGACCATCAACGCATGGAACCGCATCGGCGCACCGACGCACATGCTGCCCCCCAAGCGCTCCTGATCGCTCCCGGAGACGCCACCGGGCGCTGAGCCCCCCGGCATAAGGCGGGAGCCCCGCGGATAGTTGCCGTCTGGCTCCCGCCTCGCCCTGGTCATCTCGGCGATGGCCCGTGCGGACACCTTGCCATGCCGTTCCGCCGCGACTTCGCTGGCCAGAACGCATGCTATGAAGGCGGTTTGACCCATCCCACATGAAGCCGCATGACCTCGACGTTACCGAAGCCGAGGGATAGCCCCGGGGTCGCCGCCCACCGGACCCTCCATTATGGATATGGCGTGAAATTCACGGGCGAGTGGGTGACAATATCATCACTCTCGGTTCATGACAGGCTAAGGACGCCAATGGCCCACGTGCAGCTTCCTGAACTGCCGGAACACACTCTCAGCTTTGTTGTCGACGGCCGGGTGCGTGCTCCGTCCGGACCGGAGGCGGCGGAAGAAGAAGAGCCGGAGGATGAGGCGCCCGAACTGGCGGGCCGGGTTGTTCTCGGCGGGCCGGTGGCCTTTCCGATGACGGCCGAACGCTATCCCGATGTCGCCGCCTACATCGAGCAGGAGGCCGCTCACCATCGCTATCACGAGGTCCATCTGTCGGTCACCTTCGTAGAGAAGCAGGACGGGCCGCCGTTGCATTCGGTCACCCTTCGGGTGAATCTCGCGGCGAAGGCTCCGGCGGACCAGCCGATCGCGTGGTCGATGGCGCCCGCCAGGATCGACGATCCGAGCCAGCGGGACGTCCAGTTCGAGATCAAGCCGCAGCTCAAGGTGGCCGGAATCGAGGCCTCGATCGGCATGCTGGGCGGGAATCTGCCCGGTTCACGCACCCCGTTCCTGCGAGCGACGCGGGAACTGCGGTCCGATCCCCGGTGGGAGCTCAAGCGGACCAAGAATCTGCCCTTGGCCGGGACGCAACGCGTGGTGCTGGTCGTCCGGGCCGACGCCGGGGCGGTGGCCACAATGGCCGTGGAGGTCACGGCGGCCACCAGGTCATCGATCTTGCGGCGATATCGGGCGCTGCCCACTCCGCTGCGGCTCGCGGCCGATCTCTGATGAGCGACGCGCTTTCCGACGCCGAGGTGGCGGCATTCGCCGCCGCCTATCCGACGGTACGAGCCGAGAAACTCCTGTGGACCGCGAGATTTCCCGACTCGGTGATTCCAAGCACCGTATTGAACGCCGGTGACTTCTGGAGCGAAGTATCCCGCGTGCTGGCCAACGGCGCGTTTCCGGGAGGGCGGCGGCGTCTACTCGCGATCGCGCACCGCAGTTTCCCGGCTAACGCCGCGTTCGCCGCCGGGCGGGTTCGGCGAGTTCTGCTGGTCGGGGCCAGTCCCGATGAGGAGGACGCGCTGCGGGCCGACCGTGAGCTCAGGGAGATCCGCAAGGCGGCTCGGCTGGGTCATCTGGAGGTGGCCTCGGTGCTCGCGGCGCAGGTGTCCGATTTGCGAGCCGTACTAGCGGAGCGGCCGGACATTCTGCATTTGTCCGTGCATGGGGATGGGACATACCTGTATTTCGAGTCGGCGCTCGGGGACGGGCAACCCGTCGCGGCCCGCGACGTGGTGACCACGCTGGCGCGTTATCGCGACGCCGACCAGGTCAGGCTGACCGGGCTGATCCTCCAGTCGTGCGAGAGCGAGTCGGTCGCCGCGGAGTTCCTGGACGTCGCCGAGGTCGTCGTCGCGCATCGGGGCCGGATCGACGACGCCTGCGCCGCCCTGTTCGCCGGACGGTTGTACGAGGAGTTGCGGGACACCCCGTCCCTGCCCTCAGCAGTACGGAATGCGAGCGCGGACGACGAGCCGAGCTGCGACTTCCGCGACAACGTGATCGTCCTCGTGGGGCGGGCCTGACGTGGAACCCGAGTGGCGTCCGGCGGTGCTGACCGCGCCTCTGCCTGGGGGGCGGGTCCGGTGTGGACTCTGTCCGTACAACTGCGGGCTTGACGAGGGCCAGACCGGGCCCTGCCAAGTGCGCAGAAATCGGGACGGGGTGCTGGAGACGGCCACGTTCACGGCGGCGGTCGCCCACGTCGACGCGATCGAACGCAAGCCGTTCTACCATCTGCGGCCCGGCGCGCGTGTGCTCACGGTGGCCAGTCCCGGGTGCACGTTCTCCTGTGGATACTGCATCAACCACCGGCTCTCCCAGTACGGCCGGGAAGCTACGGCGCCATGGCTCGGATCCGCGGCGGTCCCCGCCGAACTCGCGGCCCAGGCTCGGGCGGCCGACGCCATGCTGGGCCTGTCCTACACCGAACCGGGCCTCGCGCCCGAGCTGACCTTGGCGCTGGCGGAACAAGGCCTGCCGATCGTGTGGAAGACCAACGGCTTCCTTACCCCGGCGGCGATCGACCTGGTGGCCCCGGTGCTGCTCGGCGTCAACATCGACGTGAAAGCGGCCGATACCCGCTCGCACCGGGATCTCACAGGCGCCCCACTCCGACCAGTTCTGGACGCGATCGAACGTTTCCTCGCCGCCGGTGTCTGGGTTGAGGTCTGTACGCCCCTGATCCCCGGAGTGTCCGCCTCACCCGAACAACTCGACACCATCGCCCACCGGCTGGCCGCGATCTCCCCCGACCTGCCCTGGCATCTCCTGCGCTTCACGCCGGACTTCAAAATGCTGCTGGACCCACCCACCCCACCCGCCATGCTCGAATCCGCCCGGAAGATCGGGCACCAGGCTGGCCTCCGGTTCGTCTACGTAGAACGGGCACTAGGCGCGCCAGGCCGACGAACGGAATGCCCGGCTTGCGCGACCACGCTGGTCGAACGCGGAATCTGGGCGACCCACGAAGTCCACCTCCGCGGCGACAAATGCCCCAACTGCGGCGCCCACATCCCCGGTCGCTGGGAGGTTCGCCCATGACCGACCCACGCCTCCGCGCCTGGGCCACCGCCCACGCCCGCTCGGCGGGCCGCTCGGGCATGCACCAGTCCGCCGGTACGGCAGGCGCCATCGAACTCGTCGACCAGGAAACCTGGCTCCCCCGCGACACCGCGATCCGCGCCCTGGACTGGACGTTCCTCGAGGACGGCCGCCCGGCGCTCGCGTGCTCCGACGGTGCCTCGGTGTACGTGCTGGACGGGGAGACCGGCGCGATCATGTCAGGCTGGGGGACACCCACCGCGGTCGTCCGATGGTGGCGGCGGAAAAAGCCGGACGCCGACTATCTCATGATCGCTAACGGCGACCTGGCGTTGCTCTTCCACCCGCACGGCGATTCCCCGGAGCGGCCCGAGATCCGCGCGGCCCCCCTCGGCACGGCCATTCAGACCGTCGCCGCCTCCTCGGAGAATTCCCTGTTCGCGGCCGCCGGGCTGAGCAAGGAAGTGGTCCTGTTCCGCCTGAGCCGGTCCCATGGGCTGACCCGGGACTCCACCCTGCTCGGGCATCGCGACTGGGTCGTCGACCTGGCCTGGTGCCGTGATCTCCTGGCCAGCGCGAGCGCGGACGGCACCGCCAAGGTGTGGAACGGCAAGACCGGCCGGCTCCTCCAGACGCTCGACCACCGCGGCTGGGTGTCGCACGTGGCCTTCGCGGAACTCCCCGACGGCACCATGCTCCTGGCGACCGCCGCCCAGGACGGAAAGGTACGCGTCTGGAACCCCCTCACCGGCGAATTGATCCACACGCTGACCGGCCACATGATGGAGGTCTCCTGCGTCGCGTGGACGGTGCTCCCCAACGGCCGGGCGCTGCTGGCATCGAGTGGTTACGACCAGATCGTCCGGGTGTGGGACGGCCAGACCGGCGCCCGCCTGACCGAGGGCCCCCCGCTCGGCGACATCCTCCACGCCGTCATCTGGGGACCCACCCGCGACGGCAGGCTCAGACTGGTGGCCGGCGGCGCGGCCGGCGGCCTCGACGTCTTCACGCTGAACATCGACACCTCGACGGCTGACCCGCGCAAGGCCAAAGCGGCCAAGAAGGTCAAGCCAATCGAGTCGCTCACCGCCGACCTTGCCCCGCTGCCCGCCGAAGTGGACCCGAACCTCAGATCCTGGCCCCTGCCCGGCGATCTGATCGCCACCACGCTCAAGAACCACACGATACGCGTGGTCAACCGAACCGGCGAGTGGGTGATGGATCTTGAAGGCCACGAGGGATTGGTTCTGTCGGTAGAGGGATATCTCGACGCCGCTGGGCGACTTCTGGTCGGAAGCGCGGCGCATGACGGAGCGCACGTGTGGAAGGTCAGCCCTCGCTCTGGAGGGATTGAGGCGGTACCCAGCCGGTTGCCCCTTATGTCGGGGAGCGCGGTGGTTGACGGTAGGCAAGCATGGGACGTCACCGATGCCAGTCGGGTGGCCATTGCATCGCCATCATTCGGCCAGATGCGTAGTGTGGCCTGGGGGACGCGTCCAGATGGTGAGGCCATTTTCGCCGCAGTGGGTACTGCGGGCGTTGTACTCTCCACGCTCGACCGGCAATCACCCTGGCTTATGCATGAAATGGGGGCTAGTTCGGTCTCTTGGGCCAACCTCCCCGACGGACAGCTTCGGTTGGCCGTCGCGGTTCCCCGCGTGGGCATCGAGATCCGCGACTGGATGAACGAAACCATCGCAACGCTGCACCACACTCCCTCGCCGAACGCGGTCGCATGGGCGGTGCTTCCAGATGGAGATCTGCGTCTGGCGAGTTGCGGTGTCGACGGCGAGGTCAATATCTGGGATGCCGACAACGACCAGGTCACGCACTTGTCCAAGCACAGCAAGGCCGCCAATGCGGTCGCGTGGGCTGCGCTTCCCGATGGCAGGCTGCTGCTCGCGAGCGGCGGCAGTGACTCCGTCGTCCTCGTCCACAACGGACATACCGGAAAAGTGCTGACCCAGGTGACCGGATATGGCGGGCCGGTCATCTCGCTCAGCTGGGAGATCCGCCCGGACGGCACCATCGAGCTGTGGACCAGATCATCCAGCGGCACCGACCGCTTCGAGGTCAAGATCACCCCACCGCTCCCACCGGTTGAGCCGGTAAAGCCAGCACCCCCTCCGCCGATCGAGCGTGTCCTTCCCGGGTCGATCGCAGCGGGACTGCTCAAACTGGGCGAAGGAGCCCTGTGGCCCGCGCTCGGATTGGTCGCTGATCTGATCAGCCTCACCGCCCCCGCGATCGGCTCGCTGCACGATCCCCAGCTCAAAGCCTTCGAGCAGCACCCGGGCATCGTCCGGCTCCGCGCCCTCGCCTGGCCGGAAGCGGCCCGCACCGCATTCGCCGCCCTGCTCCTGGCCCCCCTCGACCACAGCCCGATCTTCACCCCGCCGACCGACGGATCGGACGAGATCGAGACAGCCCTCGCCTACGCCCTCACCACCGACCCCATCCGCGCCGTCGCCACCGGCTTCGACCTGGACCAGCTGAGCCGCGCCGCCTACGGAATCACCGAACAGACGATCACCCTCCTGTCGCTGATCGGGTCACAGACCGCCATGGACGACCCGCTGCTCCCCCTCCGGATGAACCACCACGTCCCGCACCTCCCAACCCTCACCGAACGCCAACTCCGCCTGCTCGCCGACCAAAGCCACACCCCTGACCGGCGGTTACGCCGCTCCGGTGGTGGAACGCTCCGGCACACCCCCGGTACAGCGGGCATCATCCGCCATGGCCAGCCGACCCACCTCCTCCACACCGACCTGGCCCTCCCGGTCGACCTGTTCAACCTCCGCAGCCTGCAAAGCCAACTGCTCTACCGCCGCCACACCACCCCCCAACCCCCGGTCCCCCGCCCGCTGACCCTCATCCTCGACACCACCCCTCCCACGTACGGCCCAGCAGAACAAGCCCTGCGCCTGGCCGCCCACGCCCTCACGGTGGCCTCCTGGGCGTACGGACTGGAACCCATCCTGATCACCCTGACCGACCCCGACCAGCCGATGCCCCTCGCAGGAATCGAGCAACTCCTGCGAATGTGGACGAGCAGAACTCTCGAAGCCCCGCATCCCGCCCTGGAGAAGGCCCTCGACACCGCCTCGGCGACCGCCAGAACGACAGTGGCCCTGCTGCACCAGCACGCACCACGCCGCGGCCACACCGCCAGCTCGTCCGTCCCTTTCGTCACCACCCGGCACCCGGCCGAGCCGGTGGGGCCGCGCGCCGGAAACGCGTACCACCACGAACTGTCGCCCAGTCCGGGCGGCGCCGATCTCACCGCGCTCATCAACGCGCTCCTGCTCCCCGGAACGGCCCGCCAAGCCTCCACCCGACCACGCCCGTGAGGAGTCAGCCCGATGGCCGACCACAGGTTCGTCGCCTCCCTGCCCGACTTGATCGACCCCGCCGAATATGACGCCCACCCGGACGGCGGCCTGATCCGGCTACGGATCACCGTCACGGACACGGGCGTGGAGGTGCTCGGCGACGGGATGCGCCCCGAGCAGATCGAAGCGGTGCTCGACGCCCTCAACGGCCCGGACGAGGAAGGCCCCGAGATGGAGCAGATGCTGTGCGGCTAGATGACGCCCTCGCGGGTCCTGAAGGCATTGTGCCGGTAGATGACGCCCTCACCGGTGCGAGGAGGAAAGCCCCGTGCGATTAGAGGAGGAGTTGACGCGCGGCATCGAGGCCGGTCTCGCGCCGGCGCCGAGCGAACCGGAGACGCGCGAGGGCCGGGCGGTGACCGTGCCGTCGCACTGGTGGTTCAACCTGGTCTGCCGCACGTGCGGGCATACGTTCCGGCGCGGCGACGCGGTCCTGGTCGACTTGGTGGCCCGTATGGTGCGGCATCTCGAACCGGGACTGGACTGCGCGGGTGGACCCGGCGCCGAGCCGTCCGCCACAGTCGCTGAATTCGCCGCCGGCCTACAGGACGGCTGGCCCGCGTCCGTCCCTTTGATACGGCTGGCGAAGGACGACTGGCGGGTGCCACGCCCGGGACAGCGCCAGGCCGCCCCGCGCTGCCGCTACTGCGCCCACACGTTCCGCCCAGGCGAGCACGTCGTGGTGTGCCCGTGCCGGGTCGGTGATCCCTCCTGCGGCGCGGCCGTGCACCGCGACCCGGCGCGCGGCCTGTCCTGCTGGGAACGCTGGCAACCGGACGGCGTGGTCGCCATCTGCCCGGTCGCCAAGACCAAGGTGACCGACCATGGCTGATAGCCACCCCAACCCGGCGTCCACGGTGATCGACCCCGGACGGGAGTCCACAGCGACCGGAATGGCTGGCCGGGAGTCCGCGTACGATCGGCAGCGGCTTATCCCCGGCTGGGATCAGGACCGGCTGGCCGCTGCGACGGTGGTGGTCGCCGGGGTGGGCGCTGTCGGCAATGAGATCGCCAAGAACCTCGCGCTCGCGGGTGTCGGCCGGTTGATTCTGTGCGACCCGGACACCGTGTCCGTCACCAATCTGAGCCGTACCGTCCTGTTCACCCCCGATGACCTGCACGGCGCGAAGGCCGAGGCAGCGGCCGAGAGCCTGCGCCGACTGGTCCCCACGCTCCAGGTGGAGCCCCGGATCGCGCCCTTGATCAGTGGCGTCGGTCTCGGCGAGCTGGCGGACGCGACCCTGGTGGTCGGCGCCGTGGACACCATCAGGGCGCGCATGCAGCTGCTCGGCCGCTGCGCGCTGGTCGGCGCCGCGCTCATCGACTCGGGCACCCAGCCCTGGGGCGGCGAGGTCCGCTTCCGCCCGCCCCAGCCGGACGAGCCGTGTTACGCCTGCACCCTGACCGAACACCAGCGCAGCCACAGCGACCTGCCCTGGAGCTGTCTCGAACCACGTGACACCGGCCCGGAGCCCGCCAGCATCGCGGCCGCGGCACTGGTCGGAGCCTGGGCCACCACCGCCGCGCTGGAGTTCCTGATGGGCCGCCCCCCAGCCTGGCGGCTCCTCTCCGTCGAGTTGAGCGGGCGCACCGGCCCGGTACAAATCCGCCGCGACCCCTCCTGCCCGTACCACCATCCATGGACAGATCCCCCGTCGCCGCTGGAGTCGAGCGCCGAGACAACCGTGGCCGAACTCCTCACCGAGTTCGCCCCAGAAGACGAGCCCGAAACATGGACCGACTTCCCGCTTCCCCTGTTCTGCCGAGTGTGCGGCCTTTATCCTCAACTGGCAGATCGGCACGACGGAGTCACCGACCGTGACCACGTCCGGCTGTGCGCGCGGTGCGGCGCGCTGCTGCGGTCCGTCACCAGCGTGCGCCTGCGGGACGCCGTACCTGACCTCCGGCTGCGGGAGTTGGGCGTCGCACCAGAGGAGATCCTGCCCGTCCGCGGAGCACAGGGAGAGCGCCGATGTGTGCGTTTGAGTCGCGGCTAGGCCGCGAGGAGGAGCCCGACGGACCGGACGCCGTCGAGGACATCCAGATGTCCCGGGCCGATCGGGCGGAATTCCACGGCGTGCTGGCCAACATCTACTCCACGGTCGCCCGCGCCGACCTGATCTTGGACGCCATCGAATTCCCGCCGCTGCGCCGGCCCTCGTTCGCCGACACCGCGGAAAGCGCCTGGAACGACATCTTCCGCGAGATCAACAACGGCATCGTGCAGGCCGGCTACCGGGGGCTGCTGGAGCATGCGCTGCGCGTCTACGGCAACAATCCGCACCTGCAACGATTGCGCGACCGCTACCTGCGTCCGTCACCCCGGCCAGCGCCCGCGCCGGAACCTGAGGAACGCGAGGAGCCCGCGCGGGCGGCACCGCCGGAGACCTGCCACGTGATCTTCCGAGCCGACAACGAGAACGACCGGGCCGCGGCGCGCGACCTGCTGGAGGCCGCCGGACTGGCCCCGGCCGAGGTCTGGTCGACCCCGTCCGCGGTGTCCTTCCGGGTCGGCTCCGCCGACTCCACGATGATCCGCCGGATCCTCGACCACACCGACTTCGGCTGGACGGTGGTGCCACCCGGCATCCCCGACTACCTGCTCAGACAGCTGTTCATCGAAGGCCCGGACGGGCGCCGGTTCCGGATCGTGGACGCCCCGGCGCAGCAGACGGTGGGGCATGTCGCCGCCGAGGTCGTCGGCGCGTACGGCCAGAACTTCCCGGGCGGGAAGCGGCCGACGGTGATCGACTACGTCAACCCGGACGGCTCGGGCCGGCGGTTGAACCCGGACGGAACCCTGCATGAGGAGGGCGTGCACGACGGCGACCACCTGCGGGTCGGGTTCCACGCCACCGCCGCCGCGGTGAACCCGGTGGACCGGGAGGACGCCCTGTTCCGGGTCAAGAACCAGGTGCTCGACTACGCGGCCGCCCACCCCGATTTCCGGGTGGAGGCGAATTCGCTGCTCGCGCCCACCGAATACCGGCTGGAGTTCGAGCAGCCCAGTTTCGGGCCGCCGGAGGTGCCGGGCGGCGAGCCGGTGGACATCGGCTTCCACGTGGTCGTGATCACGCTGGGGCCGGAGTTCCCGGTGGTCGCGCCCAAGGTGTTCTGGATGACGCCGTTCTTCCATCCGAACGTGTGGCCCAACTACGACAGCCCGCGGATGCGGGAGAACAAGTCCGCGGCCGGGCTGGTCTGCCTCGGCGCGCTGGACGAATCGTATGAATCCTCCCTGGACTTCGGCACCCTGTGCGCGATGCTGCGCGAGATCGCCGCGTACCGCAACTACAGCGTGTGGAAGGACGACGGCTCGGTGGACTTCTTCGACGGCGACGCGGCCCGATGGGCGGAGCTGGCGGGCGGCCCGCGCATCGCGCGGATCGGCGGCACCCCGTCGAACGCCAGGCTCCAGCAGAAGGGCAGCTACCTCAACGTGATCGAGTGGCTCGGGGCCGACGAAGCATGAGCTACGAGGTTGAGCTTTTCCGGGGCGGGGACCAGACGCCGGTGCGCCGGGTGCCGCTGGAACCCGTGCTGCGCCGGTTCTTCGAGAGCCAGCTCGACCAGGCGCTGAGCGGCGCAGTCATCCAGCTGCTCTTCCTGCCGGAGCCGGAACCAGGACCAGCGGTCTCGCTGGAGAACACCGGCGGCTTCTCCGTCGCCAACCTCCGCCCCAGGTACGGCCACGTACAGGTGCGGGTGCTCCTCAACGACGAACTGCTGTACCAGCATCCGCACCCGGTAAGTGAATTGCTGGGACGCGCGCTGCGAGACACACTCAGGGAGTTGGCACCCGACGAACGGCATTGGGGGTTCGGGTTGCACGGGCCGAACTTCGACCATGGACCGCTGGTGCGTCCGGTGCCCGAGATGGAGCACGGTGTGCACATCGAGGTCGGCGCGCACCGGGGCCGCATCTTCGACCTGGAGGAGTTACCCCCGCCGGACCCGCCGCTGAGCACTCTCGCCGAACTCGGCGCGGATGCCACGCCGAGTCCGGGCAAACCTATCGCGGTAGTCCTCGGCAAGAGCATGTACACCGCATTCACCGAAACCCACCCGTTCTCCACCGAAGTGGAGGAAGGCGGCTTCCTCGCCGGGCGTGTCTACCGGGACGCGGCGGCCCCCGGCCGGCACCTGATCGAGCTGACCGCGATGATCCCCGCGCAGCGCACCGGCGCCTCCATGCTGAGTTTCACCTTCACCGGCGAGAGCTTCCTGAGCGTCGGCGAGCTGCTGGCGGTGCGGCGGCAGGGCGAGGAGCTCGTCGGCTGGTATCACACCCATCTGTTCGCGGCCGGTCGCGGTCTCGGGCTGTCGTCGGTCGATGTACGGCTGCACCGGTCGACGTTCCAGCGTCCGTGGCAGGTGGCGGCGCTGGTCAACATCTCGCGGGGCGCCCGGGTGCTGCGGTTCTACTGCCGGGATGACGCCAGGGGGATGATGCTGGCGCCGTACTGGACGGTGCCCTGATGGGGGCGGTGGAGACGGCGCAGCGGGTGCTCGACTGGGTGGCCCGCCCGGCCGGAAACGTGCCCAACGGCACCTTGTGGAAGGCCGCGCGGCTGGCCGACCCGCCGCCGGACGTGGTCCGCAGGCTTGCGGAGATCACGTGGCGGAGTAACGCGGTGCGGGGGATGGGCAATCCGCCGTTCGGGGAGGCGGCGCGGGTCGGGCTCGGCGGGGTGCTGCTGGCGGCTGTGATCGGCGGTCGCGATCACCCGGAACCGGCGATGATGATCGCGAACTCGCTGGTACGGACGCGGTCGTGGCTGCCGGACGCGACGGCCCGGCACGCGGTGGTGCTGCCCGCGCTGCGCGGGGTTCCGGCGTGGGAGGGCGTCGAAGGACTGCCGGACATCCTGCTGCGCGCCTCACCCTTGACCGCCGTGCTGCACCATCCGCCGGGTGATCCGGATTCCTCGGAGTACCGCGCCGTGCAGGAACGCGTGGCCGAGCTGGTCGCGCGGCCACGTGGGCGGGCTGTCGTGGTGGGCACGATGGCCGAATGCGACTCGGATGTCCGGGTGCTCAGCTGGCGGGCGTACCTGCTCAACCAGTGGCTGCGCCACGGCGAGCTGGACCTCGTCCGGGACGTCTACGCCACGGCCTGGCTTCGGCACGGCAAGGCGTGGGCCAGGCAGATCGGCCAAGCACTGCGCTGGGAGGGCAAGCCGACCCCGGTGATGAAAGCCACCGGAGCCTACTGGGCGGCCGCCGAGCGAGTGGACCTCGGCAGAACACGACCGGTCGCGCGCGGCTACGACAGCGCACTCCGGCTGGTCCACCGCTACCGCACCTGGAGAGGGAGATGATGGCGCCCCGGCCGCACTTCCGGTTCGTGAGCGCGGATCCACAGCGGTTCGACGATCTCGTCATCATGCACTCCGACGACTGGACGCTCGGGCAGCTCCTGGCGGAGGTTCCCGCGTTCCTGCTCGAACCGGACTTCGATCCCGCCCATCTCGACGTCGGCCTGAGATCGCTGAAGCTCACCGTGACCGGCGATCCGGGTGGCCGTCCGCTCTACCTGCCGCCGGGTGTCGCGCTGACCTCGCTCACGCCCGCCGAGCCGCCCCCCGCCGAACTGATCGTGGAGACAGCGCCCGCACCCTTGCGGGAGTTCGCGGACGAGGGCCACCCCGAGCACCTGAGCGAGCGCGCCGCCGTGCTGATCGCCCACCAAGTGGAGATCGACCGCGCCGGCGCCTACCTCAAACGCGGCTTCTCCGTCCTCATCCAGTGCGAGAAACTCCTGGTCGAGCATCTCATCGACGAGATCGTGCACCAGTCCGACCGGGCCAGAACCGTGATCAAGGCGGAGCCGGACACCGACTCCACGCTCGGCCTGCCCCCCGCCGGCCGGCGCAGCGCCCAGCTGGCCGCGCTGGAGAAGGAGGTCAACGACGCCGACGAGGAGCGGATCGTCGTCGTCCCCCACCTCGACCTGCTCGCGGGTGGCAGCAACACGGCGATCAGCTCCGAGGCCCGCGAGCTCACCGACGTCCTCTACGAGAACAGCACCCGGGTGCTGCTCGCCTTCACCGACCCGTCCCTGGTGCTGCCCGAGGTCCTGGCCGACCGGTTCGCGGTCCGCCTCTCGCTCGACGTGCTGCCCCGCGAGGTCGCCACCGCCGGCGGCCGCCGGGTCCCCGTCGGCCAAGCCCTCGTACGGCGGGAGGAAGCCGAGCTGTTCCGCGACTTCGACCCGATCGCGCTCTACAAGAACATCGCCGGCATGAACGCGGTACGCCTCCGGCACGGCCTGCGCTTCGCCTACCACGAGCACCACCAGCGCCCCGAACCCACCTTCGCCGACCTGCTCCAGGAGCTGGCCCTGTTCAAGGCGCACACCTCGAACTCCTTCGAGGTCCCCAACGTGCCCTTCCGGAAGATCGGCGGCTACCAGCCGGTCAAGGACGAGCTGAACCGGGCGCTGTCCATCATCTCCGGCGCCGCCGCGGGCTTGGCCGACCTGCCCGAGGAGGTGCGCCAGGACCTGGTGCCGCGCGGCTTCATCTTCCACGGCCCGCCCGGCACCGGAAAGACGCTGTTCGCCAAGGCGGTGGCCAGCGAGCTGGACGCCACCATCCTGGTCGTGTCAGGACCCGAGGTCACCGACATGTACGTCGGCGAGAGCGAACGCAAAGTCCGCGAACTCTTCGCCGAAGCCCGCCGGAACGCCCCCTCGGTGCTGGTCTTCGATGAGTTCGACTCGATCGCGGCCAAACGCACCGGCCGGGACGACGGCGGCAGCCGCGCGGGCAACGCGGTGGTGGCGCAGCTGCTGACCGAACTGGATGGCTTCCGCCCGGAAGTACCCGTCCTCATCATCGGCACCACCAACCGGATCGACATCATCGACGACGCGCTGCTGCGGCCCAGCCGGTTCCGGGCCATCAAGATCGACCTGCCGGACGAGGAGGCCAGGGCGGCGATCGCCCGCGTGCACGCGGGCACGTTCCTGCGCGAGCAACCCGACGACGAGCTGTTCGCCGCGATCGCCCGGGCCACCGAGGGCATGAACGGCGACGAGATCCGCTCGATCTTCCGCGACGCCCGCGCCGACGAGCTGATCGGCGGCCCCGACGCCCGCCCCGACGCGCGACGGCTGGGCGAGCTGATCGGCGCCCTTCGCCGGGCGGCACAGCAGCGCGAGATCGACCAGCGGCGCCCCACGGGCCGGCCGGCCGAGGCCGCCTCCTACCTGCCGCTCACGCCGCGGCACCGCCCGATCCTGGCGGAACTGACGGTTCCCACATCGCGGGAGGATGAGTGAAACGTACGCCGGAAAAGCTTGGGAAGGCTTTCGCGGGGCGTCTCGATGATGTCAAGGATATGTTCGTCGACCGCGGCGACGTGGTGGACGTGCTCGCCCTCGGCGTGCTGAGCCGGGAGCATGTGCTGGTGGTGGGCCCGCCGGGCACCGCCAAGTCGCGGCTGCTGGAACGCTTCTGCCGGTTGCTGGAGACCAAGCCGTTCAGCTACCTGCTCACCCGGTTCACCGAACCGGCCGAGATCTTCGGCTCGATCGACGTGAAGGAGTTCCAGGACAACAGCGTCTACAAGATCAACACGGCGGGGATGTTGCCCGAGGCCAGGATCGCCCACCTGGACGAGGTGTTCCGGGGCAGCTCGGCCATCCTCAACACGCTGCTCAGCCTGATCAACGAACGGACCTTCCACACCGGCCAGACCGTGCTGCGTAGCCCGCTGATCTCGCTGGTCGGCTCGGCCAACGAGATCCCCAACGACCCCGAGCTGGAGGCCTTCAGCGACCGCTTCCTGCTGCGCTGCACCGTGCAGTACGTCGGCGACGACGACCTGGACGACGTCCTCACCCAGGGCTGGAAGGACGAGCAGAACCGCATCAAGGCGGACGTGTCTTCTGACGACGACCGCTGGGACCGGGAGCTGGTCCCGTTGCAGCCCGCGGAGCTCGCCGACCTGCAGCAGGCGGTCGGCAAGGTGGAGCTGGCGCCGGTGCGGGCCACGTACACCAAGATCCTCAGATCGTTGCGGGCGGAGGGGGTCACCTTTTCCGACCGGCGGGCGGTGAAGGCGCAGAAGGTGTTCGCGGCGTCGGCGCTGCTGCGCGGCCGGATGACGGCCGATGAGAGCGACCTCGCCCGGCTGGTGCACCTGTGGACGGATCTGTCGGATGAGAGCACCTTGCGCAGGATTGTGGCCGATCACGGCGTGCCTGTGGAGGCCCCCGGCAGCGGGGCCAGGGATCCGGTGCTCATCAAGATCGACCTGCGGAGCATCGCCCGGCTGCGGGAGCAGGCGACCACCGGTGCGGAGCTGCAGAAACTCGCGCAGGACAACAAGCGTCTGGCCCACGAGCTGCGGCAGCATCCGGGCGAGGCAGACCTGATCAAGGCGGTCGAGCAGGAACAGATCGCGCTGATCACCAAACTCCGGGAACTGGACCCGGAAAGGTGGCTGAGCTGATGTGCAACCCGCGCCGGATCCGTGTCCGCGCTACCCGGCTGCTGGCCGAGTCCTGGGATCACGAGGTACGCCGGTCGGTCGAACTCACCGACCAGGTCGTCGGCGAGGCCCGGGTTCGGGAGCGGCTGAGCCGGTCGGTCGGGCTGCCGACCCTGACCGCGCTGGCCCGCGTGCTGGGCCGTACCGAGGGCTGGGAGGAAGGCGAGGACGGCGTGTTCCGGCACCCGCTCGACGGGGGTGTGCTCTCCTATGATCCCGACTCCCGGGACCTGGAGATCGTGGCCCGGGTGAGTGACCGGGTGCGTGCCACCGGCGCGGCCAGGGCGACGGTCCGGGCCGAGATCAGGGACACCGTGGCCGCGACCGGCGTCGGCACCTACTACGACGACGAGTGGGGCGGCATCACCGAGGAGGACGCCACCAGGGAGGCCAACCGCGACGCCGAACTCGCCCTCGATGCGGCAGCAGAGACCGAACGAGCCAAGCAGCGGGAACAGGCTGAGAAGGCACACGGGGACGTCCTGGCCGGCCAGGCCCATCGCAACGCCCTCGACACGCTGGCCGTACTGCGCGGAGCCCGGGAACGTGAACTCGCCGACGAGGCGTCCCGGCTGCTCACCGACATCGGGGCCGACGCCCGCGCGCTGTTCCATCGCGCTCTGGCGGAGGCCTACCGCGACGCGATCCTGGCGTACGCGAGGACCCGCAGGGCCACCGGGATCAGCTCCACGGAGGGTCCCGACGGCGTCCTGGACATCGAATTCGAGCTGGAGGTCTGAGGTGCGGGTCCGGGTCAAATTCCGGTACGACCCCGTCACCGGCGAGGTGGCGATGTTCCAGGTCGAGGACGTGTCCACCGGCCCCCAAGAGGCCGACCACAATGCCCGCCACGACCGGATCACGTCCGAGATCGCAGGCCTGATCGAACGCGGCGCGCACATCGTCGAGGTCGCCCCCGGCCAACTCCCCGACCGAATGATCGAACCCACCGAGACACCCGAGACCGAGGACGAACAACGGGAACGGCGCCGCGATGGTTGACGCAACGCCGTGCCCGAAGGTGGCGCTCTGTTATGAGCTGCGAGGCACCTTGTGCCGGAGGGCGGCGCTTTACTGCGCGTTGCGGGGACGGGGTCGTGATGGTTGACGCCACGCTGTACCGGAAGGCGGCGCTTTGTTATGAGCAGGCCAGGCATTGGGAGGACGCGGCGCGCTGCTACCGCGCGGCCGGTATCCCGCTGCGCGCCGCCGCGCTGCACGAGCAGATCGGCAGGTACGACGAAGCCGCCACGGACTACCTGGCGGCCGACGAGTTCGAGATCGCGGGCTGGCTGCGCGTGCACCACCTGAACCAGCCGGAACCGGCCAGGGAGGCGGTCGAGGCCGCTGAGGACGGTGCTCGCCGCGCGCTGGTGCTGGCTCGGTGCGATCTGGCCGAGCATCGCCCGTTCGAGCTGGTCGTGCCCGCGCTTGACCTGGTCAGGGCAGATCTCGCCGATCCGATCAGCGTCCCGTTCCCGCATCGGGAGCTGGAACTGTGGGGAGTCGTGGTGGCGGAGCTGGCGGGCCGGTTCGACCAGGTCGCGCTGATCTTCGCGGCCGCGGTCAAGGGCGGGCGGCACAACGCGGGGGAACGCTGGACCGAATGGGCCAAGCGGGTGCTCGCCACTCCGCTGGTGATCCCCGAAAGGTAGTCGCGATGGCAGGGCGGTTTCCTCGGGCGGGGATGTGGTTGCCCATTCGCAATGGCGCGGACGTCCTCGGGTGGGGAATCGGATGAGTGGTTGTCCTTGAGCGGGGGGCGCGAATGGGTGGTTTCCGTCGGGCGGACGAGTGGTTGTCCTTGGTAGAGGACGTGGAAGGGCGGTTTCCTTTGGGTTCGGAAGGGTCGTCGCGGCCTGGGTTCGTGGTGCGATTCGGGGCCGCGACCACGGCGTTGATGTTCGCGGCGCAGTTGCACCGTTCGGACGATCTTGCCGGGATGGGCTTCCTGCGCTCGGAAGACGCCTGGTGGGTGCGGGTGGATCTGTCCCTTGACGTGGTCAGGGAGGCGGCGCTCAGTTGTGGTGGGCGGGTGCACGTGACGTGTGCCGGGCAACTCGTGCCAGACCGTGGTTGGGGCGAGCCGCCCACCGAGGGCGTCGGGCTGGAGTTGTCGTCCCTCACCGAGACGCCGCTCGTCGAGGCCGTCAGGATCGCCGGGTTGGTCAAGACGCCGCCGACGCCGGTGTCCCAGGTCACGATCGTGGTTCCAGGGCTGCGGCTGGCGGAGCTGATCCGGCGCGCGCTCGACCTGAACCTGACAGTCACCTACCAGCGGGTCGATCTCACACCGCTGTTCGAAACCAGCGATCGAGCTCACGGCGCGGGTGGTGGGCGATCCGGGTATGCGCCCGCTCCAGGTGGCAGGTCTGGCCGATCCGGATATGTCGTGGACTTGGTGGCGGGTGCGGGGAACGTCTCGCCGTCCCTGGTCGCGGCGCTGGAACGCGACCCGTTCGTGCTGGTCTGCCGCAGGGTGCGGGACCGGCTGCTGATCCAGCACCGCCACGCGTCACCCCTCCCCGACCGGGTCCTCGCCGCCCTCGTCGACCACGGCGTCTGGGTGCTCGCCGCCGACGGGTACGGCTGCGCCCGCCTGACCGCCCACGGCGAGCCCCAATCGGGAACCGCGTTCGTACGCTCGCCCGTCGACCGGCCCCTGCAACCGCTGGAATCCCTCCCGGAATGGCCTGACGCGGTGCCGGAGCCGCCCACCCTGACCGTGGTGCCCGCCAGGGCGCACGGCCAGAAGATCGACGCGGTGCTGCTCAGTGACGAGGGACTGGCCGCCCTGCCCCTGGTGCTGGAGGGCCTGCCCCTCGCCGAGACCGCCCAGCTCACGCTCGGCCGTGACCGCCACCTGCTGACGGCCACCGGCGGCGTGCTGGAGGACCTGCCGGTAGGGGAGCCGCTGCGTTGCGTCGGACCCGGCCAGCTCTACCTTCCGCTCGGCTTCCGGCTCAAGCCCCGGCTCCCACCCGCGGCACGCAGGGCCCTGTTCCCGACCGACCAGGGCGACGCGATCGTGCTGACCGCGGACGCCTGCTACGCGTTCCTGCTCAGGACCGCCGTACCCGTCTGGCAGCTGTGGGCGGGCGAACCACCCGAGGTCGACATGCAACTGCCGCCCGAAATGGAGCGTTCGCTACGGTTGATCGACGATGGACTGACCCCTCCGGAACGCACCCGGCGGGTCGATTTCCTCCCCGGTCTGCGCCGCCCCAGGCGGTCCGGACCCCGCGGCATCAGGCCGACACCGATGGAGCGCGGCAGCTGGCAAGACCAAGCCTGGGCCCTGGAATCCGACGGCCAACTGATCCGAGCCGCCGAACTCCACAACCGCCACAACCAGCCCCTCCAGGCCGCCCGCCTGTACGAACGAGCCGCCGAACTAGAAGAAGGCTGAGCTCTCCCCGTATCCGGAGAACCGAACAGACCGCTGATCTTCCCCGTGGCGTTGAGCGACAGGGGGAGCGGCCTGCTAAGCGGAATCTGGCGTTGGTGTCATCGAATTCTCAGATGCGAGGTGAAGGGTGGTCGCTACCAAACGGAGGAGGGGCACATGCACGATCACGACCGGGGACTCGCGTTCGATCTTTCCCGCTTGATGGGCCGCCGAGGGATGCTCGGGCTATTCGGCGGCGCAGTGTTGGTCGGCGCAGTGGGCTGCTCCGAACCCGAACAGAACACATCCACCCAGTCAACCGGCCAACCAGTGAGCTCCCAGGAAGAGATTCCTGACGAGACAGCCGGGCCTTATCCCGGGGACGGATCCAACGGACCCAACGCGCTGACCCAAAGCGGCGTCGTCCGTCAGGACATCCGATCGAGCTTCGGCTCCGCAACGGGGACAGCCCAAGGAATTCCGCTGGTCGTAGAACTCAACATCATCAACGCAGGAGCGGCATACGCGGGCGCCGCCGTCTACCTATGGCACTGCGACCGCGAAGGCAGATATTCGATGTACTCCGAAGGCATCACCGAGGAGAACTATCTCCGCGGCGTCCAGGAAGCCACTCCAGACGGCCTGATCCGCTTCACCACAATCTTCCCCGGCGCCTACGCCGGCCGCTGGCCACACATCCACTTCGAGGTGTACGGCAACCTCACCGAAGCAACCACCGCCTCGGAACCCGTAAAAACCACCCAACTGGCATTCCCCCAGGAATCCTGCACCGAGGTATACGCAAACCCCGGTTACGAACAGAGCGCCACCAACCTGGCAGGCTCCTCCCTAGAAAACGACAACGTATTCAGCGACGGCTACACAACCCAACTCGCCACCATCACCGGCGACACCACGAACGGCTACACGGCCAGACTCGACGTGCACGTCTAAACCTCAACTCACTGCCACTGCTGGCACCGATACCCCGAGAGCCCAACAGGATGCCGCCACCGCTGCAGGCGCCGGTGCGGCGAGAAGCATCGCCTGCGTGAACGGCGCCGGATAACGGCGAGTGACTTGGCGACCCGCTTGTTCTGTTGGGTGGCCTACGGGGTGGCGTAGCCGGGGATCGACGGCCAGCGGACGGTCATGACGACGGATTCTTCTTCGGCGTGCCAGGAATGGTCGACGTTCTTGCCCCAGAGGACGTAGTCGCCCTGGGTGGACAGGAGGACGGTCTGGCCGGGGAGTTCTACGCGGAATCGGCCGCTGATCAGGATGAGCAGGGCGGTGCGGTGTTCGCCGGTCACCCATTGGGCGCGCTCGTCACCGGCAGGGTGGATGCCCCATTTGATCTCGACGTCCTCGCTGTGTCGTACGTCGTCGGGGGATTTGAAGTGGCCCAGGAGCCAGCCTCGGTCGGTTGCCGCGTCCACGGTCGCGTTGCCTACGTACACGTTCACAGGTGGTCACGGTAGCAATTGGGTCGCGGGTGGACCGCTTATCGAGGGAAATGGGGATCCGCTCCGGGGCGGCTCAGCGGCCTGAAGCGGATCCGTAGGGGTGTTACGCGCGGGGTTACGCGGTGGATTGCGGTCGTCGCCATCCGACAGTGGCGGAGGCCGCCCCCACCGATTGCGCGCGGTTACGCGAGACGGATTGGACAGATCCGTTACGCCAAGCCGTCCGGCGACGTGCAGGCCGGTTACGCGAGGCGGATTGAGCCCTTCTTGATGGTGATTCGCTTCTTGGGGAGGGACTTGGTGGCGGGGCCTTGGACGACGTGGCCGTCGGTGATGGCGAACTTGCTGCCGTGGCAGGGGCAGTTGATGGTGCGGCCGCTGACGCTGGCGACGGTGCAGCCCTGGTGGGTGCACTTGGCGGTGAAGCAGCGGAAGACGCCCTTGCTGGGCTGGGTTACCACGTATCTGGCGCTCTTGACTTTGATGATCTTTCCGCCGCGGAGCGGGATGTTCTTGGTCTTGGCCAGGAAGGCGCCCTGCGCGGCTTCGGTTTCGGTGTCGGCGGTCGCGGGTCTGACGAGCGCGACGGCTGAGGTGAGCGCGGCGGTGAGACCGCCGGTAAGGCTGCGGAAGATGAACTTGCGGCGGGAAGTTCCCGGTTCCTCCATGGAAGTGCCCTTCTGATCGCACGAACACGGATGCCCCCGTACCGGTGAACGGACGCCGGGATGATGTGGTTCATAGTGGTTTGAGGCGAAGGCGCAGAGTGGTCTCCGGGGTGTCGGCGACGGTGAGGGTGCCGCCGTGGGCGTGGGCGATGTCGCGGGCGATCGCCAGGCCGAGCCCGGCGCCGCCGGCGTCGCGGTCGCGGGCCTCATCGAGGCGGGTGAAGCGATCGAAAATGGATTCGCGGTGTCCCGGGGGGATGCCGGGGCCGTCGTCGATGATGTCCAGGGTGGCGTCAGGGGTGAGACGCACGGTGATCGACGATTCGGCGTGGCGGAGGGCATTGCTGAGGAGGTTGGTAATCACGCGGGTGAGGTGCGCGGGGGAGGCGTTCACGAGCACATCGGGCGCTATATCCAGAAATATCGGGATCGGTGGGCGGGTGGCCTCTTCTGCGGCTGGTTGGCCCGCGTCTTCTGTGCGTCCTCGATCTCGGCGATACGGTCCGCGGCGGAGGGTCTCTTCCGTGGCTGATTGGCCGGGTGCTGCTACCGGTTCGGTCGCGAGTGCCGACCTGAGGTGGAGGGTCTCTTCTGCGGTTGGCTGGCCGGGCGTGGCCGTCGGTTCGGTCGCGAGCGGCGACCTGAGGTGGAGGGTCTCTTCAGCGGCTAGTTGGCTGGGTGCGGCCGTCGGTTCGGTCGCGAGTGCCGACTTGAGGTGGAGGGTCTCTTCTGTGGCCAACTGGCCCAGGTCGACCTCTTGGGTGCGCAAGGGTTCGCCGGCGTCCAGGCGGGCCAGGAGCAGCAGGTCGGCGGCCAGGGTCTGGAGCCGGGCCACATCGGTCAGGGATTCGCGGGCCAGCTCGGGTGCGGCGCGTTCGCCCAGTTCAAGGCGGGTACGCAGGGTGGCTATCGGGCTTCGCAGCTCGTGCGCGGCATCGGCGACGAATCGTTTGTGGTGTCCGACCGCGGTTTCCAGACGGTCAAGCGTGGCGTTGACCGTACAGGCTAGGGCGTTGATCTCGTCGCGGCCGCTCGGCACCGGAACTCGTTGGTGCAGGTCGCGTGCCGTTATGTCGGCGAGTTTGGCGGTAATTCCGGATACGGGAACCAGGGCTTTGCTCATGAAGAGCCAGGTCAGCACGGCTACCAGGATCAACAGGGCAGGAATTCCGAAGATCAGCAGTGTCCGAAGGGCGGTCAGGGCGCGTTCGGCGGGCTCCAGCGAGGCTCTCCCGTGGATCACCAGCGTCCCGGACTTGGTCGCCACCGTCTCCGCGACAACGACGTAACCCTCTTCGGCCCACGCCTTGCCCGGCGTCCCCGCCGGCAGAACCTGCACGTCCGGATCGAGTACCGCACTGAGTGGTCCCTCCCCAGAGGTGGTGATTGTGGTGGAAGGTCCTGTCACGCCGGAGAGAGGCAACGCCGGAACCGCGGCCACACCCAGATGCCCCGCCGCACTGGTCACCCGCATCGCCGCCTGGTCAGTCGCGCTCCTCTCCAAACTCCCCCGCAACACCCCATTCAGCACAGACGCCGCCCCCGCCAGCGCCACCGCAACCACCAAGGTCGCCACCACAGTCGCCCGGACCCGCAACGACCACCCCCCAACCAGCCCTTTCACCGGCCATCGTGGGACTGGCCACTTCACCAACCGCCGTGGCACTAGCCTCTTCGCCGACCGCCCGCTGACCAGCCCTTTCGCCGACCGCCGTGGGACTGGCTTTCTCGCCGCCCATCGTGGGACCAGCTCTTTCGCTGAGCGCCCCTTGATCAGCCTCTTCATCGGCCTGCCTCCAGCCGGTATCCGGCGCCTCTGATCGTCGTCAGGGTGGTACGCCCAAAGGGTGCGTCGATTTTGCGGCGAAGCGCGCTGACATACACCTCGATGATGCTGGGGTCACCGTCATAGGCGAAATCCCAGGCCTGAGCGAGGAGTTCCGCTTTGGAGACGACTTCCCCTGGTCGGCGCGCGAGTGCGTGCAACACGGCGAACTCCTTCGGGGTGAGCGGAATCGTGGTCTCCCCCCGGCGGCACGTGAGGCTCGCGGGATCCACAACCAGATCCCCGACCGTCAGAGCAGCCGGGCGTTCCCGGCCTCCTCGGCGGATCAGGGCACGAAGCCGCGCCAGGAGCACGACGTACGAAAAGGGTTTGGAGAGAAAATCGTCAGCGCCGGTATCGAGGGCTTCGGCTTCGTCGTATTCGCCGTCTTTGGCGGTGAGCATCATGATGGGCGTCCAGTTCTCCGCATCGCGGAGCTGCCGGCACACAGCATACCCGTTGAGACGCGGCAACATCACATCCAGCACGATCGCGTCATAGGCGTTCTCACCGGCAAGCCAGAGACCTTCTACGCCATCGTTGGCGATATCAACAGCGAACCCTTCCTCGGCCAGCCCGGTTTTCATCAGGTCGGCCAGCCGCCGCTCATCTTCCACCAACAGCACGCGCATGCGCTTCAGCGTGCCCGAACCCACCTAAAGTCAGCCTGAAGATCACTTCAGGCGCCTTAAGCTCCATTTCAGGTACGACCCGCGAATGTGGACCCACCCAATCAGAAGGAGTCCGCATGCGCCCGAAACGCGTGCTCATCGTGAGCGCCCTGGCGATCGCCCTCGCCACCACCCTCACCGGCGCCGCCAACGCCGCCGAACCCACCCCCGACTCGACCTCCACCGCCGTCTGCGGCGCAGCCAAGGGCGAAGGCAAGATCGTAGTCATGCAGCTCAAGGACGGAAGGGTCTTCGTCAACGGCGAAGAGGTCGACGCCGTCCCCGCCATCCCGGCGATCCCCGCCCAGCCCGGCGATGCCGCACCAGGTACCCTTCCCGACTCGGTGGCCTTGGCCGTCCCCTCCGGCGCCCCAAACGCACCGGACGGATCCCCCCAATTCACCGTGACCACCGAGGCCGGCGCCGTACACATAAGCGGCAAGGCCGCCCCAACAAACGAAGACGGCACGACCGAACTCCCCCCGCCACCCCCCGACGCGATAACCCACGCCTCGATCTGCGCGAAACCGGCCGAGGCCCCCACAAAGTAGCCAGCCTGCAACATCAAGGTACGGCCGGTCCGTTAACCGGCCGTACCTGGAGATAGAGGTCTACGGCTTCTTGCCGGGGACCTCGTCAGTCCGCTTGTTCAGCTTTTCGCCCATGGAACCCATGGATTGAGCTGTTTCGCCGACCTTGCTCTTCGCCTCGTCCGCGCTGCTCTTCATCACTTCCGCCCAATGCTGGGCATTCCTGCGATACATCACGAACCCGGCCGCTCCCACCGCAAGCCCTGCGAAAAGGATCATTGTCGGCCAGGAGCGTGACTTCACCTTCATCGGTGTCGGATCCACCCGACGCGCCGCCTGCGCGAGCAACATGCTCAGGCGTGGCGCGAGTTGATCCTCGACCGAGTGGGCCGCATGGTCTAGCTTGGGTGCAGCCCAGAAACGGGCGTCTTCCAATCGGTGGTACGCGCCCTCGCGGGCGCTGCTGGCCATCGGGCCGACCCTGTCGGCTGCCCGCACGGCCTGGGCCTTCATGCGGCCCGACCACGTCGTTGGTATCACCATTTCGACGCGGCGTCTTCTGAGATTTAGGGACACGGCAAACCTCCCCTGTGGTTGGGGCCCCGTTGCGTCCCCTTCCCGCCTGACTAGCCCTCAATCCTGGCCGGGCTCCGCCGGGAGCCTCGATACCCTGTCATCGGAGAATGAACACCGAGACCGGAACAATCACCGACCAAGGGGGCGGCTTCTCATGGCTGAGAACCTCGTCGCGAATCTGCGCACCAACCATGGCACGATTCGCGTCAAACTCTTCCCGAACCACGCGCCCAAGACCGTGCGCAACTTCGTCGAGCTCGCCGAGGGCACCCGGGAGTGGACCCACCCGGAGACCGGCGCCAAGACCACCGCTCGCCTCTACGATGGAACGATCTTCCACCGGGTCATCGGCGGATTCATGATCCAGGGCGGCGACCCGCTGGGCCTGGGCATCGGGGGCCCGGGCTACGACTTCGACGACGAGATCCACACCGAGAACATCTTCAACCGCAAGTACCTGATGGCCATGGCCAACGCGGGCAAGCGCCTCGGCCGGGGCACCAACGGCTCGCAGTTCTTCATCACGGTCGGCCTCACGCCGCACCTGAACCAGGGTCACACCATCTTCGGCGAGGTGATCGAGGGCACCGACGTGGTGGACGAGATCGCCCGTACCGAGACCGACAGCCGGGACCGGCCGCTCAAGGACGTCGTGATCGAATCGGTCACCATCGAACGTTCCTGACCCACGCTGAACGCCGCCCTGGCCGCTGATCTCGCGGCCAGGGCGGCGTCTTCGTGTGGCAGTCTGTGGATAGACCCCTTTGGAAGGACCCCATGACCACCCAGCCACCCTCGATGCAACCGGGTGCCGAAGCGGTCCCCACCTGCTACCGGCACCCCGAACGAGAGACCTACGTCCGCTGCCAGCGCTGTGACCGCCCGATCTGCCCCGACTGCATGCGCGATGCCGCCGTCGGCTTCCAGTGCGTGGAGTGCGTGCGGGACGGGAACAAGGGCGTCCGGCAGGCGAAGGCGGTGTTCGGCGGCGCCGCGGTGAGCGTGCCCCGGGTGACCTGGACGCTGCTGATCATCAACGTGGTCGCCTACTTCGGGGAGATCGTGCTGGGCGGCGACTTCGTCAGCGAGTTCAACACCTCGCCGGGCGCCATCGAGCAGGGCGAGTGGTGGCGGCTGCTCACCGGCGCGTTCCTGCACCTGCGCCCGACCGGCACGTTCGCGATCACCCACATCCTCTTCAACATGTGGGCGCTGTGGGCGATCGGCCCCGAGCTGGAGCGGCGGCTCGGCCATGTGCGGTTCGCGGCGCTCTACCTGCTGTCGGCGCTGGGCGGCTCGGTGGCCGTCTTCCTGTTCAGCATCTACCCGTCGGTCGGCGCGTCCGGCGCGATCTACGGCCTGTTCGGGGCGCTGTTCGTGGTCTCACGGCGGCTCGGCTACGACGCCAGGGGCGTGGTCTGGCTGATCGGCATCAACGTGGTGCTCACGTTCCTGATTCCGGGGATCAGCTGGCAGGGCCACCTGGGCGGCCTGGTCGTCGGCGTCCTGGTGTCGGCCGTCTTCGCGTACGCACCGGAGAAAAACAGGAACACGATCCAGCTGGCCGGCGCGCTGGTGATCCTTGCCGTCCTGGTGGCGGCCGTGGTGCTCGGCGATCCGTACGCGCTGATCGCGGAGATAGAACGCAGGTTCGGCTAGGGTTCCGGGCTGTTTCCCCAGGCTGTGGATAAAGCCTGTGGAAAGTTCCAGCCCGGAACGCCGGGACGGACTAGCGCCACTTCGTGGAGAGCACCACACCGAAGATGATCAGGGCGAACCCGATGAGCAGGTTCCAGTTTCCGAGCGGCCCGAAGACCGGTCCGGTGTTGCTGACGATGTAGTACGCGGCGATCCAGCCGATGCCGAGGATCCACGACGCCACCATCACGGGCGCCAGCCAGCGCGGGCTGACCTTGACCGATGAGGTCTTCTGCGGCGGCGTGTAGACGGCCTTCTTGCGTACGTTGGACTTGGGCACGGGAAGTCTCCTGGTGGTCACCCGCGCTGTCTTGCGGGTTTGTCAGTAAGCGTAGTCGCTGGCGAGCGAAGTCCGGAGTAAGAATAGTCGCCGCCCGTCGTCAGGGCCATTCCGAGCAGGTTCGATCCTGTTGACGGGGATCAGATCCCTGGCGATGAAATGCAAACAATGCGCCAAACGCGGGCCCGGCGGGCGGGCTCCGCGGCGCCGCCGGTCATAGCGTGGGGCATCGTCACAGGAGGGGGTGTGCGGTGCGGGCGGTGCTCCGGACGTTCGGTGAGGTCAGCATCACCCTCGGCCTGGTCCTGCTGATGTTCTGCGCGTATCTGCTGTGGGGGACCACGGCCTACACCGAGCAGCACCAGGAGATGCTCCAGCGCGAGCTGACGCAGGAGACCACGATCACGGGGGACGGCAAGCTCGACAGCATCGAGCTGGGCCGGGCGCTGGCGATGATCCGCATCCCCCGGTTGGGGGTGGACTACAAGTACGCCATCGTCGAGGGCATCGACGCCGAACACCTGCGCCAGGGCCCCGGGCACTACCCCGGCACCGCCCTCCCCGGCGAAGTAGGAAATTTCGTGGTTTCGGGCCACCGCACCACGTACGCGGCCCCGTTCAACCGCATCGGCGAGCTCCGCGCCGGCGACGAGGTGATCATCGACGCCCGCGAGGCCCGCTACACCTACCGGGTCACCAGCAAGAAGATCGTCTACCCCACCCAGGTCGACGTGATCGAGCCCGTCCCGGAACATCCCGGCAAACGCCCCAAACAGGCCCTGCTCACCCTCTCCACCTGCCACCCCGAATACTCGGCCCGGCAACGCCTGATCGTGTACGGCGTCCTCAACGCCACCCACGAACGCCGTACCTAACCGAAAGCTGACATGTACGGATTTATCTGGCGAAAGCTTCCCGGCGGCACCACGCTCCGGCTCTGCGCCACCCTGGTGCTGATCGCTGTCATCACCGCCCTACTCTGGTATGTCGTGTTCCCTTGGGCGGAACACCACATTCCGCTGGACCGGGTCACCGTCGGGTAAGGAGCAAGTCGCCATGCGCGTCCTCGTCGTGGACAACCACGACAGCTTCGTGCACACGATCGTGCAGTACCTGCGCGAACTGGGCGCCCACTGCGACGTCCGGCCCCGCGACGTCGTCTCCACCGCCGACGCCGACGGCTTCGACGGCGTGCTCGTCTCGCCGGGACCCGGCACCCCAGAAGCCGCCGGAGTCAGCGTGCCGCTGGTCCACCACTGCGCCGCCCGCCACCTCCCGCTGCTCGGCGTCTGCCTCGGCCACCAGGCCATCGCCATCGCGTACGGCGCGAAGGTCGGCCGGGCGCCGGAGCTCATGCATGGGCGTACCAGCAGGATCGAGCACGACGGGCGCGGGGTCTTCCGCGGCGTGCCCACCCCGGTCACGATGACCCGCTACCACTCGCTGGCCGTCGAACCCGGCACCGTCCCCATCGACCTCGACGTGACCGCGACCACGCCGGACGGCGTCATCATGGGCCTGCGCCACCGCACCGCCCCCATCGAAGGCGTGCAGTTCCACCCCGAATCGGTCCTGTCCGAACACGGCCATCAACTATTCGGAAACTGGCTCGCTCAAATCGTGTAACACCAGCCGACCGCCAGACGACATCTGAGTGAGGGTTTCCGCCATCGCCCCCGAGTGGCGGAAACCCTCTTTTCACGCCAAAAACAGGGCCTCCCCCCGGAGGGGAAGGCCCTGGACGATCATTGATTCGGATCGACGCCGATGTCCACTTCGCCGTCCGTCGGGGTGTCGGTCGGGAAGTCGGTCGGATCATCGGTCGGCGGGTCGGTCGGGAAGTCGTTGGACGGGCCGCTCGACACGATCAGCGTGATCGTCCGGCCCGGCGGGTGCTTGCTCCCGGCCGCCGGGGACTGGTCGATGACCTGACCCGCGATCACCACGTCGCTCGCCTGCTCCACTTCCTTCACCTTGAAGCCGGCCTGCTCCAGCGTGGTCCTGGCGTCCTCGATGGTGATGCCGACCACGCTCGGCAGCTCCACCAGCTCGGTCGGCAGGATGATCCGGACCTTGCTCTCCTTCGGCGCCTCGGCGCCCGCCGCCGGCTTGGTCTCGATGACCTTGCCCTGCTCGGCGGAGGAGTTCTTGTAGGCCAGCGTCACCGAGAAGCCCGCGTCCTGGAGCATGGCCGTGGCCTCCTCCTTGGTCTTACCGGTCACATCGGGCACCAGGACCGTCTCGATGCCCTTGGAGACCTTGAGGACGACCGCCTCGCCCTTCGCCAGCTTGGTGCCGGGGGGAGGATCGGTGGTGATCGCGCGGCCCTTCTTGACGTCGGCGCTGAACACCTGCTCCGGGGTGACCTTGAAGCCCGCCTCGGTGAGCAGCTTCTCGGCCTCCGCCTGGGTCTGGTCCTCCACGATCGGGATCTCGACCTGGTCGCTCACCGTCGGCTGGTTGGGCGAGCTCAGGAACATGTATCCCACGCCGATGAACGCGCCGATGATCAGCAGCGGGATGAGGATCCAGGCGGCCGTCTTGAGCGCGGTGTTGCCGCCCCGGTCCCGGTGCCGGTCGCTGCGGCTGCCGCCGCCGCGCTCCTCCGGGCCGTACTCGTACGGCTGGATGCTGCGGGTGCCCTGGGTGGGCGGGCCGCCCGCGGCGGTCATCGACCGGGTGCGGTCGGCCCCCGCATACTGCCCGTAATTGTTGGCCAGCGCCATCGTCTGCGGGTCCATCGGCATGCCCTGGACCGCGCGCTGCAGGTCGGCGCGCATCTCGGCCGCGCTCTGGTAGCGCTGCACCGGATCCTTGGCCATCGCCTTCAGCACGATCGCGTCGCACCAGCGGGGAATGTCCGGATCGATCCGGGACGGCGGGATCGGATCCTCGCGCACGTGCTGGTAGGCGATGGCCACCGGCGAGTCCCCGGTGAACGGCGGCTGGCCGGTCAGCAGCTCGTACAGCACGCACCCGGTCGAGTAGATGTCGCTGCGCGCGTCCACCCGCTCGCCGCGCGCCTGCTCCGGCGACAGGTACTGCGCGGTGCCGATCACCTGCGCGGTCTGGGTCATCGTGGCGGCCGAGTCGGCCATGGCCCGGGCGATGCCGAAGTCCATCACCTTGACCTCGCCGTTGCGGGTCACCATGATGTTGGCCGGTTTGATGTCCCGGTGCACGATCCCGCCGCGGTGGCTGTAGTCCAGGGCCCGCAGGATGCCGTCCACCAGCTCCGCCGCCCGCTCCGGCATCAGCCGCCGGTCGGCGCGCAGCAGGTCGCGCAGCGTCCGCCCGTCGACATACTCCATCACGATGTACGGCACTGGCGTCCCGTCCGTCATGTCCTCGCCGGTGTCATACACCGCGACGACCGCCGGATGGTTCAGGGACGCGGCCGACTGCGCCTCACGCCGGAACCGCGCCTGAAAGGTGTGATCCCTGGCCAGATCCGAGCGGAGCGTTTTGATCGCGACGATGCGGTCCAGCCGGATGTCCCGGGCGCGATACACCTCGGCCATGCCGCCACGCCCGACGACGCCGTCGAGTTCGTATCGACCGCCGAGTAGTCGTGGCTGAGTCATTTCCTGCACTGTCCCTTGCCGTTCATCTTGGGGTGCCGCCGGTGTCCATCATCGACCCCGTACGTCATGGCGTCTCCTCATTGGAGAGGGTCGAGGCGCTTGGGGTAATTGAGGGGGTTGGTGGAGTCTCACTTGGCGTCAGAGTCTCGCTCGGCGTCGCGGTCGGGGTTGGAGTCGGGGACGGAGACGGCGACGGACTTGGCGTAGGAGTCGCCGTCGTGCTAACGGTAGCCGACGGGGGCGGTGTCGGACGGGCCGACGGCACCGTTGGCGTGGGCTTCGACGCCTTCGGTGACGGTGATTTCTTGGGCGTGGGCACCTGTGAAACCGGGATGACCTGCGTAGGTTTGCCCTCATTCGCCGGTCTGCCCGGATCCCGCAATTCCATGATGGCAACAGTGCCCAGACCAAGGGTCAAGGCAACACCCGCGAGGGTGAACGCTAGGAGGGGCGACCTCCGGCGCGGCGGCGGCTTGGGCGGCAGCGCGGGAGCCGTACGGGTGCCGGGGCCGCCGGACGGCGGCGAGCCGACCCGGGTCATGCCGCCGGTCACCGGGAACCCGGACGGATCGGTGAGCGTGCTCAGCGCCTGGCTGCCGCCCCCGGCGAGGGAGTCACGCAGCACGAGCGCCCGGTCGCCGAGCTCCCGGGCGCTGGCCGGCCGCATGGCCGGATCCTTCGCGAGCATCGCGGCCACCAGGCCGCGCAGCGGCGGCGGCACGCTGTCCGGCAGCGGTGGCGGCGGATCGTTGAGATGGTGCAGCGCGATGGCCACCTGCGTCTCGGCCGTGAACGGCGGCCGGCCGGCCAGGCACTCGTAGGCCACCACGCCCAGCGAGTAGATGTCGGTGGCGGGGGTGAGCGTGGTGCCGGAGGCCTGCTCGGGGCTCACGTACTGCGCGGTGCCCAGCACGGTCCCGGTCTGGGTCACCGGCGCCGCCTCCAGCGCCCGGGCGATGCCGAAATCAGTGATCTTCACCATGCCGGTGTCGGTGATCAGCATGTTGCCCGGCTTGATGTCCCGGTGGATGATGCCCGTCCGGTGCGCCACGTTCAGGCCCCGCGCGGCCTGCGCGATCACGTCCAGCGTGACCTCCGCGCTGAGCCGCCCGTTCCTGGCCAGGATCGCCGACAGCGGCTCGCCGTGCACCAGCTCCATCACCAGGTAGGCGGTGTCGTCCTCCTCGCCGTAGTCGAAGACCTGGGCGATCGCGGCATCCGTCAGGCCCGCGGTGAACCGGGCCTCGCTGCGGAACCGTGCCCGGAACGCGGGGTCGGTGGCCACGTGCGCCCGCAGCAGCTTCACCGCCACCTCGCGGTGCAGCAGCTCGTCGGTGGCGCGCCACACCTCGCCCATCCCCCCGGCGGCGATACGGGCGGTGAGCCGGTAACGATTACCGAGCAGCGGATGGCTCATTTCGCCTGCAGCACCGCCTGCATCACGTCCTTCGCCAGCGGCGCGGCCGTGTGGCCGCCGGTGGCGTCGGTGCCGGCGCTGCCGGACTCGATGAAGACGCAGATCGCGACCTCGGGGTTGTCGGCCGGGGCGAAGCCGATGAACCAGGCGTGCGGCGAGGGACTGTCCCCGTGCTCGGCGGTGCCGGTCTTCCCGGCCACGCTCACGCCCGGGACCTGCGCGGCGGTCGCGGTGCCGGCCTGCACGACCGAGACCATCATGTCCTTCAGCTTGCCGGCCACCTCGGAGCTGATCGCCTCCGTCATCAGGTCAGGCTCGGTCTCGTTCAGCACTCCGCCGTCCGGGCCGACGATCTTGTCGATCAGGTACGGCTTCATGACCTGGCCGCCGTTGCCGATGCCGGCCGCGACCAGGAGCATCTGCAGCGGCGTCATCTGGTTGTTGCGCTGGCCGATGGAGAGCTGGGCGAGGGCCGCCAGCTCCTCCTCCGGGCCGATGTCGCTCTTGGCCACCGGCAGCGTGAACGGGATCGGCTCGCCGATGCCGAATTTGGCGGCCTGCTCGCGCATCTTGTCCCAGCCCAGCTCCATGCCGAGCTTGGCGAACGGCGTGTTGCACGAGCGCTCCAGCGCGTACCGCAGCGAGACCTGGCCGGAGCCGCAGGCGGCGCCGCCGTAGTTGGGCAGGCCGGCCGTGGTCTGCGGCAGGTCCAGCACCTGCGGCGCGGCCACCTGCGTCTCCGGGGTGACGCTGGGGTCGTTCTCCAGGATCTCGGCCGTGGTCACCACCTTGAACGTCGACCCCGGCGGGTAGGTCTTCTCGGTGGCCCGGTTCAGCAGCGGGTCCTGCTCATCGGCGTCCAGCTTGTTGTACGCCTTCGCGGCCGTCGCCTTGTTCGGCACCACGATGGTGTTCGGGTCGTAGGTCGGCAGCGACACCATCACCTGGACGGCGCCCGTCTTCGGGTTCATCGCCACGATCGCGCCCCGCTTGCCACTGGCCCGCAGCGCGTTGTACGCGACCTCCTGCGCCTTGGGGACGATCGTCAGATCGACGCTGGCGCCCTTCGGGGGTTCGTTGCTGATGAAGTCGATCGCGCGCCGGACCAGCAGGTCCGGGTGGCTGCCGTCGAGGTACTTGCCGGCCGCCAGTTCGATCCCGCGGGAGCTCTCCGGAGCGAAGAAACCGAGAATGTGGGCATACATCTTGCCGTTCGGGTACTGCCGCTCGAAGCGGTAGTCGCCGCCCACTTCCACCGTCTTGGCCAGCGTCGTCTTGCCGTCGTCGGCGGTGATCCAGCCCCGGTCGACGCTGTAGCGGGCGAAGAAGGCGCGCTGGTTGCGCGAGTCGGTGCGGTAGTCCTCCGCCTTGACCGCGCCCAGGTAGTTCACGTTGAGCATCAGCAGGCCGAACATCAGCAGGCAGGCCAGGGCGGCGCGCTTCAGAGTACCGTTCATCGCTGGAACACCTGTGTCAGTCCCTCGTCCTGGATGGCCTGGGGCGGCGGTCTACGGGCCGCGTCTGACATGCGTACCAGCAGGGCGATAAGGATCCAGTTAGCCAGGAGGGCGGAACCGCCCGCCGACATGAACGGTGTCACCAGGCCGGTCAGCGGGATCAGGTTGGTGACACCGCCGACGATGATGAACACCTGCCAGGCCAGGATGAAGGACAGGCCGCCCGCCAGCAGCTTGGAGAACGGGTCCCTGGCCGCGATCGCGGTGCGCAGGCCCCGCTCGACGATCAGCGCGTACACCATCAGCAGCGCCATCAGGCCGGTCAGGCCGAGCTCCTCGCCGGCCGCGGCGAAGATGAAGTCCGAGAACGACAGCGGGATCAGGTTGGGGTGGCCCTCACCGAGGCCGGTGCCGAGGATGCCGCCGGAGCCGAGGCCGAACAGGCCCTGCATGAGCTGGTAGCTGCCGCCGAACTCGCGGTCGTAGAGCTCCGCCGACTCCGGCTGGAGAAACACCTCGAACCGGGCCGCCACGTGGTCGAAGACCTGCCCGGCCAGGATCGCGCCGCCGAGGAAGAGCAGCACGCCGATGAGCACCCACGAGGTGCGCTGGGTGGCGATGTAGAGCATCACGATGAACGTGCCGAACAGCAGCAGCGAGCTGCCCAGGTCCTTCTGCAGGATCAGCACGGCCAGGCTGAAGCCCCAGGTGATCAGGACCGGGCCGAGGTCACGGGCCCGGGGCAGATCGATGAAGAGCAGCCGCCGCCCGGCCAGCGCCAGCACATCCCGCTTGGCGACCAGGTAACCGGCGAAGAACACCACCAGCGCGAGCTTGGCGAACTCGGCGGGCTGGATGGTGAAACCGCCGACGCCGATCCAGATCCGGGCGCCGTTGATCTCCTTGCCGATGAACGGCACCAGCGGGAGCACCAGCAGCCCCAGGCCGACAAAGCCCATCGTGTACGTGAGGCGCTGCAAGGCGCGGTGGTCCTTCAACACGATCAGAGTCGCGGAGAACATGACCACGCCGAGCGCCGTCCAGAACAGCTGGTTGGTGGCCGAGGCACCGGCCTGGCCGGCCTGCTCGATCCGGTAGATGATCACCAGGCCGATCCCGTTGACCAGCGTCACCAGCGGGAGCAGCAGGGGGTCGGCCCACGGGGCGAACCTGGCCAGCACCAGGTAGGCGGCGACCATCAAGGCACCGAGGCCAAGGCCGTAGGTCAGCATGCCGGCCGGGATCTTCCCGTCCAGGCCGAGACCGACGCTCGCATACGCGCCCATCACGACGGCAATGGCGAAGGCGAGCATCGCGAGCTGCGCCCCCCGCCGCTTCGCGGTCATGGGGACGGGCGCGACCTCGACCGCCGCCGCGGTCACTTACCCGACTCCGTCGGGGAGGGCGACGCGGACGGTTCCGGGGTCTTGACGGTGCCCTGCAGCGTCAAGATCCGTTCCTTTCCGGCTTCCAGGCTGTCGACAGGGATGGTGCCGCGGACCCGGGCCTGCTCCACCGGAGGCAGCGCGGAGACCGACAGTTTGGGGTCGTGCACGATGTGCTTGAGCGACACGATGCCCAGGTCGGCGTTGACACCCTGGAAGACGACCAGCTTGTCGCCTTCCGCGCCGACGTAGAACTGCTGTTGAGTCCACTGATAACCGTAATAGCCGCCGAGCCCGAGCGCGGCGGCGAAAACAACCAGCAGACTGACCAGAACCGGCCACGATCGTCGTTTCCGGGTCCGGCGGCCGGAGGCCAGGGCCTCCGGCGCCGGCTCGCCGTCCAAGTCGATGATCACCGGTTGCGGCGCGGTCACGGTCGCGGCGCGACCGGCCGGGGTGTCCGGCGGCGCGGAGCGCACCCGGCCGGAACCGGCGGCGCCCACCACCGCCGCGGCGTGGTTGTGCGGCTGCACGTCATCGATCTCCATGACGTCGGCCACCACGCAGGTGATGTTGTCCGGCCCGCCGCCCCGGTTCGCGAGGTCGATGAGCTGGCGCACCACATCGTCGGGATCGTCGATCGTCGACAGCGTGTGGTGCAGGGTCTCGGCGCTCACGACGGTGGACAGGCCGTCCGAGCACAGCAGGTAACGGTCGCCCAGCTGGGCTTCCCGGTCCTGCAGGTCGGGGTCGACCTCACCGCTGCCGTCGAGGGCGCGCAGCAGGATCGAGCGTTGCGGGTGGTTGGCGGCCTCTTCCTGGGTGATCCGGCCGTCATCCACCAGCGACTGCACGAGCGTATGGTCGTGGGTGATCTGGTAGAGCTCGCCGCTGCGCAACAGATAGGCCCGCGAGTCGCCCACATGGACGAGCGCGAACCTGGTGCCGTTCCACAACATCGCGGTGAGCGTGGTACCCATGCCCTTGAGGCTCGGATCGCGGGCGACCATCGAATGCAGCTGATGGTTGGCGTCACGGACCGCTGCCTCGATCGTGCCGAGCAGATCACTCCCGTAGGCGTCCTTGTCCAAGGACGACAGTGCGGCGATGGCGACCGAGCTGGCCACCTCGCCGTGAGCATGCCCGCCCATGCCGTCGGCGACGGCAAGCAGGCGGCCGCTAGCGTACGCCGAGTCCTCGTTCCCTTCGCGGAGGAGGCCGACGTCCGAGCGGGCGGCGTAGCGGAGTGCGATTGTCATTTGCGCAATTCGATGACGGTCTTGCCGATGCGAATCGGAGTTCCGAGGGGCACCGGCATCGGGCGGGTCACTTTGGAACGGTCGAGGTACGTGCCGTTGGTCGAACCGAGGTCTTCCACGATCCACTGGCCGTCCTGGGGGAAGAGCCGGGCGTGCCGGCTCGAAGCGTAGTCGTCGCTGAGGACGAGCGTGGCGTCAGTCGCCCGGCCGATGGTGATTGGCGTCTCCGTGAGGTTGATGATGGTCCCTTGCAGGGGGCCGCCGACGACGACCATTTGACGAGGTTCCCCCCTCTTGGGCTTCGACACCGGTTTAGCCGGTTTGGGTGGCTTCCGTGCCGTAGCCGGAGCCGTGCGTGGACCGAACAAGTCTGTCCGGATCACACCGACCGCGGCAATGACAAAGAACCAGAGCACCGCCAGGAAGGCGAGCCGGATCAGCAGCAGCGTGAGCTCGGACATGGACCGTTTGTCTACCTCTAATCGCGCCTGAACACCAGAGTCGTGCGACCTAGTGTCACCCTCGTCCCGTCCTGCATCTCGATCCTGCGGACCGGTTGCCCGTTGACGAAGGTGCCGTTCGTGGAGCCAAGATCAACCAGGACGACCAGCTGACCTTCGACCCGTAGCTCGGCATGATGCCGCGATACGCCCGGATCCACCAGCCGTAGATCACAATCGGTACCACGACCGAGCAGTGTGACCGGTGTCGTCAACTCGTAGGACCGCTGGCCCTGCGGGTCGTCCTGGGTGGAAACCAGCAGCCGGGGATGGCCGCCGAACGCGCTCGACCGGCCGGCGGGCACATCGCTCACCGGCTGGCGGATCTCGTCCTGCTCCACCGTCGCGCCCCGGATCACACCCGAACGGATCCGGAACAGCCCGACCGCGAGGTCGTCAGCCGTCTCGAACCGCACCCGGACCGGGCCCACGAACGAATACCCCTGCTCCTTGGCATACTCCCTGGCGAGGTTGGCCAGCTCGTGACTGATGCTGTCCGCATACACCTCCAGCCGTTCGCTGTCGGTCGTGGACAGCTCCACCACGAAGTCGTTCGGCACGAGCGTGCGGCCCTGAGCGACGATCGCGGCCCGCTCGTCCATCTCTCGCTGAACGGCACTGGCGACCTCGACCGGTTGAAGGTCGGACTTGAACGCGCGTGCAAAGGCGCCTTCAACCAAGCCTTCGAGCCTCCGCTCGAAGCGCTGAAGGACTCCCACCGGTTACCTCCCTTCCTCCATCGTCTACAGGGATCGTATCCGGGTTCAGTAGCACTGGCGGTTCCGTGCTAACCTTTCACAGCACCTGGAGACGGGGGCATCCGCAACGGGCAAGTGGCGGAATGGCAGACGCGCACGGTTCAGGTCCGTGTGTCCGAAAGGACGTGGGGGTTCAACTCCCCCCTTGCCCACTCGACGAAGGTTTTGAATGGTCGGAAGCCTATGGCTTCCTCCCCTTGGTCGTCTCGTCGTTACACGGGGGGGCGACCCCCCGAACCCCCCGCTGTGGGGGGCGAAGCCCCCCACGCCCCCAGGTTTGGGTGCCGCGGTTTCATTCCGATAGTTGGGTTTCCCGGTTTCGATCCTAGGCTTGCTTGGCCCGGTTCGGTTTCCGTGGTTGGTTGCCCTGGTTTCGTTGCGGCAGGTAGTTGCCTCGGATTCGGGTCCGAGGTCGGTTTCCGCGGTTTCGTTCTTGGGGTTGGTTGCCCCGATTTTGCTGTTGTGGGTGGCTGCCATGGTTTTGGGTTCAGGGTTTGTTGCCGTGGTTTCGTTTTCTGGGGTGATTGTCCCGGCTTCGTTCTTGCAGCATGTGGTGGGTTGCGCTTGAGGTTGTTGGCGCCGGTGTGACGAGGACTCCCACCTGCGTGAGCGGCGCGGGATAACGGTAAGCGACCCGGCCACATGCTCATTCTGTTGGGCGTTCTCGGGGCTGGCCGCCGTGACTACGTCCCCAGAGTTGGTTGCCGTGACTATCCCCCCAGGGTTGGTTGCCCTGGTTTTGGTTGCCGCTGTTGTGTGGCTGGGTTTGGTGATCGTGGCTCCGATGCCGGGTCTGAGGTCGGTGGTCGTGCGGAACCCCGGGAGTGTTGCCGGTGTGGTGAGGGGCCGGGGTGGGGGCACGGGAGCCCTCCTTTGGTGGGAGTACCGATCAAGGTAGTGGGTGGGTGGGCTGGTTTGAAGCCCTCTGGGTCTTCCGGGTGTTGCCGGTGGAGCCTCTGGTGATTTTGTTGATCTCACTTTCAAACGACTAGCCAGTCGCTTGCGCGTACTTCTTTGCCTTGGGTCTTGAGCTGCGGGATGGAATGTCCCTTCATCTGGACTTCGTCGCACGCCTGAACCCGGATTGGTCGGGTGGGGAGGAGTCGGCGGTGCCGCGGAGTTCCGCGACCGCGTTACGACCAACGTCTGTGGGGCCGAGCTCCGGGGTTCGGCTTGCCCTCGGTTGTGGTGGCGCTGAGAGGCGGGGTTCGGCTTGCCCTCGGTTGTGGTGGCGCTGAGAAGCGGGTTCGGTCTGCCCTTGGTAGGTGGGGGACTGAGCTGTGGGGTTCGTCCCCCGGCCCTTGGGTTGTGGGTCGCGTTGGAATGTGGGCTTGCTGTGCTGTTCCCGAGGCCGGAGGCCGGCTGTGCTGTTCCCGAGGCCGGAGGCCGATGGGGCCGAGCGCGAGCGTCCCAAAGGGCGGGTGGGTGGGGGATATCCCTTTAGACCGTGAGGAGTTGGGCGGTGAGGGTGTTGAGGGTGATGGTGCCTACGGGGGTGTTGTGGGTGTCCACCACTACGCCTAGGTGGGCGTGGGCGTCTTGGAGGGTGGTTACCGCGTCGGGGGTGGGGGTGGTGTGAGGGATTCGGGGGGTGGGGGTGGCCAGGGCTGAGGGAGGTTGGTCGGGGTGGATCAGGGTGTCGCGGATGTGGAGGACGCCCAGGATGGAGTTGTCGTCCATGACCAGCATGCGGAGTTGGCCGGTGGTGGTGGCGGTCTGGTGGACCACGTGAGCGGGGGCGTCGGCGGGGATGGTGATGGTCTGGGAGAGGGGGATCATCAGGCGTTCCACGGGCTGGTTCTGGACGCGTAGAGCCCGGGTGAGGAGATCGTGTTCGTTGCGGTCGAGCATGCCCATCCGGCCGGATTCGGCGACCAGGACGGCGAGTTGGTGCGGCGTTCTGGTGGTGGCGAGCTCGTCGCGGGGGCGTACGCCGCAGAGACGGAGCAGGCCGTTGGTGAGGCCGTTGAGGGTGGCCAGGATGGGCCGGACCAGCCAGACGAAGCCGCGGAACGGGATCGCCAGGGCCAGGGCGGATCGTTCGGGGTGGGTGAGGGCGAAGGACTTGGGGGCCATCTCGCCGACCACCATGTGCAGGAACGTCACGATCGCCAGGGCCACGATGTAGGACAGCGCCGTCTGCAAGCCTTCGGGCAGCGCGCCGAGGAGCGGTTCGAGCAGGTGGTGGATGGCCGGTTCGGTGACCATGCCGAGCCCCAGCGAGCAGAGCGTGATACCCAGCTGAGCGCCCGCCAGCATCAACGACAGCTGGCGGCTGCCGCGCACGGCCGCCCGGGCCGCCATCCGGGCCATCCGCCCGCCCGCCGCCTCTTCCAGCCGATGCCGCTTGGCCGAGATCACCGCGAACTCCGCCGCGACGAAGAACCCGTTCAGCACCAGCAAAACCAGCCCGAGCAGAATCGCCGTCAGGCTGTTCATGACAGCCTTCCCTGGGCGACGGCCGGGGAGGAACCGTTAGGCCGGGAGCCATTCACTACGACGTCATGGTCGCTGTCCATACGGGTGCCCCGCGGGCCACCGCCGGGTCCACCCGGGTGCTCTGGGTCGCGAGTAGGACTCGTGTTCATGCTGGTCTCCCCTGGAACAGGGCGGAGAAGAGTTCGGGGGCGTAGTCCATGCCGGAACCTGTGCTCGGAGGGTTTTCGGGGGAGTCGGTGGGGGCGGGAACGCTCAGCGACAGCCGTACCCATTCGGGGACGCGGCGGTGGACCTTGAGGACGGTGAGGAGGGCCTGAGCGGGCGGGGATTCGTCTTCCAGGTCGGGTTCGGGGGTGGTGGCGACGGTGACGGTGTCGCCTGGTTCGGCCATCCGGCCGAGGCCGGACAGGACCAGGCCGCCGATGGTCTCGTAGCTCTCGCCCTCGGGCAGCTCGACGCTGGTGGCGCGTTCGACCTCGTCGATGCGGAGGGTGCCGGGCACGTCCCAGGAGCCGTCGGCGTTGACCTTCACGCCCAGCGGCTCGGGGTCGTTCTCGTCGACGAGTTCGCCGACCAGCTCCTCGGCCAGGTCTTCCATGGTGATGATGCCGGCCAGACCGCCGTACTCGTCGATGACGCAGGCGACGGTGTCGCCGTCCATGCGCTTGAGCAGTTCGGTGACCGGAAGCGTGTCGGGGACGAGCAGGGGCGCGCGGGTGATGTCCGCGATGCGCGCGGCCGCGGGGGAGGCGACGTACTCCAGCAGGTCGGTGATGCCGACGACGTCGTCGCCGCCGTCGCCGAGCACGGGGTAGCGGGAGTGGCCGTGCTCGCGTACCGCGTCGACCAGGTCGGAGACCGGCCGTTCGGCGCGGAGGGAGACCACGCGCGGGCGGGGCACCATGACGTCCCAGGCGGTACGGTCGCCGAATTCGAGCGCGCGCTCCAGCAGTTCGGCCAGGCGCGGCGGCAGCTCGCCGGCGGCGCTGGATTCGGCCACGATGCGGGAGAGCTCCTCGGGCGTGGCGCCGTGTTCCAGCTCTTCGACGGGTTCGATGCCAGCCAGCCGTACCAGCCGGGTGGCCGCGGAGTCGAAGAGGCGGATCACCGGACCGGCCACCTTGAGGTAGATCAGCGTGGGGCGGGCCAGGCTGATGGCCACCTGCTCGGGGCGGGCGATGCCGAGGTTCTTGGGGGCGAGCTCGCCCAGGATCATCTGGACGATGGTCGCGATGGCCACGCCGGCCGCGACGCTCACGCCGGGTACGGCGGCGGACGGGAGCCCCAGGTCGGTCAGCGGGGCGCGGAGCACGTTGGCGATCGCGGGCTGGGCCAGGAAGCCGACGAGCAGCGTGGTCACGGTGATGCCCAGCTGGGCGCCGGAGAGCATGAACGAGAGCCGGCCGGTTACCGCGAGGGCGCGGGCGGCGGCGGGGTCGGATTCGGCGCGTTCGCGGAGGATCGTGCGGTCCGCGGCGACGAACGCGAATTCCTGGGCGACGAAGAATCCTGTCGCCAGCGTGAGCAGGAGAACAGCTAGCAGGCCGAGGGTGATGCTCATCGCGCTGGTCCCATGGCCGCGTTAGGGCCCGTGCCGAGGCACGGGCAGGTACTGCAAGGGTCCGAATCGGACACGTCGGTCCTTTCAACTAGGGTCTTCCACCGTAACGCTCAGCGGCCGATGGTGTTTCCTGCTTCTCGGATGTGTACTTTTCCATAAGAAAACCTTGGGGACAGGTCTGCGGTCGCGGTGTGTGGCGACGTACCGTCAAGGTAGTGGCGGCAGTTGGCAAAGTGGGGGTTCTGGACCGTGACACAGGATGACGACCCGACTCGCGCGATCAGGCGGCGCGCGGCCGGCCAGCCCGCTTTCCCGGCCCCTCCGCCTCCGCCTCCGCCTCCGATGGACAATGAGGTCAGATCGGCGCCGACCACCCCGCGCGGCCGTTCTAAGGTGTACGGCAAGGAACGCTCGGGCAGCAGCCCGGTCAAGCCCTTCGCCACTCCCTCGTACGATGCGGGCCAGCCCAAAGCGCCGCGCAAACCCCGGCGGATCGGCCGGAAGATCCTGATTGGCCTGGCCATCTTCCTGGTGTTGTTACTCATCGCCGGAGTAGCCGGATATTTCTGGATCAGCTCAAAGATGAACAGCGTCGATGCCTTCACCGACTACGACGGCCGCCCGGCCGAAACCCCGGGCGCGGACTGGCTCCTGGTCGGCTCCGACAGCCGCGCCGGGCTCTCGGCCGCCGAGCGCAAGAAGCTCGCCACCGGCAAGGCCGTCGGTAAGCGCACCGACACGATGATGCTCCTGCACGTCCCGGCCGGCGACGGCCGCCCCACCCTGGTCAGCCTGCCGCGCGACAGCTACCTCCCGATCAACGGCCACGGCAGCGACAAGCTCAACGCCGCGTACGCCTTCGGCGGCCCCAAACTCCTCACCAGAACCGTCGAAGAGGCCACCGGCATCCGCGTCGACCACTACATGGAGATCGGTTTCGGCGGCTTCGTCGGCATTGTCGACGCGATCGGCGGCGTGGAGATCTGCGTCAAGGAGAACATCAAGGACGAGAAGGCCGGGATCGACCTGAAGAAGGGCTGCCAGGTCATGGACGGCGGCACCGCCCTCGGCTACGTCCGCACCCGCAAGACCGGTGCGATTCCGGACTTCGACCGGACCGAGCGGCAGCGCCAGTTCTTCTCCGCCGTCGTGAAGAAGGCGGCCAGCCCCGGCACCCTCATCAACCCCTTCTCCTCCGTCCCGCTGGCCCTCAGCGCCGCCGAGTCCGTCGCGGTCTCTCCGGGTACGGGGGTCTTCGACCTGCTTTCGCTGGGTCTGGCCATGAAGGGCAACCCGGTGACCACCGCGGTCCCGATCGGCTCGCTGCCCACCATCAACGGTCAGGCCGTCGTCAAGTGGGACAACACCAAGGCCAACAAGCTCTTCGAGGCGCTCGAGAACGACAAGCCGGTCCCCAAGGAAGTGATCACGAAGTAGCGGGGTCAGCCCGCTCCCCCCGCCACCGCGGCCGCGATCACCGCGGCCATCACGGCGGCGTTGACGGCCTCGATGGTGGCGCGGACCGCGTCACCGGCCCAGGCGCCCGCGGAGATTTCCTTGATCCGTTCCTTGTCGGCCTCGGGGAAGGCCTTGCGGGCCAGCCTGCAGGCGTGCATGAGTGCGATCAGCACGCCGATCCGCTCGTCCGGATCGGCCCCGGCGAGCACGCTCTGCACGCGCTGGCGGAGGTCGCGTTCGACGCTCCCGTCGAGTTCGGGGTATCTCTTGGTGGGAAAGATCCCGAGCAGCTTGCGCTGCTGCTCGGACAGGATGCCGCGTTCCGCCAGCCCGGCCAGCAGCCGTTTGCGCAGTTTGTCGGAGCTGATCTTGCTCACGAACCAGGAAGGTTTGCGGGGTTTCTTCTGGTTCTCGGTGACGATCCGGGCGAGTACGGCGTCCAGCTCCGCATCGCCCACCGGAGCCGGATTCACCACAACAAGTGTCTTGTCCTGCACCGCGATCCGGTCGGCGATCGCCAGTTCGGCCAGCAGCGCGCCGGCGAGCGCGAGATCGAGCTCGCCCGCGCTGATCAGCGGCGTGCCCTTGTCCTCGCGGTAGGCCAATAACAGAACGTCTTCGGCGATAGCGCTCATGGCCCCGACCTTATGCCGTAAGAGTGTCGTAAGGCGGAACCCGGCTTCTATCAGGCCTTTCACGTGCTCTTCTGTCAGGAACGAGCAACGGAGAGGGGACCATCGTGAAGACCGTGCTCCGCCATCCGGCCACGTGGATCGTGGCCGCCGCCGGCATCGCCGTCGCGCTGTACCTGTTCCAGCCCTGGCGGCTGTTCACCACGGTGGTGGTGAACGAACCGCCACCTGTGTCCATCGGAGAAACCATGACAGGGGAGGCGATGACGGGTGATGCGATGACGGGTGACGCGATGACCCCGACGGCTTCTCCGGCATCTCCACGCGTCCTGTCCATGGGCAGCTTTATTACCCATGAGCACGAAACATCAGGAACCGCGAAGGTGCTCCAGCTCCCTGACGGCAAGCGCGTGCTCCGGATCGAGAACCTGAACACCTCCGACGGCCCCGACCTGCGCGTCTGGCTCAGTGACCAGCCGGTCAAAGAGGGCGAGTGGCGGGTCTTCGACGACGGCGAATGGCTGGAACTGGGCGAGCTGAAGGGCAACCAGGGCAACGCCAACTACGCCATCCCGGCCTCGGCCGACCTGGACACGCTGACCAGCGTCACGATCTGGTGCCGCCGCTTCGCCGTCTCCTTCGGCGCGGCCGGCCTGACGGCCTGATCAGACGTCCCAGAAGGCCAGCTCATGCGCCATGCCCCGGGTGAAGAGATCGGCCGCCCGCCCGGGGTCCGGCGCCGCCTCGTCGATCATGACCGCGATCCGCTCGGCCAGCGCCGCGAACCCCGGATCGGCGTAGGTCTCCACCCACGCCCGATATCTCGGCTCGTCCGGCGGGTTCGCCGCCAGGCGGCGTCCCAACATCGAATACCCCCACATACACGGATACAGCGCCGCGAGCCCGCTCGCGTAGTCCGCCGCCGCATCAAGCAGAAACGCGGTGTACGCCGTGCAAGCGGCCCCTTTCTCCGCCCCCGCCAGATCGGCCCCGAACTCAGCGGACAACGACCGATGCAAGCGCAACTCATCGTGAAAGGTGGAATGCGCCAGATCCACAAGATCGCCGAGATGCTCGTCGGGCGCCTGCCAGGCCAGCCGCGAGAACACCCGTACGTAGTCGAGCAGGAACAGATAGTCCTGCTCCAGCCACCTCCGGAACACTTCATCCGGCAGATCGCCACGCCCGATTCCGGCCACGGTGGGATGGATCAGCTGCGCCTCCAGCAGTGGAAGCCCGATCCGATGCAGTTCACCAGAGATCCCCATGATCCTTATCATGCCACCCGGCCAAGTTATCCCCAGCCTGTGGATAAAGGATCGGTACTGTGGTCCTATGCCGGAACTACCCGAGGTGGAGTCACTCGCCGAGTTTCTCCGCGAGCGCGCCGTCGGCCGTACGATCGCGGCCGTCGAGGTCGTCGCCTTCCACGCCCTGAAAACGTTCAACCCCCCGGCGAGCGCGCTCGGCGGCCTGACCGTGACCTCAGTGTCCCGGCACGGCAAGTTCCTCGACCTGGACTGCGACGGCCTGCACTTCGTCACCCACCTGGCCCGCGCGGGCTGGCTCCGCTGGCGCGACGACCTCTCCGCCGCCAAACCGGTACGCCCCGGCAAGGGCCCTCTCGCCGTCCGGGTACGGCTCGCGCCCGACGATTCCGGCATGGCCCCCGGTTTCGACCTCACCGAGGCCGGAACCCAGAAACGCCTAGCCGTCTATGTCGTGAAAAATCCGGATGAGGTGCCTGGGGTTGCCAGCTTGGGGCCTGACCCACTGGCTGCGGATTTCACGCCGGAGGCGCTGGGGGAGATCCTGCGCGCGAGCCGTACCCAGATCAAGGGCCTGCTCCGGGACCAGAAGGTGATCGCGGGCATCGGCAACGCCTACTCGGACGAGGTGTTGCACGTCGCCAAGATGTCCCCGTTCAAGATCTCGGCGACCCTCACCGACGCCCAGGTGGCTGACCTGCACGAGGCCATCGTGACCACCCTCAGGGACGCCGTCGAGCGGGCGCGTGGCCTGGCCGCCAAGGATCTCAAGGCGGAGAAGAAGTCGGGGTTGCGGGTGCATGGCCGTACCGGCGAGAAATGCGAGGTCTGCGGCGACACGATTAGGGAAGTCTCGTTCGCGGACTCATCCCTGCAGTACTGCCCAACCTGCCAGACCGGCGGCAAGCCCTTGGCCGACCGTCGCCTGTCCAAGCTCCTCAAATAGCGCCGCTGGTCAGGACGGCTCCGCCGACCGTGCTTTAGGGCCCGCAGAGAACTAACTTGCGTGCTCGCCAAGGGTTCGCCGAGGTCAGCGGCTTGAGGATCTATGAGCTATTGCTCTGCGGGCCCTTTGAACACCTAACAGAACTGCGTTGCCCCTCTTGGCGCCGGTACGGCGAGAACCACCACCCGCGTAGACGGCGCCGGATAACGGCGAGCAACTCGGCGACCTGTGTTAGGTGCTCTTAGCACTTATTGCGCCCACGGCGGGGAGATCACTGTGTCCCCGAGCGTGCCCTGAATGCCCGCGGACGTGCACACGGTCGCCCGCACGGCCTCGGTGTCGGAGCCGTTGGCCAGCCAGAACAGCGTGTTCACCGGAATGATCAGCGCGTCGCCCGGCTGGGCCCCGTGTGCCACGCCGTCGATAGTGGCCACCAGACGCCCGGCCTGGACCACGAACACCTCTTCCCGATCGACCGAATGCTCCGGCGAGCGCGCTCCCGGCGCGAACTCTAACGACCAGACCGCGAGTTCCTTCGACCCCCGCGACGGCACCGCGAGCGAGTGGATCGTGGTCCCCGGCTGCTCGAACACCGGCGCGCCGACCCGGCTGGCTGTGGTCATGCTGTCCTCCTATAATGGTCAACCTGATTGACTACATTGAAGAAGGTAAACCGCGTTGACTAGTTCGTCAAGACGTCGTGGTGAGATCCCGCTCCTGCTGGCGATGATCTATCGCGCCATGAACGACGAGATCCACGACCGCCTGGCAGCCGAAGGCCGCGAACCCCTGCGCCCCGCCCACGGCTACACCTTCCGCCTCCTGCTCGCCCGCGACGACATCACCACCGTCGCCCTCGCCGACCACCTGGGCATCACCAAGCAGGCCGCCTCCAAGATCGCCGCCGAACTGGAGACCTGGGACTACCTAGAACGCCGCCCCCACCCCACCGACGGCCGCGCCCGCGTCCTCGCTCTCACCGCCAAGGGCCTCGCCTACGTCCGCCACGCCGACGAGCTCTGGGGCCAGGCCGAGGACCGCTGGGCCGCCGTGATCGGCCCCGACCGCCTCGACCAGATCCACGCCGACATGCGCGCCTACGTGGACGCCTCCGGCGGCAGAGCCGCCCTCCGCCCAGTCTGGTGATCTCCACCTTGACCAGCGGATTCGACGAAAAATCGTCATTTGGGCGGCCACCGCCTGTGTGGCCTTCTTTGCGACTGGTTTCTCGTTGACTCGGCCCTAGGATGGGCGCATGACGCTCCAAGAGATCGCCGCGCAGGCCGTCCCCGAGAACGCGCACCTGCTCGACGTGCGCGAACTCGACGAGTGGCGAGCCGGTCATGTCCCCGACGCCCAGCACATCCCGCTGATGGAGCTGCAGAACCGCGTCGGCGAGGTCCCCCAAGGCCAGCCGGTCTACGTGATCTGCCGCGTCGGCGGCCGCTCGGCCCAGGCCACCGTCTGGCTCAACCACGTCGGCTGGGAAGCCGTCAACATCGAGGGCGGCATGCAATCCTGGGCCGCCGCCGGCAAACCCATGATCAGCGAAACCGGCCACCCGCCCTACGTGGCCTAGCGGCCGGACCGGCTACCGCGCAACTCTCAAGGGGTGACGATGGCGAAGTCCGGTGCCGGGTCGTCCAGGACGGCAGCGAGGCGTCGCAGGACGTTTATGTCCCCATCGTGATCGAGCATGTCGGCGCCCTTGCCCGCGAGCAGGCCGAACAGTTGCGGTTTGGTGAGCCGTACGGTGAGGTCCACGGTGGCGGCGGGCGGGTTCGGCTGCTGGATGAGCGCTCCGTTCGACATGGTGGTGCGGTAGTGCTCGCCGGAATCGACGAGGTGCCAGTCGATGGCGAAGTGCTCGTTCCACGCCTGGGGCCCGTTGACGCGGATGGCCAGCGAATCGAAGATCTGCTCCACGGTCAGCGCGGCGATCATGTCGGGTGAGGTGACGCCGATGCCGGCGGGCACGATGCCGCCGTTCAGTTCCAGAGCGCCCATCAGGTAGACGTTGCGCCAGGTGCCGTTCTCCGTGCCGCGGCCAAGAGCCGTGTACACCTCGGCGAGCAGGTTGCGGGCCGCTGAGTCGTGCTCGTCGGCGAAGACGGCGTGGTTGAGCAGCGTGGCGGCGAAGCGCAGATCTCCCTCGCTCATGTAGCGGCGGCACCATCCACTCCCAAGAGGCAGGTGTGATTAAACTTCTGATCGTTTTAGGGGGCTGATTTAGCGCGTGGGAGCAATGCCTGTACGGCGATGCCGACCGGCTCTCCGGGATCGGTGACCGGCTGCGCGACGAGCATGGCCGTGCGGCCATCGGAGAGTGGTATCTCCGCCACAGCCGCCCGGCCCTGCGCGACCATGTTCACGGCGGCGTCTTCCAGGGCGAGCCGATCGTGGCGGCACAGGTCCCGGAGCGCGGAGCGCGACGCGGCGATTGCCGCTCTGGTCCCCTGTGCCCCGAGGTACCTCCTTATCAGGGCCTGCTCGCGTTCTGTGCTCAGTTCGAACAGCCTTTGCTCGACGGCGCGCGCCGCTCGCCGGGCGGCCGCCATCATCTCCGCGTTCGCCCTCTCGCGCGGGACGCCGACGCACACGACCCCTTCCATGCGCCCGCTGAGAGGATGGCGCACCGGTTCGCCCACAGCGGTGAAGTCGCGCAGCTTTTCTGAGAAGTGCTCGTTGCCCGAGATCAGGCAGGTTCGCCGTTCCAGCAGCGTGGAACCGACGGCGTTGGTGCCGATCTCCGACTCGGCGCAGCTGAAGCCGGGAACGGCGCAGACCTTGTCCAGGGCTCTGTGCAGTGAGGTCTCGCCCACGACACGCAGAAGGTGTATTCCGGACGATTCGCTCAAGAATACACTCGTCGAGGTCCCGGCGACGCTGGTCCGCAGCCGGTCGAATACGGGCCGGGCTGCGCGCACCAGGATGTTGTCGTAGTCCACATCCTCGAGCAGGCGCGGCTGGAAGGTGGCGGGGGTGAGCCCGGCGGTCTGACAACGCTGCCACGAGTGCAGGATCGGAGCACGCACTTCCTGCCCCGCGAGCCGTCCGCTCAGGAACCTCTCCACGATCTCGCCCACGGGTCCTTGCCCGTCATCCCAGGTATCTGCACTCCAGCTCACTTAGTGTTTGCTCCTTGCCGCAGGTCACAGGTGGTATTTTGAGCAAGATGACCTCATATTAGTTCCATCTGGAAATCCAAGCATAACTGACCAAATTTATTTACCGATAATCGCCAAGATATTGGATAAATTCGAAAGAGGCAGGCGGGCCACGTCGCAGCACTCCGCCTTACGCCGCCCGCGGACCGAAAGTGTGACTGCGGCGATCGGCCGCTGGCGCTAGATCAGATCGAGGGCCGCGGCGACGACGTTGTCCGCGCCGATGCCGTGGCCAGCACGGGCTTGGACGGCGTCGAACCACGACGCCGACGTGGACCGGGAGAACGGCTGGCGACTGGCTCTCACAGACGCTGGCGTGACCGCCCTGGAAGCGGGATGATCTCGACCCAGTCGGCCAGATCGACGAGAGCGGCGACCTCGCACGGGGCGGCACAGAAGCCGAGATGCATCCGGCCATAGTCGGCGAAGATTTGGGTGACGCGAGTGAGCGGCCGCTTGTCGAGCACGATCACCTCGACCGCCTGTTCGCACGGCGACCCCAACCTCGCCGGGTGCGCCCTGCGCCGCCACGGCATCACCCTCCTCTTTGGAACGGCGTGCGCCCTCGGGCGTACGCCGTTCGCGTCATACTCAGCCGCGCTTGGCGTACACCTTCTTGACTTTGGCGACGGCCTTCTTGGCGGTCTTCACCGTCGTCGGCCACGTCGACTTGCTGTCGGTCAGGCCCTGATAGACGACGACCGAACTCTTGTACGCCACGACCACGAACTCCGACACAAAATCGTCCGCATCGAACCTCCCGAACGGAGGGGCGACGAAGGCCACCTCGAAGGCGTACGTGGCGTCGCCGAGGTTGGCGACCTTCTTCCTCTTGAACTCGCTCTCCCCCACGGGGCCCACCTGCCCGTCACAGGAGACGGCGACCTTCGACGCGGCGGTCTTGAGCTGCCTGATCGTCGCCGGATTACCCGTGAACACCTGATGTACCCCGTTGGCCTCGCCGAGGATCAAAGCTGAGGGCCTCACCCCACCGAACACGCTGTCGTACGACTCCAGCGCATCCACGCAGCGCGCATCGTCCACCCTGAGCGAGGACAGAGACGCTCCATCCAGGTGCGCTTCCAGGATCATCACGTCCTTACCGAGGTCCTTACCGGCCAACAGGGCCCGCTTCATCTCCGCCTTCGTGAGCGGGGCCACCGGCGCCCACACCGTCAGCGCACCCGTGAGCAGCAGTTCCATAATCATGGTTCTCTCCCGCCTCCGCATGATCGGAGACCGAACGCTAGCGCCACACGACCAACCTGATCAACGAAATGCGCAGCATCTTCACAGGCACCACATACCACGCGATCAGCGGCATAGTGTTCGGCGATCGCGGTGAACGCGGCCTTGGGCTCCCAGCGCAGGTCAGGATAGGCGCCGCCGTAACGGTCTTCGAAGACCTAGACGATGCCGACGCTGGCGAGATCAAGATCCTCGCGGGATCTCCCTCCGTTACCAGCCAGTGACAGAGTATCGGTAGCGCTCGCTATGGTGCCCGCATGACTCATCAAACCTCCATAACCCGCCCCGGGCGTCGGTCGAGGATCACCGAGTTCGCCCCGTGCATCTCCTGCGGCTGCACGACCGATCAATCCTGCCGAGACGGCTGCCAACGCGACACGAACCCGTCCTTCTACCGCCCCACGCTGGGGTTGTGTACCGCATGCCTGCCTCGCAACGTGGTTATTCAAAGGATTGGGGGCTCCAAGGTTCACGCCAAGCGTCGCAACCAGCCCAGCACCGCGCAGCTTACGGAGATCGGCGGCGGGCGATGCGTCATCTGCGAACTGGACAGTATCGCAATGCGGCCGCAACAGGGATTCGCTCAGGAGCGAAGCCCGGCACGGATGGTCGCGTCGGCGGCGATGTGGAACGCGTGGTCGATGCTCTCGGCAGGTTCGGCGAGTCCGTCTTCGATCCAGGATCGGATGGCGGCGATCAGCATGCTGGTGGTCATCGCGGCCAGCAGGGGCACCGGGACGGCGGGAGTCGCGCCGGGTGGCACGCGGGCGGCCAGGCGCTCGGCGAACTTGCTGGTCAGCTTGTCGTGCAGCGCACCCAGAAACAGAGCCAGAGCGCGGCCTCTGGCCATGACCTGGTAGAGATCGGCTTGGGCACCGATGTGATGGAGTAGGGCGAGGCTGGGATATGGCCAGGTGCCGCGCCCATCGGGATTCGCGGTGGTGCTGGTGTCGAGGGTTTCGATCATCCGGTGGACGCCGTCGACAAGGAGGTCGTCCTTGTCGGTGAAGTGGGCGTAGAAGGTCGAGCGGCCGACATTGGCGTGGTCGGTGATCTCCTGCACCGTGATCACGTCATAGCGTTTGACCCGCATGAGGTCGACCATAGCCCGCATCAGCGTTCGCCGGGTGCGCAGCGACCGGCGATCGGTTTTGGTCTGCCGCATCGCCCCCTCCATTCCTAGACGGTTTCCCGCTTCTGTCTCGTAGCGGACGTATCCCGTGATCTGTGACTTGACCTGCACCTATTCCACAAGACGATACTCCGCTACAAGACAAATGTCTTGTAGGAGAGGGTTGTCGGGAAAGGTCATCGTTCATGATCGATGCCATATATGACCCGCTGGTGTGGGTACTGACCACCGGCCGGGTGCACGCGCTGCGGCGCGCCATCCTCGCGGCGGCCGCACTCCAACCTGGTGAGGACCTGCTCGACGTCGGCTGTGCCACGGGGGCGCTGACCGCCGCGGCACGGGAACTGGGCGGAAATACGTCACGAGTGGTCGGGGTGGACATCTCGGAGCCGATGCTGGTCCGGGCCCGCCGCCGCGCCGCCCGGGCCGGGGCCGACGTCGACTTCACGTCTGGGCGTGCTGAGAAGCTGCCATTCCCCGACGACTGTTTCGACGCGGTGGTGCTCAGCCTCGTGGTCCACTGCATGTCCGCCGACCAGGCGACGCAGGCTGTCACGGAGGCTCGCCGGGTGCTCCGCCACGGCGGCCGGGCCGTGATCGCGGACTTCGGCCGCAGCACCGGCGCCGCCAGTCGACTGCGGGCCCACCTCATGCTGCACGGCGGCGTCGCGGCGAGCGCGCCCGACCTGGGCGCCCTGCTGTCGGCAGGCGAATTCACCGACGTCAGAACCCAGCGGTCCCCGATATCCGCGCTGACCATCGCGCGGGGAACCCGTCTCGACGACTGATCACCGCCCGTTCGTCTCAAACTTTCGTCTCATCCTGAAGGAGAGAGCAACATGACCAAGCCAAAAGCGGCTCGAACGCCCGCCGCGGCCTCATCGAGTGACCACGACCACGCAGTCGTCAAGGTCACCCAGGCGGTGAAGACCTTCCGCAACGGCACGACCGTGTTTGAGGCGCTGCGCGGGGTCGATCTCCGCGTCCGGGAAGGCGAGTTCGTCGCCATCGTGGGCCGTTCGGGGTCGGGGAAGTCGACCCTGCTCAACCTGGTCGCCGGGATCGACCGGCCGACCTCCGGGAGCATCGAGGTGGCCGGGACCTCCCTCAACGAGCTGAGCGAGAACCAGCTCGCGGCCTGGCGAGGGAAGACGGTCGGGGTGGTGTTCCAGTTCTTCCAGCTGTTGCCCACCCTGACCGTGGGCGAGAACGTCATGCTGCCCATGGAACTGTGCCGCACCGTGCCGCCCGGGGAACGCCGCGCCCGCGCCACCACGCTGCTGGAGCGGGTCGGGATCGGCCGACTCGCCGGCAAGTTGCCCTCCGCCCTGTCCGGTGGCGAGCAACAACGTGCCGCGATCGCCCGCGCGCTGGCCAACGACCCGCCCGTGCTGGTCGCCGACGAACCCACCGGCAACCTGGACGCCCAGACCGGCACCGCCGTACTCGACCTGCTGGCCGAGCTCGCCGCCCTGGGCACGTGCGTGCTCATGGTCACGCACGAACGCGACCTCGCCGCGTGGGTGGATCGCACGGTCACCATCGCCGACGGGCGGATCACGTCCACCGAGACGACCGCTGATGTGGTTGCCACGTCGGCGTCGGCGGCTTCGGCGCCGAAGGGGTCCTCGGATGGGGCTACGGAGGCGATCTCATGCTGAACATGCGGGGGCGCAAGACCTTGCGCGATCTCTGGCTGCAACGCGGACGTGCGGGGCTGGTCGTGGTGGCGATGGCCCTCGGCGTGTTCGGGGTGGTCTGGATCACTTCCAGCTCTGAGGTGCTCTCCCGGGAGCTGCGCGCCCAGTTTCTGGCCACCAGCCCGGCCTCGGCCACCCTGCGCGCCGACGGCCTCACCCCGCAGGTGCTCGCCGACGTCCGGGCGATGCCGGGGGTGGGGCTTGCCGAGACCGCCACCACTCTCCAAAGCCGGGTGAAGATCGGTCCGTCGGACTACAAGCCGCTGGTGCTGTTCTCCCGCACCGACTTCGCCGCCAGCACGATCGCCATGCTGAAAGCGCAGGATGGCACGTGGCCGCCGCCGCCCGGCGAGATCGTGATCGAGCGGGCCGCGATGGGGGTCGCCCAGACCCGCATCGGCGACACCATCGAGGTCACCGTGCCGGGAGGTAAGCCCCGGACCATCCGGGTGGCCGGCACCGTACACGACCTCGGGCAGGCCCCGGCCTGGCAGGACGGCCTGGCGTACGGGTACGTCACCCCCGACACCCTGGCCCGGCTGGGCTTCGACCCGAAGCCAACCGAGCTGCGCATCGTCGTGGACGGCGATCGCCTCGACCCCGCCCACATCGACGCGGTCGCGAGCACCGTCGCCGACCGGCTGCGCGATCGCGGCGTCCAGATCACCCAGGTGCTCGCACCTGAACCGGCGGTGCACCCCCACCAGACCCAGATGGACTCGCTGCTGTGGTTGCAGCAGTCCTTCGGGGTGCTGGCGCTGCTGCTCAGTGCCCTGCTGGTGGCCACCCTGATGACGGCGCTGCTGGCCGGGCAGGTCCGACAGATCGGTGCGATGAAGGCCGTCGGCGCCCGCGCCGGGCAGATCGTCGTCGGCTATGCCGCGATGGTCATGGTGCTCGGCCTGGCCTCCCTGGCCATCGGCTGGCCACTGGGCCAGCTCGCCACAGACGGCTACATCACGGCGGTTACCGCCATCCTCAACTTCGACGTCGAGGAGAGAGGGCTGCCGATCTGGCTGGTCGTCGGGCAGCTCGCCGTCGGGCTTGTCGTGCCGCTGGTCGCGGCGGCGTTCCCGGTGCTGCGCGCGGCCCGCGCGACCACGGCCATCGCCATGCGCGACCACGGCGCCACTGCCCCCGCCACCCGCCCCACTCGGCGGGCCCGCACTCCCCGTCGGCCGGCCGGGCTCCGGCTGCCCGGGCTGTCCCGGATGGCCGCCCGCAACGTCGTCCGCCGCCGGGCCCGCCTGGCCGTGACGATGATCGCGCTCGCCCTCGGCGGCTCCGCGTTCATCGCCGCGCTCAACCTGTCCACCTCGCTCAACGTCACCATGCAAGGCCAGAGCGACGCGCTGCGCTACGGCATCGCGGTCAACCTCACCCGCCCCTACCCGGCCGAGCAGGTCGCCGCCCTGGTCCGGGACGTCCCGGGAGTCGCCACCGCCGAGACCTGGCTCAGCACCAAGGTCGGCGTCGGCGACACCCCGACCACGGAATACACGCCCTCCCTGTATGGGGTGCCCGCCGACACCCCGATGCTGGCCCTGCCCGTGCTGTCCGGGCGTTGGCTGAAACCGGGCGAGAACCGCGGCATCGTGATCAGCCACAACCTCGCGAAGGACTACCCGGCGCTGAAGGTCGGCGACGACGTCCAGCTGCGCATAGATGGTCGGTTCGGCACCTGGCACGTGGTCGGGATCGTCCGGCAGGTCGCCGCGCCGCCGACGGCCTGGACGACCTACGACGCCCTCGCTGGCGTGCTGGGGGGCACCGGGACCACCAACGCCGTCCGGGTGATGACCGGCACCCACGACACGGACGCCCTCGTCGCGACCCGAAAGGCCGTCGACGACGCCCTGACCGCCGCCGGGATCGACGTCGCCTCCAACTCGGACACCGCCGAGTCCCAGCAGGTGCTCAGCGACCACATCATCGTGATCGTGGTTTTCCTCGGGGCGCTGACCCTGCTCAGCGTGCTGATCGGCGGCCTCGGCCTGGCCACCACCATGGCCATCAACGTGATCGAACGTACCCGGGAGATCGGCGTCCTGCGGGCCGTCGGCGCCACCACGGTCTCCATCCTCACCCTCGTCGTCACCGAGGGAGGCATCATCGGCGCGCTCAGCTGGCTCGCCGCCCTGGTGCTGGCCGTCCCCGCCAGCATCGTGTTCGGCCAGGTCATCGGCGAGATCTTTCTGGAGACTCCGCTCGACTTCGCCGTCAACGGCCTGGCGCCCTTCGTCTGGCTCGCCATCGTCATCGTCCTGTCGGCCCTGGCCAGCCTCACCCCCGCCCGCCGAGCCGCCGCCCTCACCGTCCGAGAGACCCTCGCCTACCAGTGACGTCACCCAATTCTGCCGTTCCCACTCATCGCATTCCCTCTCATCGAACAGGAGACCGGACCATGTCCAAGACCCAGCGCATCCTGCTCAAGACAGTGGGCGGCCTCGCCGCCGTCGCCGCAGTCGGGACCGGGATCTACTTCCTGATCCAAGCCATCATCGCCATGCACAGCTGAACATCGCCGTCTCTTCCTGGCCGGCCACCATCTCGGTGGCCGGCCGTCGGCCATACGGGAGTCGTATGTGCCGGGGTAGGGATGTGCACACGCTCGGACGGCCGACCTGGCCGGTCTTGGCCGCCTCGTAGACGGCCGTCTTGGGATTCCTTGAGAGTGATGCCGTGGCGGCACAGGGCGCACCGGGCTGGGTTGGGGTCGCCGTGCGGACAGGCGGGAGTGGTGGCCTCAGCCACGGTGCGGTCGGCCGTGCTCAACCGGCTCGGAGGCTGTACGGGGTCCAGCCCGTCGGCCGGGCGGTTCGTGAGGACGGTGCTGTCGGAGAGGGCGGGATCGGTTGCTTGGACTGCGGTGAGCCGGGCCCGCGTGATCTGCGCGCCGATGGCGGCGCACGCCTGGCAGGGCTGACCGGTGTCGAGACGGACGTGGTCCTCGCAGCGCAGGTCCGAGCAGTGGTAGCCGCAGCGGGTGATTGCGATCGCGACGGCGACCGGGTCGGTGATGTCCTCGGTGCGGTATCGCCAGTGCTGCCAGCGGGCGTCGATGCGGTTGGCCAGCTCGGCGGGGGTGCGGACGGCGAGTTCGGCGGTGATGGCGGCGAGCACTCGGCGGGTGCCGTGCTCGGGGAGCAGCTTTCCCAGCGCTGGTGGGATTGCCGTGCGGTAGACCTGCGCCGCGACCCGCACACCGCGTAGCCGGGCTTCGCGGGTGGCTCTCGGTGCCTTGGTGGGTGTAGGTCCTCCGGCGTCAGCCGCAGCCTCAAGCGGGCTATCCACCTGCACGTTGCCTACGGCGGGAGGCTGAGGTGTCTCCAGTTCAGGTGGATAAAGTTCAGGTGTCTTCTGTGGAGTGCCCGGATCTGCCAGGGGTGAGTGCTCCCTTTTGCGAGGGGTGAGTGCCCTGGGTTGCGTGGGGCTGGCGAGGCCTTTGCGTCCTTTTTGACGTACGTGGCGGCCGTGTCGGCGGCCGGTGTCGGGGGAGGCACCCAGGAGTTCCCCCAGGTGGCCCACCGAGGTCTCCAGCGGGTGATCGGCGCCGCCCGGGCGGTCCAAAAGGATCAAGCCGTACAGCCGCCACGCGGTCGGCGAGATCCGCCGCTTGGGATCGCAGGTGGACGACAGCAGCTCCAGCGTCCAGGCCGGGACCGCGGCGTGGGCTTCGCCGGTGTCGCGGGGCAGTCGTAGCGCCGCGTGCCGGACCGCGCGCTTGGCCCCCAGCGGAGCCGATCGGGCCAGCCACGGCTCGTCCGGTTCATCGGCCAGCAAGGAGCGCCGCGCCCCATCGAGGGTCTTCTCGCTGACGCCCAGGGCGTCGGCGACCCAGCAGCGGCGAGCGTGCGCAGCCGCGCGTCCGCCGCCCAGCTTGCGTGGCATCAGGGTCTCGTAGACCGCCCACGCCGCCACGGCGAGGCCTGCGTGATCGGGAGAGCGGAGCAGGCTGGCGGGCATCTGGATGTGTCCACGCGGGTGAGTCTTCGGGGGAGTGCTGGGTGCCGTCGGGACGGCTGGTGGGTCTTTGGCCGTTGCAGTCATTTGGCCGTCCCGAGGCGGCTGGCAAGCACCTGTCCAAGACGGATGGGGTCAACGCCGACCCTCGGAGCGCACCTCGTGGCTGTACGATGCCGAGCAGTTCGACCTATGCTCTGACCAGGTGCGACGGGTCGCCCCGTACAGCTGCAAAGTACAGCTACCGCCCCGCACGTGGCTGTACTTCCGTGGACGTCTGCGGACGCTTGTTCGAAATCTGCGAACCCAAACCCGTGGTAGATCTTTGTCCAGTTATGAGGCATCATGGAGCCCGCACGCTGGGCTGATGCCGGGCGTGTCTTCAACTTCAGACCGCGGGAGCTCGGGCGTAACCGGGCTGAGAGGGCAACCAGCGTTGCCGACCGCATGAACCTGTCCGGGTAATGCCGGCGTAGGGAGCGTGTGTCAATGGCGCGTGTCGTTGTGGAGTCGGTTGAGGCTCCGCTCACTCTGGATGAGGCGCCGCCGAAGGCGTTGGGGGTGCTCGATCAAGGGGCGCTCTGGGCCAATCTCGGGGTCAGTCTGCTGGGGTTCTCGGGGGCTGTGGCGCTGGTCAATCCGCTGGGTGATCGGCCGTTGAGTTTTGTCGCGGCGTTGACGGCGGCGGTGGTGGGGAGTCTGGTCGGGACGGCGATGGTGGGGCTCGCGGCGATTCCGGGGACGCGGACGGGGGCCCCGGCGATGGTCCTGCTGCGGGGGCTGTTCGGGGCGAAGCTCTCGTATCTGCCGACCGTGCTGAACATCGTGCAGATGCTCGGGTGGGGCGCGTTCGAGCTGTGGGTGATCGCGCAGGGGGCGAAGGCCATCGCGGGGACGATGGGGGTCACCGTGCCGGATCCGGTGTGGGTGATCATCGGGGGAGCGATCACCACGGCGTTGACGATCCGGCCGTTGGGGGCGGTCCGGCTGTTGCGGCGGTACGTGACGGTCGGGGTGATCGTTTCGATGGTCTACTTCGGTTACGTGTTCTGGCAGCGCGGGGCCGAGTTGGGTAGCGGCTCGTGGGAGGCGTTCGCGCCCTCGGTGGACTACGTGATCGCGCTGTCGGTGTCGTGGGTGCCGCTGGCTGCGGACTTCTCGCGGTTCTCGCGGTCGAGCCGGGCCGCGTTCGGCGGGGTGGTGGGCGGATACACGATCGCGCAGGTGGCCTGCCTGACCCTGGGGATCGCGGCGATGGCGCTGGTCGGCAACGATCCGGCGAAGGTCTGGGATCCGTTCGTGGCGGCCTCGTTCGGGGCCGTCTTCTTCGGGATCCTGGTGCTGCGGGAGACCGATCAGTCGTTCGTGAACGTGTATTCGACCACGATGTCGGTGCAGAACCTGATGCCCCGGGTGGACCGGCGGATCATCTCCGGGGTGGTCGGGGCGTTCGTCACGCTGCTGGCGATCTTCGTGAACGCGGATACGTACGCGGCGTTCCTCGGGATCATCGGCGCGGTGTTCGTGCCGATGTTCGCGGTGCTGGTGGTCGACTACTTCCTGCTCGGCGGGGCCGCGCGGTGGGACGTCTCGGAGCGGGCGCCGTCGCGGTGGCCGATGGTGCTGCCGTGGGCTCTCGGGTTCTGCGCCTGGTGGCTGCTCGGCGCGCTGCCGCAGGTGCCCTGGTGGGAATCGCTGTGGCTGGGCATCAGGAGCGGTCTCGGGTTCACCCCCGCGCCGTGGATGAGCGCCGCGCTCGGCTCCTTCCTGGTCGCGGCGCTGGTAACGCTGCTGGTGGGCCGCCGCCGCACCTGATCGGGGTACGGCGACGGGAGACCATCAGCGAATCGACGCGAACGCGACACCGGCGGCGGAGGCGATCACGGTCGCCAGCACCACCAGCACGAGCGGCGACTTCAGCGGGTTGGGCCGCTTCAGCGGCGGCTCCGCCAGCTGCCTCCTGACCTTCGGAGGCGAGGGAGACGGCGACGGGCTCGGCGTCGCCGAACTCGTCTGGACCACAGGAATCACCGCCTGCGGGATGACCGTCCGAGAGGGAGACGGCCGGGGCGCGGGCGACCGCGTCGGAGTGGGGCTCGGCTCCGGCGCGGGAGAATTCGGGGCCGGCGTCGGATACGGTTCCGGCGACGGCAACGGTGTCGGCGTGTGCGGCGGCTGGTACGGCGGATGCGGATCGGGCGGGCACGGATAGGCCCCGATCCCGATGCCGACCCGGAGGCTGACCACGAGGTTCACGTCAAGGCAGACCTCGATCAGCCCGTGCTCATCCCCATCATCCAGCGAGGAAGCAGCCGCGGGCCCCGCCGCGACGCTCAACCCGACGAGCACCCCCGCCAGCACCACAGGAAGCCGCATCTCAGCCCATCCCGGAGATCCGCTGGAACTCCTGCAGCGCCGCCGAGAACGCGTCCGGCCGCACCGCGAGGCCGCCATCGAAGACCCGGACGATGTCGAAGGTCAGCCACACCCCGACCCCGAGCAAAGCCGCCATCGCCAGCAACGGCACCAGCGTGGCCCCCCGCGGCCGGGCCCCCGCCATGAACGGGAACAGCAGCACCAGCAGACCGGTCACCACCGTCAGCACCAGGATCCCGGTGGGCGGGGTGGCCTGCGCGTCGGCGGCCCGCTGGCGGCGCGCCGAGGTCAGGTTCTGCACCTGCTCCAGCACCGCCATCTTGGCGTCCTCGGTGGCGCCCCCGGTCGTGTCCAGGCTCGCCACCTGGGTGCGGAGCGTGTTCAGCCGGGTGGAGCCCTCGGGGCTGAGGTTGCCCTTGGCCATCACCCGCCACTCCTCGTCGATCACGAACCCGACGTAGTCCCGCAGCTCGGTCTGGACCAGACCCGCGGTCGGGAACGGCAGCGCGCTGGCCGCCCAGTACGCCTCCACGGCCGCCTGGCTCTCCGCGTAGGTGTTCTGCCGGGCCGAGTCCGCCGTCGTCCACGGCACGATGATCGCGATCGCGAAGACCAGCAGGAACAGAGCCGACAACATCGCCCCGGCGTGGCCGACGGTGGGGCCGCCGGGGTCACGGTCGTCGGATCCGCGGTCGAGCTTGCGGAATAGGAAGGCGGCCAAGGCCACCACGCCGACCGCCGTCACGATCGCGAAAACGCAGGCCACCATGGCCACTCCTCGTCACTTTGCTGACTGCATGCCGTGACATAGCTATCACATTAGGTGACGATCGCAAACCCGAGGTGACTAGTTCAGCACGCCTTCCATACGAAGAAGATGCTCTTTGGCGGGCGTGCCCCCCGCGTACGACCCGATCGAGCCGGAGGAGTCGATCGCCCGATGGCAGGGCACGACCAGGCAGACCGGATTGGCGGTGATCGCGTTGGCCACCGCCCGCAGCGCCTGCGGGCGCCCGATCCGCCCGGCGATCTCCTGGTACGTGGTGACGCTCCCGTATCCGACGGCCACCATCATCGGCAGCACCGTACGCGCGAAAGGTGTCGCCAAGCGCAGGTCGAACGGCACGGTGAAGGCGCGCAACTTTCCGGCGAAGTACGCGTCGAGCTCGCGCCGTACCGGATCCAGACGGCGCGGGTCAGGCCCGATGAACCTACCGACATCACGATAAATCCGGGCGAACACCGTGTGCTCTGATTCGAAGCTGCACGCCACGACACCGCGTGACGTCACCGCCAGGACCACGCCCCCGACGGGCGTCTCCGCCGTGCCGAACGCGACATCCGGCGGGGTCTCCCCGACGTAGTTGGGCGCGGTCACGCGAAGCAGGGCTTCGAGGTCCCCCGTGGACACCCCTTGAGACATGGCCCCACTTCCTCTCGCTCTCCCGAGCAGCGTAGCGGAGCCATGAAAAACACCAAGATCACGACCGGAAAACAGGCACGATGGAGGGATGGAGAGCGATCACAGGGACGAATGGGACACCGAGGATGATGGTCTGGCCAAGGCCGTGGTGGCCGCGGCCGCCAACGCCATCGTCGCCCTGGACCGCGACCTCTCCGTGCTCAGCTGGAACCCGGCCGCCGAGCGGCTGTTCGGCTGGCCCGCCGCGGAGCTGCTCGGCCGCCGCGCGCCGCTGGTGCCGAGCGAGCTGATGGCCGAGCACAACGCCGTGCTGGAACGGGTGCGCAACGGCGGCCAGGTCTCGCTCAGGACCAAACGGTTCCGCCGCGACGGCCAGCTGCTGGACGTCCAGGTCGACACGAGCGCGCTCCGTACCGAATCCGGCACGCTACTCGGATATGTGAGCGTTTATCACCTCACCGAGGAGGACGAGGCCGCGCGCAGCCGGGTGGTTCGCCGGGCGCGTCTGGTCCGCCGTCTCACCGACGTGGTCGGCGACATCAACGCCGAACTGGACCTGCCGGTCGTGCTGGACCGGATCGCCGCCAGCCTCACCGAGCTGACCGGCGCGGACGCGGGCGGTTTCGTCCTGATCGAGGGGGACCGGCTGAGGCTGGTCGGCTCGCACCAGCTGCCCGACTCGATCCGCGGCGCCACCGCCGACCTGGGATCCAGCCTGGTCGGCAAGCTCCTGCGCACCGGCAAGCCGGTCATGCTGGAGACCGGGCACGACGGGCTCCAGGACCTCATCTGGGCCAAGCTCGACGGCCTGCACACCATCGCGGTCGGCATCGCGGCCGTCGGCGGCCGCCCCTATGGAGCGCTCTACGCCCTGTTCGCCAAGCGCAAACCCGGCCACCTCGAGCTCGAACTGCTCGAACTCCTCGCCGGCCACGCCGGCATCGCGGTGGCCAACGCCACCGCCTACCAGGACGCGGTACGGCAACGCGCTCACGAGCGCGCGGTCTTCGACGCCAGCGCGGACGGCATCGCCGTACTGGACGGAACCGGCTGCGTGATCCAGTGGAACCCGGCCGCCGCCGAGCTCACCGGGTTCCCCGCGGACGAGGTCATCGGCGGCCCGCCGCCGTTCGCGCTCCCGCTGCCCGGCGAGAAGCTGACCATCCAGCTCCCGTCCGGACGCTGGCTGGACGTGCTCTGCGCCGAGATCGACGAGACCGGCGAGATCGTGGTCGACTTCCGCGACATCACCAGGGCCAAGGAGCTGGAGGAGGCCAAGGACCTGTTCCTGGCCACCACCAGCCACGAGCTGCGCACCCCGATCACGGTGGTGCGCGGGTTCGCCAGCACCCTGGACGCCCGCTGGGACAAGATGTCCGACACCGAGCGGCGCTCCGCCGTGCACACCATCGCGGAACGCGCCAAATCCCTCGGCCAGCTCATCGACCACCTGCTGCTCGGCGCCCGGGCCGGTGCGGCCGAGCCCCCGGTCCGCTCGGAACGTTTCGACCTGGCCGAACGGGTGCATGCGGCCACCCTCGGCCTGCCCGTGCTGTCCGACCGGCACCGGGTCGAGGTGACGATCCCGGAGGATCTGCCGGCCGTGCACGGCGACGCGCTGGCCACCGACATCCTGCTCGGCCAGCTGCTGGAGAACGCCTTCAAGTACTCCCCGGACGGCGGCCTGATCCGGGTCGAGGCCTGGCCGGAGGACGACAGCGTGGTGCTGGTCGTGGACGACGAGGGCATCGGCATCCGCCCGGCCGACCGGGAGCGGGTGTTCGAGCGTTTCGTCCAGGGCGACAGCGGCGACCGCCGCCGGTTCGGCGGGGTCGGCCTCGGGCTTTACATCGTGCGGAGTTTGGCCCGGGCCCAGGGCGGCGAGGTGACCGCGCTGGCCCGCCCCGGCGGCGGCACCCGGATGCGTTTCGTGCTCCGGGTGGACGCCGGGGAACCCCATTACAGGAGCGGACTCACCGGCGCGGTAACGGACGGGTAACGGTACGTGTGACCTATCGTCCAATGTTCACAAGCTGTAATGGTCGATCGGTTTCCGCTCTCAGCTAAGCGGGCATTTCGGTCGTACTGGGGTGCGCGGTCCCTAGCGACCCTCAGCGGTACGGGAATACGGGGAGGTGAGTGCGTCGAGCGTCATCATGTTGCCGTATGCACTGGCGAGTGTCGCCGTCGCGCGACAACGCCTCAGCGCCGATCTGCTCGAATCCGGGGTGTACGCGGGAGCGGTCGACGACACCGTGCTGGTGCTGAGCGAGCTCCTCAGCAACGCGCTGCGGCATGCGCACCCGCTCGCATCCGGGCAGCTCAGAGTGGCGTGGAGCTGTGCGGAAGGCCACGTGGAGATCTCCGTCAGCGACGGCGGCGCGGCCACGGAACCGCGGGCCGGCCGCCCGACGCTGTCGTCCCTCGGGGGCCGCGGGCTCGGCATCGTGGAATACCTGGCCGAGCGCTGGGGCGTACGGCACGAAGGGGAGTCCACGACCGTCTGGGCGATCCTGCACGCCCCTCAGCCTGCCCGAAACACGCAGACGCGGACGACCGGAATATGCGCGCTGCGCGAGGTCGTCTAAACCGTCCGTAGGGAACGTTCGGCGGTCGTCCAAGCCGTGCTGATCACGAGATAGATACCCGCGGCGAGCGGGAGGAATCCGGCGGCGATCACGCTTCCATAAGGCAACAGTCGAAACAGCCCCGACATTGGCACGTCCGGCATTTCGGGAATCAGCCGTGTCGACTGCCAGGCGACCAGCGCCAGCAGCACGAACAGCCCGAGGAAGATCAGCGAGGGCGCGCCGAACAGCCCCGAATGCGCGACCACCGCACCGAAATGTTCACCTAGTGGTACCCCAAGCGTACTTTGCGCCAGCAGGAGATTGGGCTGCCCTGCGATCGTCGCGGAGACGAACAACCGGTACATCACCAGGAAGAACGGAAGTTGCGCGAGCCCGGCGCCGAGCCCCGCGAACATGGACGTGCCCTCGCGGGCGTAGAGCGCGCCGAGTTCGCGCTGGAAACGTTGCGGATCGCGGGCGAACCTTTTGCGGAGTTTCGCCACGTCCGGGGCGAGCCGGGTCTTCGCCCGCTGGGCGCGGGCTTGGCGGAGGCCGAGCGGAAGCAGGAGCAGCCGGACGCCGACGGTGAACAGGATGATGGCGAGCGTGGCGCCGGTCAGGCCGGTGAGCGCGGTGAGCAGGTCGTAGGCAGGGGAGAGCACGAAGTCGAACATGGGTGGGAAGCCTTTCGTCAGGGTTTGAACATGACGAAGGCGCTCGTGGTCAGGCGAGCGCCGGGCATCCCGATGGGGCTCTCGGGCGGGGGCGTCCGGCGGTGCCCGGGTCGCGAAGCCGTACGACGACGGCTTCGACGCCCGCCCCGAGCAGCGCGGACACGATCCTGGGCGCGGCGGCCAGCCGGCCGAGCGCCCAGGTGAGGAGCAGCAGGCCCACGGCGGCCAGCACGCCCACGCCGACAGGCAGGGCGAGCAGTCCGAGCAGGGCCTGGAGGATCATCGTGAGCTCTTGCCCACCAGGGTGATCGTCACGACGACGGCGAGCGCGATCAGCGCGAAGATCAGCAGGAATTTCAGCGTCGCGAACAGGGCGGGGATCAGGAAGCTGACCACCAGCCAGATTGCGAGAAGGATGCCGACGACGGTCAGCGCGGTTCGGGCCATGACCTCAAAATACGCGCTGCCACCGACAGTCGCGAGAAGATCAGCGGTTTCACGTGAATCAATTACGGCGTTCTAACGGGTTCGCGGTGGTGTGGGGGCTTGGCCGCGCCTGTGTCTGGACTGAGGAACGCAGGTCGCGGAGCGGCCGGAGTGACGAGGGAAGACGCAGGCTGAAGGCGGCCAAGCCCGCCGTGCCGGAGGCGCGGCCATAAACACAGTCCTAGTCTGGGAAGGTGACTGCCAATCCTGCCGCGCGCATCCTCGTTGTGGACGATGACCCGACTGTGGCCGAGGTGGTGGCCCGGTATCTGGAGCGGGACGGGCATGAGGTGGAATGCGTCGGGGATGGCGCTGAGGCGCTGCGGCGGGCGCTGGCCAACCCGCCCGATCTGCTGGTGCTCGACCTGATGTTGCCGAAGATGGACGGCCTGCAGGTGTGCCGGAAGCTGCGTGAGCGCTGGCCGGTTCCGGTGATCATGCTGACCGCGCTGGGTGAGGAGATCGACCGGGTGATCGGCCTGGAGACCGGCGCCGACGACTACGTGACCAAGCCGTTCAGCCCGCGCGAGCTGGCGTTACGGGTGCAGTCGGTGCTGCGCCGGGCGCGTGGCGCGCTGGTCCCGACCGGCACCGGCGTGCTCAGGGACGGTGACCTGGTGGTGGACGTGGGCGCCCACGAGGTCCGGCTCGGTGGTGCCGAGATCACCCTCACCGCGCGCGAGTTCGACCTGCTCGCCTACCTGCTGCGCAACCCCCGCCAGGCGTTCAGCCGGACCGCGCTGCTGGATCGGGTCTGGGGCTGGTCGTTCGGGGATTCGTCCACGGTGACCGTACATGTGCGCAGGCTGCGGGAGAAGATCGAGGCTGATCCCACCGATCCGCGGAGGATCGTCACGGTCTGGGGTGTCGGCTACCGCTACGAGCCATTGTCGTGATCATCCAGGCCCTCGCCGTCAGCGCCGGGTTCGGCCTGATCATCGCGCTGCTCGGGGTCGCCGTGCTGCGCCTGCTGCGGCGGCGGTCGATCGGCGTGATGCTGAGCGTGGTCGCGGTGATCACCGTGCTGGCCACGCTGGCGGGGGTCGTGGCGATCACGATGGCGATGGTCATCGACGGGCGGCCGCGGGACATCGTGCTCACCATCATCGCGATCGGGGCGATCGTCGGCGTCGGGGTCGCGCTGGTCACCGCGCGGCGGCTGGTGGCGGCCAGCAAGGCGCTGGTCACCGCTGTCGAGGAGATCACCGAGACCGGCGAGTACGTCGCACCCGGCCGGATCGCGCTCCCCGCCGAGCTGGAGAAGGTCAGCCAGGCGCTCGACCAGGCGTACGCGCGAATTCGCAACGGCCGGGAGCGGGAGCGGACCCTGGAGAGCGCGCGGCGCGAGCTGGTCTCGTGGGTGAGCCACGATTTGCGTACGCCGCTGGCGGGCATGCGGGCGATGGCCGAGGCGCTGGAGGACGGTGTGGTCGACGATCCGGCCACAATCCGGCGCTATCACGCACAGATCAGGCTGGAGGTGGACCGGCTCTCCGGGATGGTGGACGACCTGTTCGAGTTGTCCCGCATCCATGCGGGTTCGCTCCGGCTGGCGAAGGCCCGGGTGGGGCTGGGGGATGTGGTCGCCGACGTGCTGGCGGGGGTGGAGCCCCTGGCTCGGGGAGTGCGGTTGAAGGCGGAGGTGGAGCCGGTGCTTCCGGTGCACGCCGATCCGGGGGCGATCGGGCGAGCGCTGCGCAACCTGCTGGTCAATGCGATCCGGCATACCCCATCGGATGGCTCGGTATCGATCCGTGCGGTGACGGATGGGAAGATGGTGAGTTTGTCGGTCCTGGATGCGTGCGGGGGTATTCCAGCGGAGGATCTGGCGCGGGTCTTCGATGTGGCCTTTCGTGGTGAGCTGGCCCGCACGCCTGGGCCCGACGGCGGCGGACTCGGTCTGGCGATCACGAAAGGCCTCGTCGAGGCGCATGGTGGCACGGTCACCGTGGCGAACGAAGGCCCGGGCTGCCGCTTCGAGATCCGCCTGCCAACAGCACGACTCTGACGATCAGAACGCATCCGACATAGCGCGAAATGTCGGACAGGGCCAGCGCCACATGCAGCTGCGGCAGCGCAGGATCGGGTGCGCGGTATCGCTGGTGATGCCGCCCGCGTCCCGCGGCTGGTGCAGATCGAGCAGGCGCAGCCCGAGCTCGACGAAGCTGAGCACTTCCTCCCGCGCTCCGGCCAGGAAATCCAGATCCTCGACCGCCAGCTTCGCCTTGATCGGCACATACCCCTCACGATTGACGAGCGTGCGCAACGTCGCAGACGACTCCCGCCACGAGGTCGCCTTGTCGGTCCTGACCTGGATGAGCTCCAGCCGTTCCCGCAGGCGGCGGCGCAGCGGGTCTTCCGGAAGTTCCGTGTTCATGCGTGATGTGGGCCCCGGTGACAGCCAGGACCCTCCCCCCTTCCGGCCAGGCCGGTGTCGTAGCGTCAAGCTTCGCGCACTCCGCGTTTACACGGGGCCGAAATCGGGGACAAAGGGCGAACGACTCTTCGGTAATTCCCAGGAAACGTGACCCAGGGCGGGGACGGCGCTAGTGTGCGCGCTGTGGAGCTCAAAGTCTCGACGCGATCCCACGCCGGCCACGCCGTCATGGCCATCGCTGGTGAAATCGACCTATATACCGCGCCTCGCCTGCAGTCGGAGTTCACCCGGCTGCTGGAGGAGACCGGTCCCGACCGGGTGGTCATCGACATGTCCGGAGTCGAGTTCTGCGACTCCACGGGCATGAACGTGCTGCTCTCCGCGCTCAAACGGCTCAAGGAACGGGGCGGCGTGCTCGAAGTCGCCGCGCCCCGCCCGGCGGTCCGCAAGATCCTTCAGGTGACCGGCCTGGACTCGGTCTTCACCGTGCACGAGAGTGTCCCGGCGGACCTGGCGGAAAAGACCGGATGACCGAGGTGGTCCCAAGTCCGGATACCGCGGTCATCATCTCGGCGCGGGACGAGGGCGAACGGATCGCCGCCACGGTGACCGCCGCCCGCGAGCTGCCCGGAGTCGATCTGGTGGTGGTCGTCGACGACGGCTCGGCCGACCAGACCGGGCGGCTGGCCAGGGCGGCGGGCGCCACCGTGGTCCGGCACAGCCGCAACCGCGGCAAGGCCGCCGCGATGGAGACCGGCGCGGAGGCCGTGCGCCTGCTGGAGGAGGGCCGGTCCGATCCGGAAGGGCGGCCCTCGCACCGGCACCTGCTGTTCCTGGACGGCGACCTGGCCGAGACCGCGCTGGCCGCCGCCCCGCTGATCACGCCGGTCCGCACGGGCGAAGCCGACATGACCATTGCGATCTTCGCGAACCGGGTGAAACTGGGCGGTCACGGCATCGTGGTCAAGCTCGCGAAGGAAGGCATCAAACGCGCGACCGGCTGGGACGCCACCCAACCGCTCAACGGGCAGCGCTGCCTGACCCGCAGCGCGTTCGAGGCGGCCCGGCCGCTGGCGCACGGGTTCGGCGTCGAGACCGGTCTCACCATCGACCTGCTGCGCCGGGGATTCCGGGTGGTGGAGGTCGAAGTCGAGATGGCGCACCGGGCCACCGGCACCGACTGGCGCTCCCAGCTGCACCGAGCCAAACAGCTGCGCGACGTCTCCCGCGCCCTCGCCAGCAGGGAACCCACGGTCACCAAAGCGCTGGATTCCCTCAAACCGAAGTGAAAGTCTCGCTTGGGTGCATCGGTGGCTCACTGCTGCTGACGATCACCGTCGCTTTGCTGGGCCCGTCGGCCATGGTCCCCGAGCTCCCGGGTCCGGCCGGGCAGCCGCCGTACTCGCTGGGGATCGTTCCGGACGGCCACCTGGTCATCGCACTGGCCGCCGCCGCACTCGCGCTCGGCGCCATCGGCCTCCTCACCGGCCTGCGCGCCGACGGCCCTCATCCCCGCCTGCTCGTGATCGCCGGCTGTACGGTCGCCGCGATCCTGGCCTTCCTCCCGCCCTTCGGCTCCGCCGACCACCTCAACTACGCCGCGTACGGATATCTGGCCACCCACGGCTTCGACCCCTACGTAACCGTCCCTTCGGACATCCCACTCCCCTGGGTCGAAGAATGGACGAACACTCCCAGCGTCTACGGCCCGCTCGCCACCGCCGCCCAGGCCCTCGCCAGCTGGATCGGCGGCTCCGTCCGCCTGACGGTCTTCATCCTGGCCCTGATCAACGCCGCCGCGTTCATCGTCACGGCCCTGCTCCTCCACCACGCCACCCGCTCAGATCCGGTACGGCAACGCCGCGCCGCCCTGCTCTGGACGGTCAACCCCCTGGTCGTCTACCAGCTGGCGGCCGGAATGCACGTGGACACCTTCGCCATCGTCTTCATGATCGCCGCTCTGGTGGTCGGCTCGCGTTTCGCCGTACGGCGCGGGATCCTGCTCGGCCTGGGCATCGCGGTGAAGGTCACCGTGGGACTGGTCGCGCTCGGCCCCGCGTGGGAGTCTCGCCGGAACCTGCCCAGGCTTGCCCTCCTCGCCGGGGTGGCGACGGCGACGGTCGGGGTCGCGTACTGGCTGGCCGGGCCGCACGCGTTCGACCAGGTCCTCAACGCCAGCAAGTCGATCTCCTGGGCGACTCCCTGGAAACTCGTCCAATACGGCCTGCAGGGGCTGTTCGGGGCGGGTGCTTACCGCGTCTGGATCCAGATCGCATCCTTGCTCCTGTTCGTAGCTCTGGCTTGGGGTTTGGTGCGCAGGCTCGGCCAGGACACGGTGGCGGTTTCGCTGGCCTTCGTGGTGGCCTGGCTGTTCGCGAGCCCCTATGCGCTGCCCTGGTATGACGGACTCGCCTTCGCCCTGCTCGCCCTGATCCCGGCCTCCGCTCTGGATGGCTTCATGGCGGTACGGCTGGCCGTGCTCTCCTTCGCCTACCTGCCGGCCCGGCAAGCGCACCAACCGCCCGATCTGGACTGGCTCGTGGACGTCGTCAGGGCGCAGCTGGTGCCGTGGACGCTGCTGGCGCTGACGGTGGCGCTGGGGGTGTGGGCGTGGCGAGGCGCAGGGCGCGTACCGACGCCGCCAGGGTCAGCGGCACCGCGACCGTCAGCGCCATCGCCGGAATCGCGATCCCCGAGTCGTTGATCAGGAAGCCGGCCAGGGCGGCGGTGAGCGCGCCGAACAGGCCCGCGCGCAGGGCCGGGGCATAGCCGTACGCAAGGCTGAGCGCCGCCGCGCCCACCCTGGACGGGCGAGCCAGGACCAGGTAGAGGAACGCCAGCGCGACCAGGGAGAGCAGGGTCAGCGGGAGGTTGCCGAGGGTGCTCAGCATCGCGCCCAGTTTGCGGCCGATGACCGAGCCGCCTTCGCCGTCCATGACCTGCTGGACGAAAGCGCCGAGGTGGGTGCGCTGGTTGGGCGGGCGGAGCCAGTCGGCGGTCGCGATCGCGGCGATCAGGGCGGCTCCGGCGGCGGTGATGACGGCCAGCCTGGTGATCGAGACGCGGTGGCCGGAGAGCATCAGCATGAAGATGGCGAAACCGAGCACGAACGAGGGCACGCCGCCGAAGTCGGCGCCCCAGCTGGGCCAGCCGTCAGCGAAGATCGCGAGGAGGCCGTAGGCGAGGCAGAGGATGATCGCCAGGCGTGGGCGGCGGCGCAGGGCGTGGGCCAGGCCGGCGAGGGCCAGGATCGTGCCGGTGGAGTAGATGGCGAAGGCCATGTTGCCGAAGCCGTAGAAGCGGCCGCCGGTGACGGGTTCGTAGCCGGTGACGGCGTTGACCTGGAGGTGGGAGCCGGTCATGACGTCGATGAGCAACGCGAGGGAGGAGACGGCGGCGACGATCGTGAGGGGGCCGAGCACGTCCCTGCGCCAGGGGCCGGCGAAGGCGGCGGCGGTGATCAGGGCGGCGGTGGCGAGGATTGTGGTGATGAGGGCGGGCATGGGGTTGCTCGCGCTCCACCATGGGATGAGCTGGGCCAGGAAGGTGGAGATCGGGATAGCGCCGCTGAGGACGGCGACGGCTTGGGTGGCGATCAGGGTGCGGCGGCGGTGGGGGGTGGATTGGCGGCGGATGGCGATGGCGGCTAGGGCGTAGAAGATCAGTTGGAGGGCGACGAGGGTGAGGAAGAAGGGTTCTCGGACGTCGCGGAGGACTTGGCTGGCGAGGTCGGCGTCGGAGAGTTGGGCAATGGTTTGGGGGATGGTGTCCGGGGTGTCGCCGTTATTGGTCCAGGTACGGCCGATTTTGGGAGTGGGGAGGGTGAGTTCGCTGAGGATGGTGGCGGTGGTGTCGGTGATCGTTACTAGGGCGTTTTGGCGGGTGGAGGTGGCGGTTAGGAATTTGTGACGAAATTTCGGGCCTTGCGCGAGGGCGACGTGGAGGTGGGCGGTGGTGCTGGCGTCGGCTAGGCCGACAATGAGGACCGTGGAGTCTGGGGGGACTCGGTCGAGGATGGTGCCGATTGTTCTGTCGGCTTCGGTGGCGGCTGTTTGGCGGGTGTTGTCGTCGAGGTCGCCTGATATTTCGGGGGTTGTGGTGGTTTGGGATTGGGTCCAGGCGCGGGATAGTTCGTTGGCTTCTGCGGTGATGAGGGAGTAGGGGGTTAGGTCGGGAAGGTCTGCGGGTGTTGGCGCATATTTCTGGATATTTCCGGATTTGTCGGCGGCGGCTAGGGCGGCTCCTGGGCCGATCGCGGCGACCTTTCCGCCGGCGTCGGTGATTGTTTGGGCGAGCAGGCCGATCTCCGCTTGGAATGAGCTTGCTTGTTGGAATGCTCGGTATTCATCCCAGGCGGGGATTTTCGCGGAGCCGTCGGGTGCGATGGTCGGTGGTTCCGGGAGGCCGCAGTTGTCCGATCCGGCGCGCTGGCCGGCGGAGACGGTGAGCCATCCGGCGACGGAGCAGGTGATTCCCCGGCCCTCCGGGGAGATCGTGCGGGTGGACAGGGAGGCGGACGCGCCACGTCCGACCAGGTCCCACAAACGCGGTGTTCGCGTTTCGTCCAGGTCGCTCCACTCCAGCCCGGGAACTCCGATAAGGACAACACGTCCCGTGGGAGCGGCCCTTCCGCCGGAAACTGCTCGTCCAGCGAGCGGCGTGGTATCAACTCCGCCGTCGACAGCGATCCGCGAGCTGGTGAGACCCGCCTCTCCGGTGGAAATCGTGGCCTGACCTGTGGGGGTGAGGGTTGCGTGCTCGGTGGAGGCTGCGGCACGTGCGCTGCTGAGGGCGCCGATGGGTGCCATGGAGCTTGAGGTGGGAGTCGAACCTCGTCCGGTTGAGGCTGAGGTATGTGCGCTGTTGAGGGCACCGATAGGTGTCGTGGATGTCGAGGTGGGTGTTGGGCTTCGTTCGGTGGAGGCGGTGGCGGGGGCCGTACCGAGCAGGAGGAAGGCGACCACGAGGGCGAGCCGGGTGAGGGCTCGGGTGACCTGGGGTGATGGCACGAGGGCCGGATCCTCTTCTGGTGGGGCGGGCCGGATGAACAGCGTCCACGGTAGCCTGCCTGGTCGTGAGCACTGGCGAACCGGTAACGCTGAGCGTGCGGCGGCCCTGGTGGGGTTGGGCGTTGTCGCTGCTGATCATTGTGGTCGCCGCGTGGCCGCTGGTGGCGTACTGGCTGGGCAATCCGGAAGATCAACGTTTGGTCGATCTTGATGTGTATCGGACCGGGGGCTGGGCGCTGCTGCAGGGGCTTCCGGTCTATGACGTGATCACGCCTGCGCCGCAGTTGTTGCCGTTCACGTATCCGCCGGTCGCGGCGATGCTGGCCGTGCCGCTGGCGCTGATCTCCTGGGAGACCGTGCAGTGGGTGTGGATTGTCGCGATCATCCTCACGCTCGGGGTCACCGTCTGGTACGCCTTTCGGGACTCGCTCGGTCGCGTACCAGGCATTCCGGTGCGATCGGGGGGTGGCTCGCCTCTATCACCTTGGATGTCCGCCGTTTTCGTGCCGATCATGTTCGGGGTCGTCACTGTCGCCTGCCTGTATCTGATGCCGATCCGGGATCAGATCAGGTTCGGCCAGGTAGATCTTTTCCTGGTGGCGCTCTGCCTGCTCGACTGCGTGGTCCGGCGGCCGTGGTGGCCTCGGGGCATGCTGATCGGCATCGCCACAGCCGTGAAACTCACCCCCGGCGTTTTCCTGATTTATCTCGCTATCACCGCCTGGCGCGACCCCACGCAGCGCAAGCCCTTCTTCACGGCGGCAGGCACCACGGCCATCCTTACTTTGCTGCCATTCATCGTGATCCCGTCGGACGCCACCGACTTCTGGTTTTCCGCCCTGCTCGACTCCGAACGCCTCGGCGCCAACACCGCCACCACAAACCAGTCCATCCGCGGCATGCTCCTACGCCTGTACTGGCCAGACACCCTCACCACCATCCTCTGGCTCGCCGCCGTCGCCCTCATCGGCTGGTACGGCTTCCGCGCCGCCTACCGCGCCCACCGCGACGGCGACACCCTGACAGCGGTCGCGCTGACCGGACTGATGGCGGTGCTGCTCTCCCCGGTCGCCTGGATCCACCACCTCGCCTGGATCATCGTCGTCATCGCCGCGCTCGCTATCCGCAGACCACTCTTGGCGGCGGGGGTATGGGCGTACTACGTACTCCCGATCCCCTGGTGGGGGGCCTACATCAAGCTCTGGGAGATCCCGGTGCTCAGCCCTACGCTGGGGAAGATCGTCCAGAACGCGTTCGGTCTGGGGGCGATTGCGCTCGTCTGGGTGCTCGCGGAGCGGAAATCGGGAAAGTCGGCGGAGGTTTGACTGTCCCCGCTCGTCTGGCTGCTCGCGCAGCGGAGTCCGGGTAAGTCCGCGAGGGCCTGACCATGCCTGCTCGTCAGAGCGTCGCGCATCGGAATCCGGGAAGTCGGCGAAGGACTGACCATGCCCGCTCGTCTGGGTGCTCGCACAGTGGAATCCCGGGAAGTCGGTGAAGGCCTGACCATGTCCGCTCGTCAGGGCGTCGCGCAGTGGAATCCGGGAAGTCGGCGAAGGACTGACCATGCCCGCTCGTCTGGGTGCTCGCGCAGTGGAATCCCGGGAAGTCGGTGAAGGCCTGACCATGTCCGCTCGTCTGGGTGCTTGCGTACCGGAAGGCGGGAAAGTTGGCGAAGGCTTGACCGTGCCGTTACGCTCAGTGGCGTGCTGGTTACCGTTCTGGTCGTTGTCGGGGTCGTCGCCGGGGTCACCGGGGTGGCGATCGGCCTGCTGGCGTTGCGGAACGCGCGCGGTGCGGTCGAGGAGTGCCTCGACGTGCTGGCCCGGCGGTCGGCGGTCGAGGGGGTCGTCGACACCAAGGCCATCCGCGATGTCGCGGTCTACCGCTATGACGCTCTGGAGGAGATGACCGGGCGGCTGTCGTTTTCGGTCGCGCTGATCAACAGCCTGGGCGACGGCATCGTGCTGACCTCGATCAACGGGCGGACCGAGACGCGGACCTATGTCCGGCCGGTTCGCGGCGGCAAAGGCCAGCAACAACTGTCCCCCGAAGAGGAACAGGCCGTGCGGGCGGCCCGCCTGGGCTTAGGCCCAGAGATTGAAGCCAGCCTCGCGTCCGGAGGGTCCTGGTTACGCCCAGGAAGTCGCTGACGCGCCGAACGCTCTGCGGATGCTCATGGGCGCGCAGACCCGCCTGGTCTGGCCCGCTGGCCACGGCCTGCGCCGCATCCCGGTGACCGACCCGACGCCCGTCTACCCGCACTCGCTCCTGTGGCATCGCGACAACCCCCACCCAGCGCTGGCCACCCTCCGCGCCCACCTCGCCGCCACAGCGGCCGGCCACGACGCCGCCGGGACCTGGACGCCGAACTGGGTGGCCCGGCCCCGGCCCTGTCCGCCGGAGCGCGCGGTTCGTATGACGTCGCCGCTGTTCGACGGGGTCATGGCCGGCGTTTCCGGTTACGTGCTCAAGCAGATCCACGGTTGGGTCCTGGTCGGTGCGGTGCGGTGCGGTGCGGTGCGGTGCGGTGCGGTGCGGTGCGGTGCGGTGCGCGCGGTAGCGGGCGGCCATTCGCTGCTGGCCCCCAGACCACGGCCGCGATGCGGTTCGTGCGGACCGACCGGCCTTCCGGCACCGTCCGCCGAGGCGGGAGCGGCGGGGTGTCAGGCATCGGCATCGGTGGTGGCTCACGACACGGGTGAGGCTTTTCGCGGGACTCGGTAAGTATTCACATACACCACTCGCGTGAGTCGCTAACCTGGTCGTATGTCGAAGCTCGCGTACCTGGGCCCAGAGGGCACCTTCTGTGAGGCCGCCCTGCGAATCCTGGCGCCCGACGCCGAGCGCCTGCCGTGCGCCAACGTCGGCGCCGCACTTGACGCCGTCCGCCGGGGGGAGGCCGATGGCGCGGTCGTGCCGCTGGAGAACTCGCTGGAGGGCGCCATCACGCAGACCCTCGACGAGTTCGCGTGGGGCGAACCGCTGCTGATCATCGCCGAATTGCTTCTGCCGGTCGAGTTCTCCCTGCTGGTCCGGCCGGGCACGGAGATGCGGCAGATCAAGCGCCTGGTCACCCATCCGGCCGCGCACACCCAGTGCCGCAACTTCATCGAGCGCGAGCTGCCGGGAGCGGTGGTCATCCACGCCTCGTCGACCGCCGCCGCCGCGCAGGAGGTGTCCAACCCCGAATCTCCGTACGACGCGGCGATCAGCCCGGCCATCGCCGGTGAGCTTTACGGGCTCTCCGAGGTCGCCTCGGGGGTGGGGGACCGTACGGATACGGTCACCCGTTTCGTGCAGGTCTCTCCGTGTGGGCCACTGCCTGAGCCGACCGGTGCGGATCGCACGTCGATGGTCGCTTTTCTGAAGGATGACCACGCCGGAGCGCTGTTGGAAATGTTGAGCGAGTTCGCGGTGCGCGGAGTCAACCTGAGCCGGATCGAATCCCGCCCGACCGGTGATGGTATCGGCCGTTATTTCTTCCATTTCGACTGTGAAGGACATGTCGCGGACGCACGAGTCGGAGAGGCCCTTTCCGGATTGCATCGGATTTGCGGGGATCTGCGCTTCCTGGGCAGCTACCCTCGGGCCGACCAAGTCCCCACACAGATCAGGACCGGCACCGGCGACGCCGAATTCGCCGAGGCCGCCGACTGGCTGACGCGAATGCGCGCCGGACAAGTCTAGATTAGTTTTGTAATTACGGTGAACACGCGTTCACCTGGCATGCCGTTGAACATCCTTATCGTCGCCTTGTAAGGCAAAGATGGTGGGTATTCGATTACCCGGATTTCCTTGGATTTCTCGGGTCTTTGGGGCTATTGCCTGATTCGTCGCTGTGGTCATCGGCGCGGATTCGGGGAATGACTTCGATGCACAGGCACAAGCGGGATTTCTACATCGTCGGCGAAGGCATCCACGAGAAGTCCGCCCTGCGGCGGCCCTCCACCACCGAGGAGGTCCGCCGCTTCCATTTCTCCCGGCTCGCCTGGTGGGGTCCGTCGTCGATCCCGCGTTGTGCGCCAAACTGGCCAGAGCGATGACCGCGCCGGAGGCCGTACAGCAGGATGGCCGGATTGGCGCGGGTTTCACCTACCTCGGCCAGTTCGTCGACCACGACCTCACCATGGACCGCACCGCGACCGCCCTCGGCGATGACATCACCCTCCCCGAGCTCATCCAGGGCCGCTCCCCGGCCCTCGACCTCGACTCCCTGTACGGCCGCGGCCCGCGCTTCTCCGAGCCCGACGGCGTATGCCTCCCGATGGGCAGGACCGCGCCCGTCCCCGGCTTCGACGGCCGTGACGGTTTCGACCTCCCGCGCCGCCCTTTCGCGCCGGACGGGCAGCGCGCTCATCCCCGACCACCGCAACGACGAGAACCTCGCCGTCGGGCAACTGCATCTGGCGTTCATCCGGCTCCACAACCGGGTGGTGGGCCAGCTGGCGTATGCGGGCGTGCCAGGGGCGTACCTGAGTCGTGCTCACCCCCGGCACGCGCATCAGCACAGAACGCGACAACCTGCTCTCCGCCACCCCGCTGTGGTTCTACATCTTCCGCGAATCAGAACTCAACGACGGCCTCCTCGACGGCGTCGGCGCCCGTATCGTGGCCGACGTCTTCCACCGCTCCATTGAAGCCAGCCACCACTCCATGATCTGCGACCCCGCCTGGCGCCCCTCACTGGCCCGACTCCCACACCTTCCGCATGGTCGACCTCCTCCTCCACGCCTTCGAAGCCAACGCCGACCTCATCAACCCCGTAGACGCCGAACCGGTCGCCGCCATCCGACGGCGCCGCAGACTCGGATAGCCACCCAAGGTTCGCCGCTGCGACGACCAAGGCTGCTGGTCTGGCGCAGCCGCGGCGAGAACCGAGGCAGACGGCGCCGGATAACGGTGAGCAGCATGGACCGGGTTTGGAGATCGCCTGCGGTGTCTATATGGCGCGCGAGCGGTAGTCGTATCTCGGTAGCCTTTGATTGTGATTGACCTGCGAACCCTCCGTGATGATCCGGACCGGCTCCGAGCGTCGCAGCGTGCCCGTGGCGAGGATGACTCGATCGTGGACGCGCTGCTCTCGCTCGACGAGCGCCGACGTGCCGCGCTGACCTCGTTCGAATCCCTGCGCGCAGAGCAGAAGAGCATCGGCAAGTCGGTGTCCAAGGCGTCGGGGGATGAGCGGCAGGCGCTGCTCGATCGGGCCAAGGAGCTGGCGGCGCAGGTGAAGGCCGCCGAGGTGGCCTCCGAGCAGCTCGGTGGCGAGCTCGACGAACTGGTCATGCAGGTGCCCAACCTCGTCGAGGACGGCGCCCCGCACGGCGGCGAGGACGACTATGTGGTCCTGGAGGAGGTCGGCACGCCACGCGTGTTCGATTTCACCCCGCGCGACCACCTGGAGCTCGGCGAGATGCTGGGCGCCATCGACATGGAGCGCGGCGCCAAGGTCTCTGGATCGCGCTTCTTCTTCCTGCGCGGGGCCGGCGCTCGGCTGCAGCTCGGGCTGCTCAACATGGCGATGCAGCAGGCCATCGAGGTGGGCTTCACGCCGATGATCACGCCGGTGCTGGTCAAGCCGGAGTCGATGCAGGGCACCGGATTCACGATCGCCCACGACAGCGAGATCTACCGGCTGCCCGAGGACGATCTCTACCTGGTCGGCACTTCCGAGGTCCCGCTCGCCGCCTACCACGCGGACGAGATCCTGGACCAGACCTCCCTTCCGTCGCGCTATGCGGGCTGGTCGTCCTGCTTCCGCCGCGAGGCCGGGTCGTACGGCAAGGACACCCGTGGCATCATCCGCGTCCACCAGTTCGACAAGGTGGAGATGTTCTCCTTCTGCCGTCCCGAGGAGGCGTCCGAGGAACATCGGCGGCTGCTGGCGTGGGAGAAGGAGATGCTGGACAAGGTCGAACTCCCGTACCGGGTGATCGACACCGCGGCCGGTGATCTGGGGATGTCGGCGGCCAGGAAGTTCGACTGCGAGGCGTGGATTCCGACCCAGGGGCGGTACCGGGAGCTCACGTCGACGTCCAACTGCACGCAGTTCCAGGCACGCCGCCTGAAAGTGCGCTTTCGCGACGATGACGGCCGTCCGCAGCATGTGGCGACGCTGAACGGCACGCTGGCGACCACACGCTGGATCGTGGCGATCCTGGAGAACCACCAGCAGGCGGACGGTTCGGTCGTCGTGCCCAAGGCGCTACGGCCGTATGTGGGGCTGGATGTGCTGGAACCGCTCAAGTAGGGCCGTACCCGATCTAGACGCCGAAGGCGGGCTCCTTGTGGGGGCCCGCCTTCGGTGTGTCAGTGGTCTAGATCGCTATTTCGCGACCCCGCGGCCTGGTCGTGGCGACCGAGCGTCACCCGGTCGCGTCCGATAAAACCCCGGAATGCACGAAATATCGGCTTCTAGAGGGCGCGTACCTGCGACGCCTGCGGGCCCTTGGGGCCCTCGGTGACCTCGAACTCCACGCGCTGGCCGTCTTCCAGGTTCCGGTAGCCGTTACCCGAGATCGCGGAGAAGTGGACGAACACGTCCGGCGCGCCGCCGTCCGGGGCGATGAAGCCGAAGCCCTTTTCCGCGTTGAACCACTTGACGGTTCCCTGAGCCATTAACGCTCTCCCTAAGGAAGTGAATCTTGGGGTACACACCTCGCGCACCCCGGTGTGTCGCACAGCTCCCCGGGTGGCTCATATCAGTCGAACTGGTTTCGCGCTTGCGGGAACAGCTAATACAACGCCATGCCATCTAACACTATGGCGGACCCGGGGTGTTCCATGTCCGGGGGAGAATTCTTCTCCTGACATCCCCTTGTACGGCGCGGACGCATCACAGTGCAAACTGGAACGTGTTATGGCTAGCCCGCATCTCCATCACCGCCCATCCCAGCTTCCTCGTCTGATCGCGACAGACCTGGACGGCACCGCCCTGCGCTCCGACGGAACCATCTCCCCGCGCACCGCCGCCGCCTTCGCCGCCGTCGAACAAGCCGGTTCCACCCTCGTCTTCGTCACCGGCCGCCCGCCCCGCTGGATGCACACCGTCGCCGACGTGCTCCACCACCGTGGCCTGGCCATCTGCGCGAACGGCGCACTCGTCTACGACCTGCACACCGAGACCATCGTCGAGTCCCACCTGATCGACCAGCCGACCCTCGCCGAAACGGTACGGCGGCTGCGATTCGAGATACCCGAATTAACGTTCGCCGTGGAGTACGAGGGCGGATTCGCGCACGAATCAGCCTTTCGATTGGGCAGCTGGGACGCGGACCGCATCGGCGTCACGAGCGTACGCGCGCCCACGCTGATCTCCCGCCCCTGCGCGAAATTGCTCGCACTCCATCCATCGATGGGACCCGACGAGCTTTATCGGCGTGTTCATGCGCTTGTGGGGGATTTGGTAACTGCGACCCATTCGAGCGGGCGCGCGTTGATGGAGATGAGTGCCCACGGCATCACAAAGGCCTCCGCATTGGCCGGGCTCGCCGTACGCAACCAGATCAAAGCCGAAGAGGTGGTGGCATTCGGGGACATGCCCAACGACCTGCCGATGCTGACCTGGGCCGGAATCTCCTATGCCGTCGCCAACGCCCATCCCGACGTCCTGGCGGCCGTGGACCACGTGACCAGCACGAACAACGACGACGGAGTGGCCCAGGTGCTGGAACTCCTGTACCGAAACTAAACCAGATACGGCCGCGACTGCGGCCGATCTGGGCGGATTTAGAGGTACGGGCCGGATGCGCGATGCCCGTGATCGTCGGGTTGGCCCTGGTTGAGGCCACCGGGCAGGGCACGCCGCATTTGTTCAAGTTGAGCGCGAGCGGCCATTTGCTGCGCGAACAGGGTGGTCTGGATGCCGTGGAACAGGCCTTCCAGCCAGCCGACCAGCTGGGCATGCGCGACCCGTAGCTCGGCCTCGCTCGGCGGCTCGCCCTTCTCGTCATCGGTGAACGGCAGCGAGAGCCGCTCCAGTTCGTCCACGAGCTCTGGCGCGAGACCGTCCTCCAGCTCCTTGATGGAGCTGGAATGGATCTCTTTGAGCCGTTTGCGGCTCGGCACGTCCAGCGGCGCCGCGCGAACCTCTTCCAGCAGCTGGCGGATCATGCTGCCAATACGCATCACCTTCGCCGGCTGTTCGACCAGGTCGGCGATGGAGCGCTCTTCGGGTTCCCCCTTGTCCCCACCGAGCGAAAGTCCCTCAGGACCCACGACCACCACGTGCGGGGTGCTTTCCTCAGCGTTCATAGCTCTCAACTTACTAGCAGGATCTTCCCGACGTGGTCCCCGCGTTCGAGCAGCCGATGCGCCTCCGCCGCGTGCTCCATCGGGATCCGGGCGTGGATCACCGGCTTGATCGCGCCCGCGCTCACCAGCGGCCAGACATTCTCCGCCACACCCCGGCAGATCACCCCCTTCTCGTCCGCCGGACGGCTCCGCAACCCCGCCGCCATGACCGACCCCCGCTTGCCGAGTAGCTTGCCGAGATCGAGCTCCCCGACCGCGCCGCCCTGCAACCCGATCACCACAAGCCGCCCGCCAGTGTTGAGTGCATCCACGTTCTGTTTGAGGTATTTCGCACCGATGATGTCGAGGATCACGTCGGCTCGCCTGGTAGAAAAGTCCCCCTCTCGGTAGTTGATTCCTTCATCCGCTCCGAGCTCCAGACAGCGCGCGACCTTCTCCGCCGACCCCGCGGTGACGATCACCCGCGAGCCGAACGCCTTCGCGAGCTGGATGGCCATCGTGCCGATGCCGCTCGCGCCGCCGTGGATCAGCAGCGTCTCGCCCTTGCGCAGCCGCGCGCTCATGAAAACGTTGGCCCAGACCGTGCAGGCGACTTCGGGCAGCGAAGCCGCGTCGACGAGCGCCGTCGGCGCGGGCATCACCTGCTGCCACGGTACGGCGACGCGCTCCGCGTACCCACCGCCCGCCAGCAGAGCAGTCACCTCATCGCCGACGCGCAGTCCGTCCACACCGGACCCGATTTCAGAGATGACGCCGGAACATTCCAGTCCGGGGATTTCGGAGGCGCCCTCCGGCGGCGGGTAGAAGCCCTGCCGCTGCAGCAGGTCCGCCCGGTTCACCGCGGAAGCGGCCACGTCAACGACCACTTCACCCGGCCCGGGCACCGGATCGGGGACTTCCTGCCAGGTGAGTACGTCCGGCCCGCCGGGGGCCGAAATCATGATGGCTCGCATGTCACCTAAAGTAACGGAGAGGCGAACTCGACGGTTGGTCACGTTCGTTGTGTTACGGGGCGCTAACCTTCAATGTGGTTGCTGCCCCTTTAGCCCATCCCGAGGGGGAAACACGGTGGCAAGACACGATCGTGAGGATCCCCATTCTCTCGAAGACCAGTTGGCCTGGCTAGACGCGATCAAGGAAATGCCGGACGAGGTGGACATCGCGGTAAGCGCTGTCACCGCGTCCTCTTTGGCGTCCTCTGCCCCCGTAGGCCCCCCGCCGGCGCCCCCGGAGGAGGCTTCGCCCTACCCCAAAGACCCATGGCTGTCGGTTCCGTCCGAACCGTCCTCCGGCCAGCTGTTCCGCTCTTCGGTCGATTCCGGGTACGGCACCGACGCTCCTCCCGCTTCGGACGACGACGCCCCAACCAACCCACCCGCAGAGCCAGGCCTCTTCGTTGGTGGTCGAGGCGCGTTCGGCGAGTCGCCGGTTGATACGGATTCGTACAACGTCGGGGCATTCGGCGGTTCGGACGCCCGGGTCTCGCACGCGGGCGATCAGGACGCCGCCGACGAGCCGGTCCGCGGCTGGCTGGAACCGGCACGCCCGGTCGCCGACTCCGACCCCGGCGAGGCCGAACGTTTCACTGGACCGATCCCGATCGAGCGCTTAGGGGCCGCTGGGCGGGACGAGCACACCACCGAGCGCTTCGGCGGGTACGGCACGCGGGACGGCGTCTCCGGCCAGGACAGTTCATTTGGGACGCAGGAGGGCGGCTTCGGAGGAACGGAGCGCCCCTTCGCGAAGGACAACCCGTTCGGAGCGGAGGATGGTCCGTTCCGGAAGGACAGTTCAACCGGTCAGGACGGCTCATCTTCCGGTTCGTTCCGGCAGGACAGTTCATTCGGCACGAAGGACGGCAAGTTCGGTCAGGATGGCTCCTTCGGACAGGACGGTGCCGAGGGTCCGGCTGCCTCCAAGGAGAGCTCGTTCGGGAGGAGCGGCGCGTTCGGGTCGAAGGACGGGCAGGACAGCTCATTCGACACCAAAGACGATCCTTTCGGCGCAAAGGACAACCCCTTCGGCGTCAGGGACACTCCATTCGGGTCCAGAGAGAACTCCTTCGGCGCCGCGGAGACCGCTTTCGGGGCAAAGGACGGATCGTTCAGCACACAAGAGGACGCTTTCGGCGCGAAGGACGACTCATTCGGCGCCAAGGGCGGCCCGTTCGGGTCCAAAGGTGGCTCGTCCAGCACCCTCAGTGATCGCTTTGGCACCCGGGATGACGCCTTCGGTGGCCGAGAGGACACCCGCGGCTCTCGCGACTCGAGCAGCACCGGCAACTTCCCTGACCCGCGCGACCTTCGCGATTCGGGCAACACTGGCAACTTCCCCGATCCGCGTGATCTCCGCGAGGGCCGCGACCATCGCGAATCAGGAGATCTGCGCGACGGCCGCGACACCGGCGAAATACAGGAATTTCGCGACTTACGTGACTCCCGCAACGACAGCGGTCCCTTCGGCCTTCCGGCAAGAGACGAGAACCGCTTCGGCGGTTCCCTCCGCGAGGACCTCGCGGACCGCTCGGCGTTCGATCGTGACCGTGACCCCGCCGACAAGGACCGCGAGCCGTACCAGGCTCGTCGCCGCCAGGCCACCCCGGCACCGGCCGCCGCGTTCGGCTCCCCGTCCCGAACCTCGTCCTCCCGCTCGGGCGGCAAACCCTCCGCGGACAGCCTCGACCCCCTCAGCCTTCTCAAAGGCCGCAGAAACGCCCCCGAAAACGGCTGGCGCCGCCTGATCTACAAGGCCTCCGCAGGCATCATCAAACCCGGCGAATCCTCCGAAGTACGCCGCCGCCGCGATCTGATCGCCCGCGCCCGCACCCCCGTCGCCGCCGGCCACCACCGGGTAGCCGTACTCAGCCTCAAGGGCGGCGTCGGCAAGACCACCACCACCGTCGGCCTGGGCGCCACCCTCGCCCACGTACGCGGCGACCGGGTCATAGCCGTGGACGCCAACCCCGATCGTGGAACGCTCTCCGACAAGGTCGAACTAGAGACTTCCGCCACCATCCGCGACCTTCTCAACGAACGCGCTCAGATCCGCCGCTACGTCGACATCCGCGCCTTCACCTCCCAGACCCAGTCCCGCCTGGAAATCCTCGGCTCCGACCGCGACCCCTCGGTCTCCGAAGCGTTCTCCGCCGCCGACTACCAGGCGGTCTCGCAGGTCCTGGAAAACTTCTACTCCATCTGCATAACCGACTGCGGCACCGGTCTCCTCCACTCCGCCATGTCCGGCGTCCTCGGCTTGGCCGACCAACTCGTCCTGGTCAGCTCCCCCTCCGTAGACGGCGCCCGAGCCGCCTCAGCCACCCTCGACTGGCTCGAAGCCCACCACTACGCGGACCTGGTCAAAGCAGCCTCAGTCGTCCTGTGCAGCGTCCGCCCCCGCTCCAAATCCACAGTCGACCTCAACCGCCTCGAAGCCCACTTCGCGGCCCGCTGCCGCGCCGTCATCCGCGTGCCGTACGACCCGCACCTAGAAGAAGGCGCCGAAATCGACCTCGACCGCATGCAAGAACCCACCCAACAAGCCTTCCTCAAACTAGCCGCCTCCGTCGGCGACGGCTTCGCCGGCCCCCAGGCCTTCACCGAACGCCGCTACTCCGAAATCCCCGACCAGCTCTAGCCGCCCCCCTCTCCCGCTTCCCCCCGAACCCCTCCGAAGCGGGAGAGATCGTCTACTCAGTCGCGCCCCCACCCACCAACCCACTAAAGTGCACTCCAGACACACAACCAGGAGAGCTCGCCTAGTGGACGATGGCGGCGGTCTTGAAAACCGCTAGGGGCGGTGACGTTCCTCGTGGGTTCGAATCCCACGCTCTCCGCCTAGCTTGGGAAACGTGGTCTGAGCAGGGCTGATACCGTTCCTGGCCCTGTTGATCATTTTCTTGATGTGCAGCCGTGAGTCGGCGTGAGCGGGCTCATGTCAGTGGTCGCGCAGTATATGCGCAATGATCTTGGGCTTATTTGGGCTGCTCAGAGGCCGTAGCCTCATCGCCCTACGATCGCCTTGCGGTGGCTGGTGTCCCGCTCAGGTTAGGGGCGATCGGAGGCCCAGGGCTTCGCCCAGGTCCATCGGACGTCTGGTGCCGGCAGGCTGGCATAGCACAGGATCCTGAGCTCAGGTTTGTTTGGAAGGCTCTACTGGGCGTTGCTGGTGTAGCCGACGCGTTCGGCGACATGGAGTTGGGACAGGCTGACAACGGCGCGGGGTAAAGCGGTAGGACTGGCCAGCAAGAATTCAGTCCGATTTCTCTGACATGTGAAAACTGCTGTAGGTCGGTACAGCTCAGTGTGCGCGTTACCGTGATTGTAAACAACCACGTAGCTCACGGTGAGTGATGGCGGCGGGCATGCGCTATCGCCGGGTGCCGTGCGAGGCGGACCCGGGACGGCGACGGGTGTCAGGGGACGGCGGTGGGCATGGGTGGCCGCCACG